>JBBKWQ010000158.1:0-2755 GCA_037969115.1 Ilumatobacteraceae bacterium
GCGAGCTCGACAATGGCGGGCGCCAGAAGTTGCTCGAACGCCGGTCGCGCGGAGGTCGCGAATGGCGCCTCGATCCCGTCGAAAGGTGTACCCCGCCACATCTCGAGGGCCGCGTGGAGTCGCTCGCATGCACGATCAAGGCGACCGCTCCGGCGGGCGGCACGGCCCTCCGCTACCGCCGCCTCAAACCGGTGGGCGTCGACGGCGTCGGGCAGCATCGCGAGCCGGTAGCCGCCGTCGACCCGGTCGATGGTGGACGTGCTCGAACGGAGGACCCGACGGAGCGAGGAGACGTTCACCTGGAGCGTATTCGTGGCGGTCTCGGGCGCTGCGTCGCCCCACACGCCGTCGATCAGCCCGGACACGCTCACCACCCGGCCAGCGTGCAACGCCAACATCGCGAAGATCGCGCGCGGTTTCTCACCACCAAGCTTGACCGGACGCCCCTCGTCGTCGACGAACGTGACCGGTCCGAGCAACTGCACGGCCTCCACCATCGAAATCATCGCGCACTCGTCGGGAGCGCCCGGGCGGTCGCGCTCCAGCGCGGTCACGGAGGCGTCCGACCCGACCGGCCGCAGGCCGAGCGCACCATCTGACACTCGCTCAATTCACGCCCCCAGTGGACGGTTGTGTATCCGGGCTTCCAGGACAACGACTCGTCGGTGTTCGCCGGCCACGTTTCGAGCGACACGTCATCAAAGTGCCGGTTGAGGGCGCCCCATAACATCGATCGATAACCCGCCCCCGAAGCAGGATCGACCCGCACAGATCGGCCCAAGCCGAGTGCCCGGAAATCACGGTCGAGGTCGGACTCGAACGGAGCGTTCTGGTCGCTGATCTGAGCGCCTCTGGTCGCCGAGGTTGATGATCGATATGTGCCGTTCTTTCGCTGTGCTGGTGGTTCCTGCGGCTTGCAGTTCTGATCGGGCGACTCCCGGCTGTGTGCGACTTGTGCGTGCGCGCAAGAGCGGGCACTATGCGCTCGTGACCAAACCAACTGCGGAGGCGCAACTCGCGGAGATCGAACGGCTCCTTGATGAAGGTGTCGGCCGCGAGAACGTCGAAGACCTCACGATTGCACAACGCGTCCAGGACGTCATCATGGGCTTCAACGGTTGGACGGACCTTGCGATCAAGCGGCTCCACGAGATACATCGGCTGCAGGGTCAGGAATGCGAGTTCTGCTCGAAGTGGATCGACGGCATCTCGTAACTGCGCAACTCTTGATCGCACGTTTCCGAGCGCCTCGCCGCCCGAAGATGTGCCGTTAGCGGACGGGTCGCAGCCTCGCTCCACATCGTGATTATGCGCTACCCAACCGACAGCCGGAGCTCCGCACTTCGCGCCTGGGCCCGCGATTGCCCAGTGAGTTGGTGTCAGGGCAGAACGACGAGTTTGCCGGTGGCGCTCCCGGCCTCCATGTCGGCGTGCGCCGATGCGATGTCGTCGAGGCGGTAGGTGCGATGGATCGGCACGATGGCGTCGCCGGCCGCGACGGCATCGAGGAAGTCCTGAAGGACCTGAGCGGGAAGGTCGGTGGCATCTCCGCCGTAGGCGGTGAGGCGGACCCCGCGTGGGAGGTACTCGATCGGGTAGAAGTCCCGCACGGTCCACTGGTTGGAGAGCATCCCGGTGAAGCACACGACCCCGTGAACCCGGGTCGCTCGCAGCGTGTCCGGGAGGGTCGGGGTGCCGACGAGTTCGAGTGCGGCGTCGACGCCGTCAGGGAAGATCGTGCGCGCTTGTTCGGCGATGTTGCCGTCGTCGACGAGGACGTGATCGACACCCACTTGGCGGAGGGCGTCGGCCCGATCGGGATTGCGGGTGGTGGACAGCACGGTCATGCCGAGTCGTTTGGCGAGCAATGCGGTGGCCATCCCGATTGACGACGTGCCGCCGCGTATGAGGATCGACTGGCCGGGTTGGGCGTCGAGTCCGATCGTGAGTGAGCCGTGTGAGGTCTGGAGCATCTCGGGCACCGCTCCGAGCGTCGCCCAGTCGAGGCTGCTCGTGAACGGCACCACCTGCCGGACGGGGACACGGGTGTATTCGGCGTACCCGCCGTTGTAGGTGCGTCCCATGTCACCCATCAACGCTGCGACCTGTTGACCGACCGTGTACTCGCCTCCGGGGCACGCGGCGACGGTGCCGGTGGCTTCGATGCCCAGGACGCGCGGAAACGTGACGCCGTCAGCGAGACCGAGGCGGGTGTGGAGTTCGGAGCGGTTCAGGCCGAACGCCTCGATCTTGATCAACACCTCACCCGCTTCCGGTGTCGGGATGGGGAGTGCGCGGACCTGGAGCGCGTCGGGTGGGCCGGGGGCGTCGAGTACGACGGCTCGCATCGTGGCCGGGGTCGTCGTCATGGTCAGGCGCTCCTTCGTTGCTCGTGAACGTGGGTGCGTAGCTTGTGGATGGTTGCGGCGAAGCGTTGCAGCTCGCTCGTCGACAACGACTGGTCAAGCCGCTGGTCGAGTTCGTCGGCGAAGCTGCGTTGCGCTGCTGTGAGGAGTCGTCGCCCCGACCGGGTCAGCCTGATTGTCGATGAGCGGCCGTCGTCGGGGTTCGGTGAGCGTTCGCACCAGCCGGCGTTCTGGATTCGGTCGACGAGTTTGCTGGTTCCGCCGATCGTGATCGACAACGTGTCGGCGATGTCGATCACTCGACAGCCTGGGGTGGAGTCGATCACTTGCATCGGCTCGAACCACGACAATGCGAGATCGTGGTCGCGGCGCAGACGGGCGTCGACGAG
>JBBKWQ010000159.1:0-10972 GCA_037969115.1 Ilumatobacteraceae bacterium
TTGGAGTTCCAAGACCCGGATGCGGGCATCCAGATCGGCGTGACCGAGGTTCCCGAGCTGTTCCACGACGTCGCCGAACATGAAACCATCATATCGAACACACGTTCTATTCACAACCCTGACCAGGATATTTCTCCTACTTCTCCACTGAACCGGCACTGTCGTGTCAACGCTGATCCCCGGCCATGACTCGACCGTGTTTGCACGATTGCCCGCCAAGATCGTGTAGCTACGCCTCGGGTGTCGTGTCGGCGGCAGCGGCGGCGGCGAGCGCTGCATCGCGACCCGACTTACCGAGGAAACGCGCCACCGTGAGAAAACCGGTATGGGCGACCATGCGGTGGTCGGGCCGCACGGCCTGACCTTCGATGTGCCAACTGCGGTGCAGCACCTCGATCGTGCGAGCGTCGATCCATCGGCCCTTCAACATCTCACGTGTCTGTACCGCCTGCGTGATCGACGGTGTATACGCGAGCAGGATGCCGCCGGGCCGCAGCACGTACTCAGCATGGGGCACCACCTGCCACGGTTCGGGAAGGTCGAGCACGACCCGGTCGAATGGGCCGAGTGCACCGTCGATTCCCTCGTAGCTGCTCGCGATGTGCACGTCGTAGCGGTCGAGCGCCGCCTCGCCCAGGAACTCACGAACGTTGGTCGTCGCCCGTGACGCGAAATCGTCTCGGATCTCGTAGCCGACGATCTCGGCGCCGTAGCGCAGCATCGTCATCGACAGCGCTCCCGAGCCGATGCCGCTCTCGAACACCTTCATGCCCGGGCCGATGTCGGCCAGCATGCAGATCGGCGCGAGGTCTTTCGGGTAGATCACCTGTGCGCCGCGTGGCATCTCGACTACGACGTCTTCCAACGTCGGACGGATGACCGTGTATTCGGCACCCTTGGTCGACTTGACCACGACACCCTCGGATTGGTTGGCGATCTGGTCGTGTGTGACGAAACCGGCGTGGCTGTGGAACTCGCCGCCTTCGGTCAACGTGACCAGGTACCTTCGCTTCTTCTGATCGAGCAGCATCACGCGCTCGCCGAACTCAATTTCGGCAGTCATGCCGGTTCCCCCTGACGGGCTAGATAGGCCTTCCGAGCCGCCTTGTTGTGCAACACCAGTTCAACCGGAACCGGATCATGACCGGTCACGCGCTCACTGAGACGACAGAACGCACAAACGTCTGCCGTCGTTGGGGCGCCACACACGCTGCAATCGTTCAATCCATCGACCGCGGCATCGGAACGCCCTGCCAGCACGGGCGAGAGCCGTTCGAGAAATCCGAGTAGGAACGACGCCTTCGACCCGGGCGACTCGCGTTCGATCGCGTTCAACGCGTCCTTGTAGGCAAGGTGTTTGTTGCCGAATGCCATCGGGCACTCCTCGATCAGGTAGTCGATGCCACGCACGACACACCACGCCGCCGTCTCGCGCTCGGTCAGGCGGACGAGCGGCTTCACCTTCTTCGGAAACCCGTGTCGAGCGGGCAGCACCGGGAACTGACGAGCCAGGTAGTCGATGTCCCATCGCAACGTGTTGCCGAACAGGACGGCGGCCTCGTCATCGAGATTGTGACCGGTGACGACCACGTCGTATCCGCCGTCGAGTGCCGCCTTGTCGAACAGATGTCGCTTCGACAGCCCGCACGCCGAGCACGGCACGCGCTTGGTGACCTTGGCGGCGGTGGGCACGTCGTAGCCGTACTCGTCGCGAAGATCGATCGTGATCAGCTTCAGCCCACGCTCGTCGGCAAAGGCCTGAGCCACTCTGCCGCTCTCGTCGCTGTATTCGGCGATCCCGAGTCCGATGTACACACCATCGGCGACGTATCCCAACTCCACCAACATGTCCCACACGGCCAACGAGTCCTTGCCACCGCTGACGGCGACGAGAATCCGGTCGGTCTTGTCGAGCATCGCGAAATCGCCGATCGCCTTCTCGACCTGCCGACGACACAGCTGCTGAAGATGCTCGGCACAGAAGTTCGCATTGTGGCGCGGCAGATCGATCACAGCAGGTTCGCGGCATACGCGACACTTCGACTGATTCATGTCGACGAACTCATGTTGATGTCAGCCTCCGGATATGACTGGGCGGACCTCGATGATGTCGGCATCGTCGAGGCGCGCATCGCCCGGCACCAGCGTGCCATTGCGCATCACCAGATGCGACTCACGATTCAGGTCGAACTCGTCGAGCAAACCGTTCACCGTGCGAGACCCCTCGACCAACACCTCGCGTCGAGGATTCCGAAACGTGACGATCACGAGGCGAGCTTTTTGGCTTTCTTGCGATCGCGGCGCGTCATGAGCTTGACCGGCTCGACGGTCATGTAACCCCCGCTCCTGAAAACCTCTCTCGTCACCAGTTCTTCGTTCTTGCCGAAGATCTTCTTGATGGTCGACCTGCCGAACACGACCACGGCGACGAACTTCCAGAAAGAACTCGATCCGCGGATGCCCTGACGCATCGCCTTGCGGCGGATGATCCGACCGGGGCGCAGGCTCGGTGGAACTTTGGGCATGTCAGATACGGCGAATTTCGACGAACGTCGTCTTCTTCTTTCCCGACCGCTTGCCGAGGAAGAAGAACAACAACAGCAGGACCGTCATCGCGACTCCGCCGGCGATCATCAGGGTCTGCTTCTTGTCGTGCACCTTGTTCTGCACGTCGCCCTGAAACGCCCGGAGCTTGCCCTCCAGATCGTCACGGCTGATGTGGGCCGGTGGGGTGCTGGCCTTCGCCACTACTTCGCCTCCTTGTTGAGATAGGTCTTCGAGATACGCGAAATGGTGAGGACGAGCAGACCGGCCGTCACGACGAGCACGATCAGATACGGGATCCACGACAGCCGGCCATCGGTGACGTCTTCCCACTCGGACTGGATCAGCCGCAAGAGGCCCAACATCAACAACATCAGCCCGATCCCGAGGCACAGCGCTGCGGCGCTTCCGACGGCGATCCATTTGCCGGCGCCTTTCAGTGGGCCGACCGTCTCCTGGCGGGCGTACGTCTTGACGAACTCGACCACCTCGCCGATGGACGCGGATTCGTCTTTTCTTCGAAGCGGTTGTTGTTCGTCAGCCATACGCGTTCGTTTCTATCACGTACGACGGAATTCCAGCACTGCCGCCGCGTCATCGAGCGCGAGATTCAGCTCATCGAGCCGTTCGTCGATGCCGTCGATGCACAACAAACGGTGCCGATCTGCGTCGCCGACGGGCGCCAAGGCCATCAGGTGAAAAGACGCGATCGAAGGGTCGTCACTGATCTCCACATCGCTTCCCGGCGTGGTGTCGCCCAGCACCCGAGCCTGTTCGTTCAAGTCGTCGATGCGTTCGCGCAGCGTGGCCAGTCGAGATTCGAGCCGCGAGCGATGATCGGGATCGACATCGTCATCGAGGAGCGCCACCTCCGCCGAGGGATAGGGGTCGTCCGGTAACCAGTTGACGACCCGAAGCCGCTGCACACCAAGCGCCACCACGGCGTAGCGACCGTCGTCGAGCGCTTGCACATCGGTGACCCGCGCCAGCGTGCCGACACCGGTACGTTCGTCACCACCGCCGACCTCCCACCCGCGCTCGATCATCACGACTCCGAATTCAGGCGGCCGGGCGTCGTCGGCCAGCACGTCGATGACCAACTGGCGATAACGCGGCTCGAAGACGTGGAGCGGAAGAATCGAGCCGGGCAGCAAAACCGATCCGAGCGGAAACATCCGCATCCGGGTCGGAGTCACGACCCGGACGCCGTGGCTCGCGGCTCGAACGGAGAGTCGTCGGGCGCGATCGGATGTTCAGCGATGATCGCGGTGAGGCCTGCCCAGATCGGCCAGTACACCGCCGGATCGGAGGCGTCCTCGTCGTTCAGCACGATCGAGAACACGGCCTGTGACCCCGCTTTGTCATCGGTGTAGCCGCTCAACGCTCTCACGCCCGTGAGCGTGCCCGTCTTTGCGTACAGGCGCCCGGCAGAGGCGGTGTCCACGAACTCGTTCTCGAGCGTGCCGGATTCGCCGGCAACGGGCAGCAAGTCGATGAGGTCGTTGTCGGGGTCGTCGTCGTCTGCGATCGCCGAGAGCAGATCAGCCAGCGCCGTACACGTCAATCGGTTCTCACGGCTGAGGCCTGAACCGTCGGCAAGGTTCACGCCCTCGAGCGGCACACCCCAGGTGGCCAGCGTCTCCCAGATCACCAGCAGCCCGGCGTCACGGGTGCCGCCCGCTCCCGCCACATGGCCGAGCTCCTTCACCAGCATCTCAGCGGTGTTGTTGTCGCTCGTCAACAACAGCTCCTCCACGATCGACGTGAGCGGCAGCGACTCGACCGACGCCAGTTCGACGACGCCTTCGGCGGGTAGTTCCCCCTGCCGGTTTCCATCGATGACGAGGGCCCCACCGGTCTGGAGCAACGTGTTCAACGTCTGAGCCGCGTACTGGGCCGGATTCAGACCCTTCGTGCCCCGGTTGCGGCCATCGTTGACCATCAGCGCGTCGTACGGGCCCGCCGAGAAACCCCGCACCTCCGGTGTCCATGTCGGCGCGAAGAACTCGTCGTCGTAGCGCGTGCCGTCGGCCACGATCGAGCCTGTGACGCTCGTGATCCCGGCGTCGATCAACTGCTGCGCAAGTCGACCGAAATCGGTCGTGTTGATCGCCGGGTACGTCGATGGATCGGGCTCGTCCGCCGTCGCCAGCACCGGATCGCCACCACCGACCAGAATGAGGTCACCGTTGACGACGCCATCGACAGGTGGCGGCCCGTACACCGCAGTGGTGAACGTGCTGTCAGCGCCGAGTACGTCGAGCGCCACGGCGGCGACGAGCAGCTTCATGTTGCTGGCCGGTATCACCGGCATGTCGTCGTTCTTCGCGGCCACCACGTTGCCGTCGACCGTGACCGACACACATGAGCCCTCTGGCACGAACTCGAGGAACGGATCGATGATCTCGCGGTAGTCACCGGCCGCACGATCGGCCGCCAGCGGGGCAGGATGACGCCGAAGCGAGCCGAGCGGCGTGTAGAGCGTGCCGGTCGGTTCGCCGACCGGCGCTGGAAACGTCGTCGGAGGGGGAATTGCAGCGGCCTCGTCCTCCGCCCACGACCACGCGGCGCCGAGCGCCACCGCCGGCAACGTAGCGAGGGCCAGAAGTCCGAGGATCGGAATCGGCTGACGACGGCTCATTGTGGACCCAACACTGCCGGACTCGCCTGAGCTGGATACGTGTCGAGCACGGTCGCGAGCAGGTCCCAGGTTGCGCGGTACTCACGCTGGTCGTCGATCATCGGTCCGTTCAGGATCAGTACATAGTCGACCGAACCACCACCGTCGACCGGCAGGTAGCCGGCCAGTGCCTTCACAGCGGGTGGGTCCTGGTCGTACGGCGGATTGCCGAGGGTGCCCGTCTTCCCCGTGAGCCTCCCGGCCACCGCGGAATCGGTGAAGATGTCGCGCAGGGTCCCGGACTCGGCGGCCACTGGCAGCCCTGCGCCGACTGGGCTGTCGTAGCCGGCACGCTCCAAAACGGCCAGCATCGCCGGGCAGGTGATCCGGTTCGCCTGGCTCAAACCACTCCCGTCGGCGAGCACCACCTGCGACATGTCGATGCCCCACGACCCCATGGTGTCGGCGATCACGCCCAGACCAGCCTCCCGAGAACCGGCGCCGGTCGCCTGAAACCCGAGCTCTTTCACGACGAGCTCCGCCGTGTTGTTGTCGCTGTTCATCAACATCTCGTTCACGATCGCAGACATCGGCATGGAAGTGACCGCGGCCACCTGGCCGGCGCCTGCGGGAGCGACTCCGACACCCGACCCGCCGACAACCGTCACGCCCTTGTCGGCCAGGATCCGGACGAACTCGCGGGCGCCGGCCTCGTTCGGGTCGGCGGCGCGTAGATCGTCGCCCAGAACTCGCGCATCGTTCACGAGGAGCGCGTCGTAGGGACCGGCCTCGAGACCGGCCGCACCCTCGCTCCAGCCCGGGGCGTAGAACTCGTCGTCGTAGCGGCTCCCATCACCCAACACGCGGCCGTCGATCCGGGTGAGGCCCTGCGCAATCAGGGCATCCGCCAGCGAATCGAGCGACGTGATGTTGAAGACCTGATAACGATCGAGCGACGATTCGGCGTACCACTCCCCCGACAACAACGGATCACCTCCGCCGACCAGGAAGACATCGCCCGTCAACACGCCGGCTGCGATCGGGCCACCGACGAGCTCGGTCGTGTAGGTGAAGTCGTCGCCGAGCACGTCGAGCGCCACGGCGGCGACGAGGAGCTTCTGCGTGCTCGCCGGGATCACCGGAAGCGTCGAGTTGGACTCGCCGACCAATGTTCCGTCGACCGAGACCGATACGCACGAGCGATCGTTGACGGCACCGAGAAGCGGCTGCACATCGTTTCGAAACACGTTCACGTTGAGATCACGGCTGATCGCACCTGCCGCTCGGCGCATCGAGGTCAACGACGTGGTGAGCTCGGCAGCCGGTGGCGCCGGCTGGGCGATCACGACCTCGGACGCGTCGGGAACGCCGTCCTCGACCGGCGTCATACCGTCGAGCAATCGAAACAGGCCGAACAACAGCAGCGCAGGAAGCGCGGCAGCGATGGCGAGCACGACGATCGGGTTGATCGGTGGTTCGGCCCGTCGTGTCACGGTGAACGGCGGCTCCGGAACTGCCCATACCGGTAGAGATCGCCGAGGGCGACCACTGCCCGATCGCCGCTGGGATAGCAGAGGCGGCCAGACGCCCGCACGGCGGCGGGGCCGGCATTGTCGGGATCGGCCACCGCCAGCTCGGTGGCCACGAGGATCGGCTTGTCCGTCTCGTCGCTCAGTTCGGCAGCGGCTTCGGCGAATCGCGCGTCCTGGCGTTCGTGATATGCGACGATTCGATCGAGACCATGGTCGGGATGAAACCCACCCTCGCGCATCATGCGCGCCTGGTTCGACTGGATCCCCAGACCGAGGTAGATGATCGCATCGACTGCCGGGTCCCGAGCGATGAGCCCCATCACTTCCGGAATCGTGTCGCGGGTTTCGCCGCCTGCGCAGTCGACGGGATTGTTCTTGCTCCAACGCGGCGGCAATTTCGTGTCGATCGCCGCGAGCAGATCGTCGGGCAAGTCCAACAGGCGCAGGTCACGGTCACGGGTGACCGCATCGGCGGTCACGACCCCCCATCCGCCTGCGGTCGTGAGGATCACGACGTTGGGACCTCGTGGAATCGGCTGCGTCGCGAACGTCGCCGCCACCTCGAACGCGCCTTCGACCGTCGATGCGCGTGTGATTCCCGCTGCCCGGCATTCACCGTCGAACACCTTGTCGTCGGCCGCCAAGGCGCCGGTGTGACTGGCGGCTGCGAGCGCCCCGCCCGCGGTCGAACCACCCTTCAGCAGGACGAGTGGCTGGCGTGCGGCCACGCTGGCGAGTCGGTCCATGAGTCCCCTGCCGTCGGTGATTCCCTCGACGTACGCCAGACCGACCCGGGTCGCGTCGTCGTCTGCATAGAAGTCGAGATAGTCGGCCACCGACACCGCCGCCGCGTTGCCCGCCGACACCGCTCGGCTCACACCCACGCCGGTCGACCGCGCCAGGTTGAGGAAACTCGACACGAAGTTGCCCGACTGGCTCGCGTTGCCGATCGATCCGGCCGGTGGGTACGGCGCCACGATCTGGGCGCACAACTTCGCAGGCGTCGACACCACACCCTGGCCGTTCGGACCGGCCAGCAGGATGCCCAACTCGTCGGCAAGACGCACGAGTTCGATCTCAGCGGCGCGACCGGCTTCGCCGGCCTCCCCGTAACCCGCCGAAGTCAGGAACGCCGCCTTCACGCCCTTCGCCGCACAGGCGCGCAGCAAGTCGACATTGGTCGACGCCGGCGTGCAGACGAACACGAGATCGATGGCATCTTCGGGGAGTTCGGCGATGTCGGCAACGGTTCGGACGCCGAGAACCTCCTCGCCGCTGAGGTTCGTGCCGTAGACGCCGCCCTCGTAACCGCTTGCGAGCAGGTTGTGGAGCGACACGAACCCGAACTTGCCGGGATGGCTCGATGCACCGGCGATCAACACACCACGGGGCTCGAAGATTGCCCGGAACCGGTCGTCGGACGGGCGTGGCCGAGGCTCGACGCCGACAGAGGCGTCGGAACCGACTTCGACGAGTGCGTCGACGGCGACCGCCCGTCCCGATTCGTCGATGATCAACGGGTTGATGTCGACAGACGCCACGTCCGGCCGTTCGACGGCGAGCCGACCGAGCCCGATCAAAATGTCGGCGATCTGTTGACGGTCGACTGCGT
The DNA here is from genome assembly GCA_037969115.1 of Ilumatobacteraceae bacterium. GTDB lineage: Bacteria > Actinomycetota > Acidimicrobiia > Acidimicrobiales > Ilumatobacteraceae > JBBKWQ01. The sequence continues at coordinate 8,309 of JBBKWQ010000159.1, forward strand.
CCTCGCCACGGAATTCGTCGAGCAGGCGCTGCGTGCGAAGATCATCGATCATGTCATTCGCCGTGACTCGCGACAGTGGCGCTGGGCGGAACACCACGTCCGCGATCGCCTCGGCGAGGATCCCACCCACGCCCAGCATCACGGTGGCACCGAACTGCGCGTCGCGAAGCATCCCGACGATGAGCTCACGGTTGCCGCGCACCATCGGCGCGATCAACACGGTGACCTCGCCGTCGTCAGCGGTGGCTGCCGCCAGTAGTTCCGCCGCAGCGCTTTCGACAGCGGCGCGATCACCCAATCGGAGACGAACGAGCCCCCGTTCGGTCTTGTGGGCGATTCCATCGCCGTTCAACTTCGCGACCACCGGAAAGCCCAACGATTCCGCTGCTTCGCCCGCTGCGATCGCCGACGTGACCGCCCGTTCGACGGCCATCGGGACGCCGTGCCCGCGCAGCAGCTCCTTGGACGCGGTCTCGGACAGGGTCCGGCTGGGGGTTGCCATGGATGCCAACCGTACTCAGCGCGGCCGCGCCCACCGGGGCATCATCAGGGCAGGCCGGACGGCCACTGTTCGCACGTGGAGCGGTACGGCTCGCCCGATCCCATCGCCCGATTCCACTCCGCGATGGTGAGGTTCCGGCCCGCGCGCTCACACGCCTCGAGGATCAGGGAGTCCGGTTCCAGGGACACCGCTCGTACATCGTGACCGAGCGGCCCGGAGCCGACGTAGAGCATCGATCCATCCGGTGCCAGCACGGATCGCGCGGCGGGAATCGCACCGGTCAGCGCCTCGCCATCGGCCAGATCCCACAGCATGACGCCGAAGTCTCCGCTCGCAACCATGGTCCCGTCGTCTGCGACGTCGTATGAATCGGTCTGCAGCGATCCCGGCATCACGTCGCTGACCGGTTCGAGCGTGAACGAATCGCGTACGACCAGCGAACCGGGGCCGGACGAGGTGATCAGCCTGCCGTCCGGGTCGAAGTCCATCCGAAACGCGTTCTCGAGCGTGCCGGTCACGGTGGGCTGTTCGCCGGTCACATCCCACACGACGGACTGCCCGAGGTCGTCGTGCGCAGCGATGAGCGAACGACCACCGACCTCAGCCGAGGCGATCGCGAAGATCCCATTCCCACCGACCGCCGTATGGTCCGCCATCTTGGGACGACCGGGTTCACCCTCGAGCGTGGCGGCGTCCCAGAAACCCACGACGCCGGTTCCGAGCGCGGCGGCCACCTGCGTTCCGCCTCGGACGAACACGACGCCCTTGCGGAGTCCGGACCAGGCGGGTCCGACGATCTTGGGACCGACGAGTCGTCGGCCCGTGGCGAGTTCCCAGACGTCGATCGAGACTTCGCATCGACTCGGATCCCACGGACACGTCAGCGTGACGAGACGCTCCCCGGCGTCATCGGTGTCGACCCCCACCACTCGATTGCCCGGTTCTATGTCGAGCACGGCACGGCGCCGCAACGACGCCCGGTCGTACAACGCGACGCCGCGCTCGTCGTCCCACACGATCAGCGTCGATCCGTCCGGCGACGAGCTCACCTGTCCTGGACTCGGCGGCTGCAAGGGAGAGCCGACGGCGTCGGTCACCGTCGCATTCCACGTCGAGACCGAACCGTCGACATCGGCCGTCACCAGCGTGGACCCGTCACCGACGAACGCAACCCCTGGCGCTCCGCTGTCGAAGACCGCCGCGATCGGCATCTGCGCCGTCTCGACATCGTCGAACACCCGCAGATCCAGAGGCGATCCGACCACTACGGTGCCCGTCGGCCCGACCGCGAGGGTGACCAGTCCGTCGATCTCGGTTTGTCCGAAGCGTTCACCGACGCGCTCTAAGGTGTCGATTCTTCGGCGGTCGATCCACGAGCCGGCCAGTAGGAACTCGTCGTCGCCGGGGCCGACCGCGATGCTCGAGATCAGTGGTTCGACCCCGTCGACCGGACCCAACTCGACGGAACGCGTCGCGACATCGATGACGACGATCTTCGCCAGACCGGTCGACACGAACGGATCGATCGTCGCCACGAACAGGCGTGCTCCAGTCGAGTCGAATGCCGTCGCGGAGATCGGTGCGCCCAGCCCGGTATCGATCTCAGCGACCTGTTCCCAGTTCATCGTGTCGTACAAGCGCACGATGCCCGACCCGTCGGCGACCGAAAGTTGCTTCCCATCCGGCGTGAACCGCGCCCAGTGGAAGAATGCGTCGTCGTTCGGGATTCGCGTCAGCTCGTCGCCATTGTCGAGGTCGTACACCACGGTTCCACGCTGTGTGGGCACTCCCGACGAGACCACCATCTTCCCGGAACGATCGACGTCGACGCCACCGACCGGGGAGGCAGGACTCTCGAGGCCGACGTGTCGCATCCGTCGCGTGCCGAGGTCGACGACATCGAGCAGGCCGTCGGCGCGCTTGGCCACGGCCACGGTTCCCTCATCGTCCACGTCGAGCGCCATGTGGTCCGTTGCCGGCGTGGTGATGGACGTTCGCTGGAACGGTTGAGCGAACAAAGCGGTCAACATGGCACCGCGCGCCACCGCAGAGTCGTCGATCCGCTGCGCCTCCACGCCGAGCAGCAACGCCAGGCTTCGATCGTCGACCATCGCGTTCATCGACAACCCAGCGAGGGCCTGTGCGCGGGCGGTCACGACGGC
>JBBKWQ010000160.1:0-2891 GCA_037969115.1 Ilumatobacteraceae bacterium
GACAATCCCGACTGGGTGGACGCCGTGCGTGAAGCTTCCGACGGGGGAGTGGATGTGGCCTACGACCCGGTCGGCGGCGACACGTTCCACCAGGTCCGAAGATGCATGGGCTGGGACGGTCGGCTCTTGGTGATCGGCTTCGTCGCTGGAATCCCCGAGGTGAAGACGAACCATGCGCTGCTCAAGAGCTACTCGATCGTCGGTGTTCACTGGGGCGCGTCGCTCGCGAAGTTCCCCGCATCGCTCGGCGAGCAGATGACCACGCTGCTCGACATGGCCGCGGCCGGGACCGTGGATCCGCCGCTCTACCCGCCGTTTGCATTCGACGACGCAGCCCAGGCGTTGCAGGACATCGCCGATCGCAAGGTTCACGGCAAGGCCGTCGTCACTCTCTGATCGGTCGGCCCGTTCCTGAGCGGGCCGTACGCTGCTTCGCCATGCAGTTGTCCGACCTGACGATCTTCACCGAGCCCCAACAGGGCGCCGCCTACGACGACCTGCTCGCGGTGGCGCAACGAGCCGAAAGACTCGGGTTCGGTGCCTTCTTCCGTTCCGACCACTACCTGTCGATGGGCGATGGTGATGGCATGCCCGGTCCGACGGATGCGTGGATCACGCTTGGGGCCATCGCACGCGAGACCTCGACGATCCGTCATCGCCGCCACACTTGCCTGACTCTGCGCGTCGGAGTGCTTCGGCCGCGTCCCCGTGGCGAGGGTCAGCGGGTGCCGAGGCAGCCGGGTTCGGGGGCGAGGAGATCCTCGACGATGCGACGGTTCAAATCGAACGTCCCGGCCACGAGGTCGCCATTGCCCTCGGGTGAACCGGGCCACGTGTGGGGTCCGTCGGCCACGGCGATCAGTTCGGTACACGCTCCGCACTCCGACGCAACGTAACGATCGGCGAACGGGGTGATCGCGACGCCCGCGTCGACGCCTGCGCAACCGCGCGATGTCGCGATGCGCTCGAACCAGTCGAGTTGTGGAAGCAGTCCGTTTCCGCCGTCGAACGGTGCGGTGCGATCGAGACGTCCGACCACGGCGATGAGTGGCGTGGCTCTGTCCACGTCGTCACCGCACCCCTCGAGCACGCCGTCGTCGATCGCCGGGATCACCATGACGGCGGAGCGGAACCGGCCGGCGAGGCGCGAGTCGCACAGCGCGGCGAGCGTCATGCCGCCGCCGTTCGACTCGCCGGTGATGACGACGCGGTCGAGGTCGACACATCCGGTCGCCTCGATTTCTGTGAGCATCTCGTCGAGCGCTGCGACATCGTCGACGCCTGAGTTCGCGAACACCCGCGCACCGGTGTCCCATGCGAGCCCGCCGACGTCGGTCGGTGTCCCGTGGGGATAGGCGACGGCGATGCCATTGGCCTCGCCGGGCGCGGTCAGGTCGGCGACTCTCTCGATGCCCGCCGGCGTGCCGGTGTATCCGTGGATCACGAGGATCGCCGGCGACGGCCCGCTGAGTCCTTCGGCGCGCAGTGTGACCCCTCGGCCGGATGGGGTCGTCAGTTCGGGCGTCGGAACACACACGGGTGGCGGCGCGACCGTCGTACTGCTGGTGGTCGTGGTCGTCGCGATCTCCGGCGTCGTGGTGAGCGCGGTGGTGAGTGAGGTGGTCGGCGTCGATGCTGCGATCGTCGTGGTCATCGCTGCGATGCCGGTCGACTCGGATTCGGGTTGTGTGGTTGAGGACCCGGCGCACGATGCGAGCAGGAGCGTGGCTGCGACAGCGGTGGCCCGTATCACAACCAGTCGCACCGGTTTACGATCGCTTGTCCGACAGTTCACGGTCGCCCCTCCGTCCGGTCGGACCGCCCGCGGTCACCAGCCCTCTCGGTCGTGAGTCTGCCATCCGATGTCGCACCGACGCCAGCGGGCGAGTGCACCTCTCGAGCGTTCGCCGCCGCACCAGAGCGCAGAATCGGTGCTTACTTGCGTGCCGAGGGCGCAGCGGTCAGAATCCGCCTCGGAGTGGCACCGATGTCGCTGCGTGAAAAGGGGAGTGAACATGGGAGCCGGATCAACGCCAGCGGGTTGGTACCCAGACGTCGAACGGCCGGGCGGGGAGCGGTACTGGGACGGATCGCTGTGGACCGAACAGCGCCGCAGCGCAGCCGATGCGGCCGCCGGGTTCTCGTCACCACCGAGTTCCGAGCCGCCGACCTACGGCCAGCAGCCGCCGACCTACGGCCAGCAGCCCCCGGCGTACGGGCAGCAGCCGCCGAGCTACGGAGCGCCTCCCGGCGGCGGATACGGCCAGCCAGCATTTGGTTCGCCGGCGGGCTACACGCCGTACGGGGCCTCCGGAACGACGTACCCGAAGAGTTCGGCGCCCGGGTGGGCGCTCGGCTTGTCGATCTCCGGGCTCGTCCTCTCGATCTGTTGCATCGGATTCGTGTTGGCGATTCCCGGCACGATCATGGGCTGGACGTCGATGAAGGCGATCGACCGAGGCGAGAAGGACCCGAGCCAGCGAGGAATCGCCAAGGCGGCGTTCATCATCGGTTTGGTCGGCCTTGTCGTGGCCGCCGGGTGGATCGTGCTCGTGGTCGTCAACGGCACGATCACCAGTTCCTGACGCGGGCGGCCATGCGATGACCCCGACTCTCGTGCTCTGGCCGCGCCGCCGGCCGGTTCCTGCCTCAGCAACGTCGCAGGGCGTGTTCTATGATCCGGGGCAGTCGCCTGAGCCTCCGTTCTCGGGCCCGGGAGCACCTCCGTTCTCATGACCGTCATCGACCACGACCACGATCAACACGCCGATCACGGTGGGCTCCAGCCGGGCGCGCCCGACCCGAGGGAACGGTCCGCGGGAGCCTGGCTCGCGTGGGCGATCTCGTCGCCGTGGCGAATCGCCCTCCTCGCAGTGGCGGCGGTGCTGGCG
>JBBKWQ010000161.1:0-23547 GCA_037969115.1 Ilumatobacteraceae bacterium
ACCATCGGCGCCACCGTCACCCTGATGTCTGCTCCAACACGCCTTCACCTCGGCAGCGGCCTCGTGGGCGTCGCCGCAGTAGACACACGCGATCGCCATCTCAGCGAACTTTCCGGGTCGACAACATCACGCACGACCCTACCGAGAGGGTGCGACATGGCCCGCTCGGCGGGTCAGGACATGGCGCTCACGCGTAACGTCCTGGTCGCGGTGAACAGCCAAAGTGCGCCCCCGACACCAGCCATCACGAGCGCCGCGTGTACCGCCTCGAAGCTCGACGCACGGGCGATGGTCGACACGGCGAGCGGCATCATCATGCCGACGTACGCTGCCGCGTAGAACGAGCCCGTGAGAGCACCCCGCTCGCGGGGCTCGGTAATGATGTCGACGAGACGCAGCCCGGCGGTCATCGACACCCCCGACGCCGCCCCCATGAGGATCGCTGCCGGAAAGAAGAGCGCCCACGCGCCAGTGACGAGCGCAACGAGTCCCACCGCCGTGCCACCGGCACCGAGCGCGAGACCGAAAGGCGCCGCGCGGTATGGGCCGACACGACCGACCCAGGCCTGCGCCGGCACGATCGAGCCCATCGCAAGCACGAAGACGAGCCCGGTGACGAACACTGCGACCGACTCCATCTCGGATCGCAGCAGCACCGGGAAGAGCCCGAACGCGAGCGACGGCAATCCGAACACGCCGAAGGCAGTCGGGACGAGCACCCTCCAGAACTCCGCCGCCGACCCGTCCGGAATGCCCAGGTTCGGTCGAATCGGCTGGCCGCGGCGCGCCGTGACCGTCTCGGGGATCGTCCAGCACACCGCCAGCCCGATCACGATCAGCGAGATGTGAATCAGGTAGGGCACGACGAGTCGCCCCGGACCCCACTGGCCGAAGACGCCGCCGATCAGCGGCCCGAGCCCGAACCCGCCGTACATCACCAGGCCGATGATCCGGGAGGTGAGCATCGGCCGACTCGCACCGAGCTCCTGCATCCAAGCGCTGGCCACCACCAGCACTGCACCCGACGCCGATCCCAACAGGAATCGGCCGGCGAACAGGAGCGCCACCTGGTCGCGACCGAGCAACATCACGGCGGAGGCGAGCGCCGACACGAACAGACCGGGAGCGACCACCCACCGACGGCCGAGCACGTCCGACGCCGCTCCTGCGTAGGCGAGTGCCGGCGCCAGCCCGAGGGGATAGATCGCGAACAAGGCGGTGAGCATCCAGGTGCTCAGGTCGAGCCGGGTCTCGTAGACCAGGAACAGCGGCGTCGCCACGTTGGTACCGAAGCCCACTGCGAAGAGTCCGAACGCGAGCGGCTTCACATCGGCAAGATACGCCTCTCCCGACCCGTCGTTCGAATCGGAGGTCGTGCTCGCCGCGCTCACTGCGACGCCGCGTTGTCACACAACTGTAATGTTGCGCTACGGTGTGGGGGTCGACCTGGGGTGGGTTACTCAAGGAATCCCCGGTTCGAGCCGAAAGTTTTCTACCCGGACGACGCCCATCGGCGACGTCCATTGGATTTCCGCCACCATGCGCTTCTTGCTCAGCTCCCTCTCTGTTGCCCTGGCCGGCATCGCCGCGGCCACCGTCGCGACGATTGCCCCCGTGGCCGGCTCACCGGCGGCAGCAGCGACACCGATCGACACCACGGACGACACACCGTGGGTCACGCCTGTGACGCCGCCGACCTGCTCGACGGCGACGATCGCCACCGGTGACGTGACCGACTGCATCATCATGAACTACACGAAGCCGTCCGAGAAGGGTTTCGGTGTTCCGCCTGCGCCCGGAGTCGGCGACGGGTGGACGTGGACGGGATCGACGTACAGCGGCTCAGCCGCACTCGCCGACTACGAGGCCGATCACATCACCACCAGCACCGCCTCATTCGGCGGGCTTCCCGCGAACATGCTGGAGACCCACAACGCCACGACCGATCTCTTCGAAGGCTTCATGACCGAGATCGAGGACGCCGGGTACCACGTTCGCTGGGCGAGCGCGTATTCGTTCCGGTGTACGAGCGGAAGCGGCGGATGGAGTTGCCCGTCAGGCGACATCGACGACCTCTCGTACCACGCGCACGGCATCGCGCTCGACATGAACTCGGGCACCAACCCGATCCGCAGCTACGGCCGGGTCGACGGGGTCACGGCGTGCCGAACACCGATGGACACCGACCTCCCCCGCTGGGTCATCCAAACCGCTCAGAAGTGGGGCCTCTACTGGGGTGGCTACGGATGGTCGGGTGGCTGTTCGAGCCTCGACGTCGACCGCAACAGCGTGACTCGGGACCCACCGCACTTCGAGTTCCGCGGCACACCGGCCCAGGCCGCGACGATCGCAGCGTTCAACCTCGGCAACGATCCGAGCCGATACTGCCTCGACGTCGTCAACAGTGCCGGCGCAACGGTCGAGACCTGTAACCGCACCGGCGTGCCCAGTGCCGGTTGGCGGCTCCCCGTCGATCTCGACCCGCCGAGCGGTACCGTCGCCGCGCTCGTCAACCTCACCGCCGCCGATGGCCGCTCGAGCGGCTACCTCACGCTCGAGAGTTGCGGGGCACACGCCACCGGCGATCGTCAGACGTCGAACAACAACTTCGAGGTCGGTCGAAACGCGGCAAACCTCGCGCTGGTCCCCCTCGACGAGTCGGGCCTCGTCTGCGTGTACCGGTCGGCGCCGGCGCACAGCATGATCGACATCGTCGGTTTCGTCGTCGACGACGCAAATGCCGGTGACGAGGCGTTGTGGTTCACACCCATCGAGTCGACCCGGCTCCACGACACGCGCCATCAGGGCCGGTGCGACGAGTCAGGCAACTGCACGTCCGGCCGGGTACGGACGAACAGCGTTCACTCGATTCCGCTCGGCCACGACGGCGTCGGCCTGGTCAACCTCACCGCAGTCGACGCGTCGTCGGATGGATTCCTCACCGCCGGGCGTTGCGGCACTTTCACCGACGCTCCGACCTACTCCACACTCAACTACCGACCCGACGTCGCAACGGCGAACCTCGCAATCGTCGACGGCCGGGGTGACGATCGCACCTGTGCGTATGTGGGCACCGAGGCGAACGTCGTCGCCGACCTGGTCGGAACCTTGTCGACGTCGAGCGGGCAGGGCTGGCGCATGATCGAACCACGACGCGTGATCGACACCCGCGGTTCCTCGAAAGTCGCCGCGGGAACGGTGCGCCGCGTCGACATCGGCAACGGTGGTCCCGGAGCGGTGGTCAATGTCACCATCGTCGACCCGAAGGCAAACGGCTACGCCACGATCGGCCAGTGCGACACGTTCAACAGCGGGGTCGAGCCGGCCACGTCGACGGTCAACTACGGCACGGGCGACGTCGTCGCCAACATGTCGTTCATCGACACCACCGGCAACGCCGAGATCTGCGTGTACACATACGCTCAGGCCGATCTGATCGTCGATGTCCAGGCCGAACTGGTCGAGGACCACGGCTTCGCGATGATTCCGGTCGCATCGACCCGGCTGCATGACAGTCGGGCCGAAGCCACCAACCGTTGAGCCGGCGTCGCCCGTCGATGTCAGTCCGAGATCGAACGCTTGTCGGCGAAGTATTCCGCGAGGCGGCGGTCGGCGTCGTCGCCGAACAGGATTTGCGCGACTTCGGCAAGCCCGGGTGAGCTCCTGACGTCGTCGTCGTGCACGACGAGGTCGATCTTCGAGCGCCGCCGCATGAAGTCGTCGAGCTTGACGATCATCTCCATCTGTGCTGCGTTGTACAACTCTGCACGCAGGTAGTCGGCCGACTCGAGGACATCACCGGCCATCGACCGGTCGTCACGGATCGACTCGAGCATCGCGAACGCCCTCCGTCCGTAGCGTCGCCACAGCCGATCGGTGAGCGGCTCGGTGTCTGGCTTCGCTCGGAGCGAGTCGAGCTTCATCAGATGCGCTTGCCGGTAGAACTCCTGGCGCGTCGCCTCAGCCGGTTCGCCGTACCAATTGTGCAGATCGTCTTCGAGTGGCACCCCCAGCTGCTCGATCTCGTGGGCCACCTCTTCGCCGACGTTCAAACAGTCGGTGAGTTTGCCGCCGAAGATCGTGACCACTGCGAGGTCTTCGTCGGTCTCGATCTTGTGCTTGCGGCTCAGCGACTGCCAGTCGACGGTCGTCTGGTCGTCGCTGTCGGCCCGCACGACGAGCGGCCGCACTCCCGACCGTTCGGCGATGATGTCGCCCGTGGTGAGCGGTCGCTCCAGATTGAGGCGCGCGTTGATCTGGTCGAGCAGGAACGTGCGGTCGTCGTGCGTGACTTCGGTGAATGGATCGGTCGTTCTCGTGTCGGTGGTACCGATCACCGACCGTCGACCCATGGGAATCACGTAGAACAAACGCTGAGTGTCGTCGAAGAAGGCCAGCACGCGGTCGTGCCGTCGTGTGGTGAGACGGGGCACCACGAGATGGATGCCCTTCGAATAGACGATCCGATGATCGGTCTCGTTGCTCCAGTTGCGATTCAGATCGTCGACGAAAGGGCCGGCGGCATTCACGATCGTGCGCGCCGACGTGGCGAACTCCTCCCCAGAGTCGATATCACGCAACTGGGCGATCCAGCGGCCGTTGCGACGTTCGGCGCTGACGAGTTCGACGTAGTTCGCCGCGGTGGCGCCCGCTTCGATGGCGGAGCGGATGAACGAGAACACGAACCGGGCATCGTTGTCGACGAGGTAGGCGTCGCGATACTCGATCGCACCGAGTGCCTGCGCTGTGTCGATCGCGGGCTCCTGTTCCTCGATGGCCGCAACGCTGAGCAGGCGTGGCCGAGACGTGCCGAACAGACCGATGATCCAATAGCCCAGTGCCCCCAGCGCGGCAAACCAGGGGCGATACGGCGAACCCTTGGCCAGCGTCGCCAAGAAGCCGATCTCCTTGACGTTTCCGGGATACGCCTTCATCAGGCGGTTGCGGGACCGGCACAGGTCGAACACGAGCGGGAACTCGTAGTTCTCGAGATACTTGAACCCGCCCCACACCAGGTTCGACGACTCCTGGCTCGTGAAACTCCCGAAGTCACCGCGGTCGATCACTGCGACGCGGGCACTGCGACCGGCAAGCGCCGCCGCCGACACCGCGCCGTTGATGCCTCCGCCGACGACGAGCACGTCGAAGGTGCCGTCGCGGAGTTCGTTCACGTGCGATTCGCGAAGTGCCACGTCGCCAGCGTGTCAGCCCGACACTCGATCCAACAACACGAAATGTCAACGCGTTTGAGTATTGATGCTTGCTTGTTACGTTTCTGTCGGTTATGTTATGTCTTAGTAAATTCTTTCGAGATTTACTTCAAGATCTCGTCAGGTACGAATGCTGGGGGTTCGCCAAATATGCTCCGTTTCTTCCCGCGAACGGATAATCCACCACGAGCACGCAACGGGTCGCGCACCGACATCGTCAGTGAACTCCCCGTTCGCATGCAACGTCTCGGCCGCCCGCTGGTCGCGCCGAGGTACACGCCTATCGCGGTCGATCGGGCACCCTCGGCGTCAATTTCGTCGGCGGTAGGGCTCGCACTTCGACTCCACACACAGCCGGTGTCCGTGATCTCGGGACGCGACCACACCGCAGCACTCCATCGATCGACCACGATCGTGACCAAACGAATTCTCGTCATCCTGCACACGCAGGTCGAACCACTCTCGGCGCTCATCGATCGCATTGCATCGACCGGGCACCTCGACGATCTTCGACAGGCCGGCCTGACCGGCCTCGATGACAACGACATCGCGGCGCTTCGGCAATCGGCACTCGCTCGCGGGTGCCGCCTCGTCGAAGACGCCCGACAGATCGGCATCGACGGTGTACTCCAAGTGGCCACCACTACTGCGCTCTCAGATGACGGGCATTGGTGGGGCGGGCCAAACTGGGAGGCCTCCGTCGATGCCTTTTTCGAGAGCGGGCACCAGGCTGCCTGCCCGCATCAGACGATGCTCCACGACCCCGAAGTTGCCGATGATGCGTCGATACTGGACCTGCTCGCGTGGTGGGCTCGCCATTCGAGAACTCCGGGACGCCTCAGCGCCTGAGGCTCCCACACAATGCTGGGACGTTTGTTCGGTTTATCATCATGTCATCGATCACCGAATACCGCTTCAGCTCGAACCGAATCCCACCGATAGGCCCGTGATGGTCTCGCCGAGCGCGGCTCCGAGTCGAACCGAATCGACGGTGCTCCTCGATTGCGTCACCGATGCGATCATCGTGCTCGATGCGACCATGACGCTCACGTACGCCAATGCGGCGGCCCAACGGTTCCTCGAAGGCCGGGTGGGCGAGAACAGCGACGGTCCCGCGATGGCGATCAAGGACCCGGCGAGTTATGTCCATCCGGACGACGTCCACGATGCATTGGAGGCATTCGGACGAGTGTTGTCGGGTGAGCGCGACGAGGAGGTCTTCAGGGTCCGCATGTCGCTGCCTTCACTGACGTGGCCGGTCGAGCTGACAGCGATCAATCATCTCGGCGAGCCCGGCATCGATGGTGTCGTGCTGTGTTTCCGCGATCTCACGCACGAGGACCAGTTGCGCACCAGTCTCGATCGTCAGCGCGAGCTCGACCGTCACAACCGTGCGCTGCGCTCGCAGCTTCAGGAACGCCAGTTGTTCCTGCGAAGGCTCGTGCGGATCCAGTCGTCGATCTCCCAGCGGGCGCCGCTCGACGACGTGCTCCAGGCAGTGGTCGACGGGGCGGCTCAGCTGTTCGGTGACGTCTCGGTCGTCCTGCGGCTCAACGACCCGGCCGACGACCATCAACTCGCCACGGTCGCGCACCACGGCACACTGCCGCTCATCGGAACGTCCCGCGCCCTCGCCGGGGCCAACGAGGCGACGCACGGCGAGATGACCGCCATGATCCGGTCGGAAGATCGCCTCGTCGGCGAACTCACGGTCGGAGCCGCAACGATCCGAGAGTTCGACAGCACCGAACACGAAATGCTCGACGTGCTCGCAGAACACGCCGGCATCGCGCTTCGCGACGCCGGCAACCGGGAGACGGTTCGCCTCGCTCTCACCGATCAACTCACCGGTCTCCCCAATCGCCGCCTGCTCATCGATCGACTCGAGAACAGCCTGCGGCGGTGTCGGTCCACAGGTCGCCCGGTCGCCGCGTTGTTCATCGACCTCGACGGGTTCAAGGCGGTGAATGACAGCCGCGGCCACGCCGCCGGCGACGCCGTGCTCACAAGGACCGCCGAACGGATCCTCGACGTGGTCGGTCCCGAGCAGGTCGCGGCTCGGCTGGGCGGTGACGAGTTCGTCGTCGTGCTCGAAGACTCCGACCGTGCGCAAACGCTCGCAATCGCCGAGGCGATCTCGGAACGACTCCGCGCTCCGGTCACGCTCGACGGCCGCAATTTCTACATCGGCGCCACGATCGGTGTCGCGATGGTCGAGACGGGGCACATCGACGCCGAGCACGTGCTGCGACGCGCCGACATCGCCATGTACCACGGTAAGCGCAACGAGCACGGTCAGGTCACGTTCTTCGAACCGGTCATGGAGGAAACGGTCGTCGAGCGCACCGAGCTCGAGAGCCAGCTCCGTATGGCGCTCGAGTCAGACGGCATCGAGGTCGCCTACCAGCCGATTCTCGACCTCCGGAACGGAACCGTGCCGTGCGTCGAAGCGCTGGCGCGCTGGACGAGCCCGACCCAGGGGGAAGTGCCGCCTGATCGATTCGTCGCGCTGGCCGAGCAGATGAACCTCGTCGCTGCACTCGACCAGCAGGTCCTCGCGAAAGCATGCCGACATGTCCGTGACATCATCGTCGACTCCGACGAGTTGCTTCTCGCCGTGAACGTGTCGCCGCAGCATCTCGACAGTGCCGATGTCGTCGAATCGATTCTCGGCGTGCTCGAGGCCGAACGGTTCGACCCACGCCGGCTGATCGTCGAGGTGACCGAGTCGACCGCGATGCGCGACCCGATCGCCGCGGTCGAACGCTTCGCGCAGCTCCGAGCGGCCGGCGTGCGAATCTCGCTCGACGACTTCGGTACGGGTCATTCGTCGCTGGCCCAGCTCGAGCAATTTCCCCTCGACTCGGTGAAGGTCGACCGCAGCTTCGTGACCTCGGTCGAGTCGTCACCGATGCGGCGCGAGTTCCTGCGCTCGATCTCGGGCTTGGTTCGATCACTCGCCATGCAAGGGGTGGTCGAGGGAGTCGAGGAGGCCGATCAGGTTCCGGTGCTTCGTTCGATCGACGTGCAGTTCGTCCAGGGTTACTACTTCGCCCGGCCCGTACCCGGCGACGAGCTCGTCGAAGCCATCGCTCTGGCCAGCGAACGCTGCCGGTCATCGGAACCGCTCACCCTCTTCGACTCCCAGTAACGACATCGGCTCGCCCGCTCTTCGGCCGACGTGGAATCGTCAGCTGCAACCGCTGGTGCTGCCACACGAGGTGCAGGCATGGCAGCTACCGGCTCGCACCATGTGGATGCCGCACATCATGCACATCGGCGCGTCGTTTGGCCTGACGATGCCGCGCGCCGCCGTGTTGTCTTCCACCGTGGGTTCGATCGTTCCGCTTTCCAGGCCGAATGCGAGCTCAGCTGCCGACGGCACACTTTTCGGGTCTGCCACCATGTCGGAGCCCATCGATGTCGTCGTGACGGCCTCCTCGACGCCCGGGAGAGTCGGCTGGGTGCGCTCGGCGATGGTGAAGATGCCGAGCTCGGCACGCTCGTCGTAGCTCAAGTACTCGAGTGCGAGCCTGCGGAACAGGTAGTCCATGATCGATCCGGCGAAACGAACATCGGGATCGTCGGTCATACCGGCCGGCTCGAACTTCATGTTCACGAACGCCTCGACGTAGCCACGTAGGGGCACGCCGTACTGCAGCCCGTAGCTCACCGACTTGGCGAACGCATCCATGATCCCGGCCATCGTCGAACCCTGCTTCGACACGGTGAGAAAGATCTCGCCGGGCATGCCGTTGTCGTACTCGCCGATCGTGGCGAAACCCTTGCAGTCGGCCACGCGGAACTCGAAGGTCTTGCTCGAACGAGTCCGCGGCAGCTTCTGCCGGATCGGCTTGTGCACGATCTTCTCGACCACTCGGTCGGCCATCTGGGTGGCGGCATCCACAGCTGCATCGGCAACCTTCCCAGTCGCACTGTCACCCTTCTTGGCGGTCGACAGGGGTTGTCCGACCTTGCAATTGTCGCGGTAGATCGCGACGGCCTTCAATCCGAGCTCCCAGCTCAGTTGATGGAGGGCCTCGACGTCCTCCACCGACGCCTCCTCGGGCATGTTCACCGTCTTGGAGATGGCACCTGACAGGAACGGCTGGACTGCTCCCATCATCCGGACGTGCCCCTCGTAGTGGATCGTGTTGTCACCCATGGAGCAGGCGAAGACCGGCACATGCTCGGCAGCGAGGTGGGGAGCGCCGAGCACGGACTTCTCTTCGTGGATGTACTCGGCGATGTCGGCGATCTGCAGGTCGTCGTAACCGAGACGGCGAAGCGCCCGAGGGATCGTCCGGTTGACGATCGACATCGTGCCGCCACCGACGAGCTTCTTGTGTTTCACCAGGCCGAGGTCGGGTTCGATGCCGGTGGTGTCGCAATCCATCATGAGCCCGATCGTGCCGGTGGGAGCCAGGACGGTCGCCTGGCTGTTGCGCACGCCGTGCTCCTCGCCGTCGACGACTGCGCTCTCCCAGGCCTGGCGCGCCGCCGTCAACAGGTCGTGAGGCACCACATGATCGTTGTCGATCCGGTAGGTCTCGTCACGGTGCATGCGCAACACCCGGAGCATGTGCTCCTCGTTGTCGGCGAATCCGTCGAAGGGCCCCATTCGGGCTGCGATTCGCGCGCTCGTTGCGTAGGCGTGGCCCGACATGAGCGAGGTGAGACCAGCGGCCCACGCCCGGCCCTCCGCCGAGTCGTAGGCATACCCGAGCGCCATCAGCAAGGCACCGAGGTTCGCGTAGCCCAAACCGAGTTGACGGAATTGACGGCTCGTCTCCGCGATCTGCTCCGTCGGATAGTCGGCGCGTCCCACCAGGATCTCCTGCGCGGTGAACACGAGCTCGATCGTATGCATGTACGCGTCGACGTCGAACTGACCCACATCACCGTCGGCGTCGCCATCGAGATACTTGAGCAGGTTGATCGAGGCGAGATTGCATGCCGAGTTGTCGAGGTGCATGTACTCGCTGCACGGATTGCTGGCGTTGATCCGGCCCGTGTTGTGCGCCGTGTGCCACCGGTTGATCGTGGTGTCGAACTGCAACCCGGGGTCTGCGCAGTCCCACGCGGCCTGCGCGATGCTTCGCCACAGGTCGCGGGCGCGGACCGAACGAATGACCTCGCCGCTCGTCACCGCGATGAGTCCCCAATCGGCATCCTCGATCACGGCCTGCATGAACTCGTCGGTCACCCGCACCGAGTTGTTGGCGTTCTGGTATTGGATCGAGAACGCGTCGGAACCGTCGAGATCCATGTCGAAACCCGCGTCTCGCAACGCGCGAGCCTTGCGCTCCTCCTTGACCTTGCACCAGATGAATTCCTCCACATCGGGGTGGTCGACGTCGAGAATCACCATCTTGGCGGCGCGTCGTGTCTTGCCGCCCGACTTGATCGTGCCTGCCGACGCATCGGCGCCGCGCATGAAGCTGACCGGGCCCGAAGCCGTGCCGCCCCCTTCCAGCAGTTCCGCGCTCGACCGGATCTTCGACAGGTTCACGCCGGCTCCCGATCCCCCCTTGAAGATGATCCCCTCTTCGCGGTACCAGTTCAGGATGGACTTCATCTGGTCGTCGACCGACAGGATGAAGCAGGCGCTCGCTTGCTGCGGTACTCCAGCGACACCGATGTTGAACCAGACCGGGCTGTTGAACGCAGCGCGCTGCGTAACCAGGATGTACTTCAACTCGTCACCGAACGCGTCGGCTTCGGAGTCGTCGTCGAAGTAGCCGCCTTCGCGACCCCACTCGACGATCGTGTTCACGACCCGGTCGATAACCTGGCGCAACGACGATTCGCGCTCGGGCGTGCCGAGGGAGCCCCTGAAGTACTTTTGCGACACGATGTTGCTCGCGTTCACCGACCATGTCACCGGGAACTCGACATCGAGTTGCTCGAAGGCGACGCTGCCGTCGGTCCAGTTCGTCAGGCGTGCATCGCGGCGCTCCCACACCACTTCGTCGTACGGGTCGACGCCGGGCGATGTGTACAGGCGACCGAAACCCAACTGGCCGGATGCGGTGGGTAGACGACCCGAGGCGATTGACATGGTGGGAGGCTCCTTCAGCGACGAACGTGCCGGCTCGCGGTGCAACATCACAGGTTCAGGACCCCTCAGCCCCAGGCCGGTACTTTCAATCTTCGCGCAATCACCCGCACTCAGTCGTTGAACCCGCCGTCTTTTCCGTGTGTCGCACCGCGCTCCGGCACGAATCATCACCCTACGGACGAGTGCTTGTGGAACGGAAGGGGACAACGCTGTGGATTGTCGGAAACTTGTTCCCAGGCATGTGGAAGACCCGGAGGTTCTCCACAGGGCACGGCCGTCGAACCGGCAGATATCGTCGGCGCCGTGATCAAATACCTGGGATCGAAGCGGCGACTCGTGCCAGTGCTCGGAGATCTCATCACCGCATCGGGTGCGTCGACCGCCCTCGATCTGTTCACCGGAACCACACGGGTCGCACAGGAGTTCCGCCGGCGCGGCGTGCCAACCACCGCTGTCGACACCGCCAGGTACTCACACGTCCTCGCGCAGTGTTACATCGCACACGACCCACAGGAGGTCGATCTGCGCGAAGCCGCACGGGTGCTCGCCTCACTCAACGGCCTGTCTGGCATCCCGGGCTACGTCACCGAGACGTTCTGTGTCGAGAGCCGCTTCTTCCAGCCCTTCAACGGCGAACGCATCGATGCCATCCGCGACGAAATCGAACGAACGTACGCGGGCTCACCGCTGGAACCCATCCTGCTCACCAGTCTTCTGCTTGCCTCCGATCGCGTCGACTCCACCACCGGGCTGCAGATGGCATACATCAAGCAGTGGTCGAAGCGATCCGAGAAACCTCTCGACCTCCGGTTGCCAGACATCCCGCCGGGCCCCGTCGGCGCCGCCCACCTCGGCGACGCCACCGAACTCGCCCGACAGCTCGGGCCTTTCGACTTGGCCTACCTCGACCCGCCGTACAACCAGCACCGCTACTACACCAACTACCACGTCTGGGAGACGATCGTCGCGTGGGACCGGCCCAACCACTACGGGATCGCCTGCAAGCGGGTCGACTGCCGAGACGACGCCACCAAGAGCGTCTTCAACATGAAGAAGAAGATGCCGATCGCGCTCGGCCAGGTGATCGCCGACGTGCAGGCAGAGGTCGTCGTCGTCTCGTACAACAACGAGTCTTGGATCACACTCGACGAGCTCCGTGACATGTGCTCGCCGCGCGGACACGTCGAAGTGCTCGCCTTCGAACTCCCCCGTTACATCGGTGCGCAGATCGGCATCCACAACCCTGCGGGCGATCGCGTCGGCGAGGTGTCACACACGAGCAATCTCGAATACATCGCAATCGCCGGGCCCCGCGACCGGGTGACTGCGATGGCCGCCCCGTTCGCGCAGCAAGTCACATCGCGGTGATCTCGACCGGAATCCCGTTCAGTACCGACGTACCAGAGAGCGGGTCGAGCGCTGCATCGTCGGTGAGCACATTCGAGTTCACGCCGGCTCGTTCCGCAGCCACTCGCATGCGCGTACCGGGCTGTCCATGACCCCAGCCGTGCGGTAATGACACCACCCCCGGCCGGATTCCGTCAGTGAGCTCGACAGGCGCCGACACCGTGCCGACCCGAGAGGTGACACTCGCCGCCCCGCCGTCGGCAAGACCGATGCGAGCGGCATCGTCGGGATGCATCTGCAATGTGCAACGCGGCTTGCCCTTCACGAGCACCTCGATGTTGTGCATCCACGAGTTGTTGCTCCGCAGGTGCCGGCGACCGACGAGCACCATGTCGCGGCCGGCCAGGGAGTCGATCGCCGCATCGAGTCGATCGAGGTCGGCGAGCAGCTCGGGAACGGCGAGTTCGATCTTGCCCGACGGCGTACGCAGGATCTCGGGCAGGCGAGGCTCGAGCGCGCCGAAGTCACGGCCGTGCGGATTGGCGAGCAGATCGTCGAGGCTCGCCCCACCCGGACTCGCGCCGAAACCGTCACCGAACGGACCGCTTCGAAGCATCACATCGAGCAAGCGAGCCGGTCCGAGCCGCCCGTTCGCGGACGCGATCGCCATGACGTCGTCGGGGTCCTGACCGTGCGCGGCCGATGACGGATCGCGCACCACACTGTCGATCAACGACGCGACCGACACGTCGTCGACGACCGATGGATCTGCGTGCGGTCCGCCTCCCTGGGCGATGAGGGTGAGCTTGGAGATGATCTCCCATTCGTCGGGCTGACCGTCGTCGAGCGGCAACACCGCCTCGGAGTAGTTGGCGACGTTGCGCACGGCGAAGTTGAGCAGCGCAACGTCGTAGTGGTCTCGCTGTAGCTGGGACGGCACCGGGAGCACCACATCGGCGTGTTTGGTCGTCTCGTTCAGATACATGTCGACGCTGATCACGGCATCGAGCTCGGCGAGCGCCTCGTCGAGCTGGGTGGAGTTCGGCGTCGACAACACTGGATTACCCCCGACGGTGATCAACGCCCTGATCTGTCCCTCGCCCGGCGTGGTGATCTCCTCGGCGAGCGCCGCAGCCGGGTACTCCCCCATCACCTCGGGGTGCCCGCTCACCCGACTGTGACCACGACCGGTCTTGAAGCCCTTGCCGACACCCGACGCTCCCTTGGTGTTGGGCGAGCCGGCGACCGGCCGGGCGAACATCGCTCCCCCGGGACGATCGAGGTTGCCCGTCAGGATGTTCACCACATCGATCAGCCACGACGCCGTGGTGCCGAACTCGGTGGTCGTCGTGCCGATTCGGCCGTACACGGTCGCCGACGGCGCGGAGGCCAACTCCCGGGCGATGCGTTTGGTCGTCTCGGCCTCGATGCCGGTCGCGTCGGCGACACGCTCTGGAGTGAAACTCTCCAGGGCGTCGGTGACCGCCTGGAGCCCGGCGAGGTACCGACTGACGTGTCGGCCCGGATCGGCGAGACCTTCCGCGACGAGGGTGTTGGCGAGGGCTGCGAGAAAGAGCGCATCGGACCCCGGCCGGATCGCCAACCACTCGTCGGCCTGCTCCGCCGTGCGCGACCGCCGCGGATCGACCACGACGAGCTTGCCGTCGCGTGCCTGCATCGACTCGATACGGCCCGGGAAGTCGGGCGCGGTGCACAACGAACCGTTGGAGGCATACGGGTTCGCACCGAGCATGAGCAGGTAGTCCGTTCGGTCGAGATCTGGTACCGGTACCGACAGCGGCGTACCGAAGACGAGGCCGGCCGCAACCTGCCGCGGCATCTGATCGACCGTGGACGCGCTGTAGCGGTGACGCGTACCGAGACCCGTGAGCAAGGCGCGGCTGAACATGAGCGCAGACAGACTGTGCGCGCCAGGGTTCCCGACGTACACCGCGAGCGACTCCCGGCCACTCGTCGCGATGACGGCACTCAGGCGATCGGTCACCTCTGCCCACGCTTCGTCCCAAGTCACTTCCACATGCACGCCGTCACGCTTGACGAGGGGCGCACGTAAACGGTCAGGGTCCTCGTGCAGCTGACGCAGTGTCGAACCCTTCGGACAGATGAACCCGTGCGAAAACACGTCGTTCTGATCGCCACGAATCCGCCGCACGCGTTCCACGCCGTCTTGGTCCTCGGCCACCGTGATCTCGAGACCACACCCGGCCTCACACAGGGGACAGGTTCGAAAGGCGGTTCGAATTGCGTCGGCGCTCATCCACACAGCGTCGCACGAGGACACTTCTGCTGGCATGATCGAAGCGTCATGCAGCGCGTGTTCCCCTCCCCCGTCGCCCCGGTCACGACTCGGTCGATGTACGACGTCGACCGCTCTCTCGGACGAGGTGGTCGCCCGTGGCTCGGGTTGTGCATGGTGGCGAGCCTCGACGGGTCCACCGTTGTCGACGGCAACTCCCGCGACCTGTCGAGTCCGAACGACGGCAATGTCCTGCGCACGCTCCGCCAGATCGCCGACGTGCTCATCGTCGGCGCCGGCACTCTCCGCGCCGAGGGATACGGGCCGCCGAGCAAGCCCGGACAGCGCGTCGGTGTACTCACCAACTCGGGCAACGTCGATACCGACTCCGACCTGTTCCGCTCCGGGTCGGGCTTCGTCATCGCTCCGCATTCGGCGCCGGTGGCAGCCGGCATCGATGTCATCCGATCCGGTCGGCTCGAGCTCGATCTCACGTCTGCGATCACGCAGATCCCAGAACTCGTTCCCGGCGCCGCGTTCGTACAGGCAGAGGGCGGACCCAAGGTGAACGCTTCACTGCTCGACGCTGATCTGATCGATGAACTCAACCTCAGCGTGTCACCCCAACTGGCCGGAGGGGCGGGTCCGCGACTGACCACCGGAGCCGGACCGATCGGGCGCTCGTACGAGCTCGTTCACATCGTGGTGGACGACGATTCGTTCGTGTTCACCCGTTGGGTGCGCCGCTCAGCTTGCTGAGCAGCTCGATCTCGCGGTGGAAATCGGCGGCCGCGTCGAAATCCTTGTAGACGGAGGCGAACCGCAGGTAGGCGACTTCGTCGACCGGTCGCAACCGTTCGAGCACGGCGACGCCGATCTGTGCGGAGGTGATCTCGCCACCGACGAGGCGAAGCTCATCTTCGACCGAAATGGCCAATCCGTCGATCTCTTGCTCGCCGAACGACCGACCTTTGGTTGCAGCGGCCACGCCTGCGACGATCTTGGCGCGGTCGAACGGAACCCGATGTCCGTCGGACTTCACGACGACGAACGGCACCTCGTCGAGGCGCTCGAACGTGGTGAATCGATACTCGCAGGTCAGGCACTGACGACGGCGGCGAACCGCGGCTCCCTCCTCGGCCAGACGCGAGTCGACGACCTTGGTGTCATCGGCGAGGCACGAGGGACAGTGCACTCGCACAGGATAACCGCTACGGCAGCAGGACAGCCTGGCCGACCTGGATCTGCGTGCCGCCGTTGAGTGAGATCAAACGCTCGACGAAGCGGTCGAAGTCGACGTCGCCGTGATGAAGGCGAGCCAGACTCCAGAGCGTGTCGCCGGCGCTCGCCACCACGGAGGATCGCTCGACTGGCGCCGACTGAGCTCCGGCAGCGGAGGCAGGCACACTACCGAAGCCCGTCAGCGCATCGTGGGCCACCACGCTGATCAGCGCCAGCAGCCCAGCGAGGAGCACTCCGACCACTGCACGCCGACGTCGGTACACCTCGGGGGACACCGATGCGGCAGTCGCTGGCAGGCGGCGTGCGGCACATGGTGCGGAGGTGGCGAAGGCGACAGTCATCTGAGTGCTCCAGACTGATGGAAGGATTGGGACGAAGGGCTGAGACCGAGGGGTCGTACACCGCCGTGCAGAGCGAACGCACGTACGGAGAGAACAGTTGTACGACAAACACCCGTTCGATGTCAAGCGATATCGAACAATTGTTTGCCGTACACACGTTCCACGTACAGATGTTTGACTTTCGGACCGAACGCCTGTACGGTACGCACTATGGCTGCCACCAAGATCACTGCCCGTCAGCGTCAGATCCTGAGCTTCATCGAACAGCAGATCACCGATCGCGGGTATCCCCCCTCCGTGCGCGAAATCGGCGAGGCGGTCGGCCTCACGTCACCGTCCACGGTGCACAGCCACCTCAACACCCTCACGAAACACGGCTATCTCCGTCGTGACCCCACCAAGCCCCGCGCGATCGAGGTGCGATGGGATTCGAGCAGTGGTGCCGTCATGGAAAAGCGGCCGGTCCGACACGTCCCGCTCGTCGGCGATGTCGCAGCCGGCACCGACGTGCTCGCTCAAGAAAACGTCGAGGAGTTGCTGCCCGTACCTCTCGATTTCACCGGTGACGGTGACCTCTTCATGCTCCGTGTCCGCGGCGACTCGATGATCGGGGTCGGCATCCTCGACGGCGACTTCGTCATCGCGACCCAGCAGGCGACCGCACAGAACGGCGACATCGTCGTGGCCGGCATCCCCGGTGACGAGGCCACCGTGAAGACCTACCGCGCCGATGGCGACAAGGTCACGTTGGTGCCATCGAACCCGTCACTCACCGACATGCATTTCGATGCCGAAGACGTGAACGTGTTCGGGCGAGTCGTCACGGTGATGCGCCGACTCTGAGCGACCACCTGCCGACCTCCCTCCGACTACCGGTCGGCAGGTGGTCGCTCAGGTTCGTCCGCTTGCGGAATGGAGTCGGTCGGCTCCGGCTCGACCGTGGGCGATTCCGGCCGGCGCCACATCGTGAGATCTTGAGGTCCGGTCGGTGACGGCGGTGGCGGCTGCGTTGGTGCGGGAGGTGCCGGCGGACTCGTTTGCGGCGGCCGCGGTACCCGCCCTCCGTCGGGCTGCTGAGGAATGGGCGGTCGCATCACCGGGGGCGTTGCCATTGGCATCTGCGGCGGGGTCATGACCGGCATCTGTGGCGGCGGCGGTTGAGTCGGGTCCCACGTTGCTGCCTGCGGTTGAGCGGCCCAGTGCGCCGGCGCCTGTTCTCGAGCCCGATGGGCGTCGTGAGTTGCCGATGCCCGGGTCCGGCGCGACGAGATCAGCAGCAGTACTCCGCCACCGAGTAGTCCGACGAGCAGCGAGAACAGGGCCGCCATCTTGCGAGCCGAAATGCCGTCGTTCGGATCACGTCCGACCGCGATGGCGAACGACGAGTCGTCGGCGCTCACCTCGATGTCGTAGCTCCCGGCCTCGTCCACGTCGACCTGCCGCCACGCGAGACCTGCGTAACCGCCGGTGTCGTAGGACAACTCGTCGGTACGTCGCTCGTCGAGCGGGCCGTCACCGTTGCGCGCGAGCGAGACCCGGAGCCCGGCGGGGGCTGCATCCGGTTCGCCGTCATACTCGGCAGCTGCATCGCAATCACCCTCGACGTCGGCGAGTTGACCCCGATGTTCGACAAAGATCACGAATCGACCGGTCTGGGAGAACTCGAGGCGTGTGTTGCAGCCAACTGGTGCCCTCGCGAACCCCTCGACGGCTGAGTCGTACCGCGCATTGGCCGTGAGCCACATCGTGACCGCACCGGCGATGCCTGCCACGAGCAGCGCCATTCCCATGATGGCGAGCTTGCGCCCGGTGCGGCCGGGCGTCGGCTCGCTGAACGGCTGAGATGGAGATGCCGTGGAAAGTGGGGCTGTGAGGGGTCCGGTCACCGGGGCTCCTGTCATCGAAGGCGCTGGGCGAGCACCTCGACCCGCTCCTCGGGTTGTACCACGGCGACGCGGACGAACTGGGACGCTGCGGGGCTGTAGAAGTCGCCGGGGCTCACCAGCGCTCCGGCGTCGGTAGCGAGGCGTTCCGTGAACGCCCAGCCGTCGCCCACATCGAACCACAGATAGAACGCTCCGGCAGGCTGACCGATCTCGATGCCCGACCAGCCGGACAGAATCGCGGCGACTCGGTCGAGACGATGGCGATATCGGTTGCGTTGGTCATCGACGTGGGCATCGTCGTCGAGTGCGACCACCGCCGCGGCCTGAGCGGGCCCAGGCACCATCAATCCGACGTGTTTACGCGTCTCCTGCAGATAGTGCACGAGTTCGGGGTCGCCGGCGTAGAGACCGACGCGGGTGCCGGCGAGATTCGAGCGCTTCGACAGCGAGTGCACGGCGACCACGCCGTCGAGACCGTGTTCGAGGATCGTCCTGCCGTGCCCGTCCCATGTGAACTCGACGTAACACTCGTCCGAGAACACCGGCACGCCGTGCGAACGACCCCAGGAGGCAGCGGCTTCGAGGTCGTCGAGCTGGCCGGACGGATTCGAGGGGCTGTTCACCCAGAGAGCGAGCGCCCGGTCGGCGTCGTCGAGATCGATCAGGTCGAGACGCATTCTGCCCGACGCGTCTGCAGGCACGGCAACAGCTCGGCAACCCGCGAGGATCGCTCCCATCTCGTAGGTCGGGTAGGCGATCTGGGGATGCAGGATGGTGTCCCGGTCGGGGCTGCGCAGCTTGAGCAGCTGCGGCAGCAGTCCGACGAACTCCTTCGTGCCGATGCACGCGCCGATCTGCGCGATCGGCACATCGACGTCGAAACGGCGACCGAACCACCGTTGTGCCGCCGTGCGCAGCTCGACGGTGCCGACGCTCGGCGGATACCCGCGTTCGGTGCCCGAACGGCTGAGCGCCTCGGTGACCGTAGCCAGCGGCGGATCCATCGGTGTCCCGATCGAGAAGTCGAGCAGACCACCATCGAATCGCTCGCCGAGCGGCTTGAAACGGTCGATTCGCTCGTACGGATACGGAGGCGGGACAAAGCCGGTGTGTGCGGTCATGTGTCTGTGGAGGGTACGACGAATTCGCTCAAACGACCCGCCGACGCTTCGGAAAGCCGTGCCCGGACCAGCATCTCCGTTCCGTTCTCGGACGTCGACACGACCTCGCCCTCGCGATGGATCGATGCGAGGATGTCGCCACGATCGTAGGGAACCGCGAGCTCGATGATCTCGGTGAGCGAACGGAGCCGGTCGCCGAGTGCTCTGAGGAAATCGTCGATTCCGAGACCGCCGAGCGCACTGACGACCACCGAACCGGCGTGTCGATCGGCGAGCGATGCGGCGACATCGGGGGCTGCGTCCGACTTGTTGAACACGAGGAGTTCCGGAACTTCGAGAGCACCGATCTCGCCGAGCACCTCTCGGACCGCCGTGATCTGGCCCTCGGGATCGGCCGCGGTGGAATCGACGACATGGACGAGGTAGTCGGCACGGGCCGCGACCTCGAGCGTGCCCTTGAACGCCTCGACCAGGCCGTGGGGCAGCGAACGGACGAAACCGACGGTGTCGGTGAGCAGCACGGGCTCGCCCCCTGGCAGCGCAAGGCGTCGTGTCGTGGGATCGAGCGTGGCGAACAACCGATCCTCGACGAGCACGCCTGCCTGCGTGAGCCGGTTGAGCAGCGTCGACTTACCGGCATTGGTGTACCCGACGATGGCAACGTTGGCGAGGCCACTGGCGCGACGCTGCTTGCGTTGTAGCGAACGTGTACTCGCAAGCTCTTTCAGGTCGGTCTCGAGCTTGGTGATCCGACGCATGATCCGTCGGCGATCGACCTCGATCTTGGTTTCGCCGCCACCGAAACGAGCGCCGACACCACCGCGTTGTTGCGACAGCTTGGCATCCTTGCCACGCCGCAGACGTGGCAAGCGGTACCGCAGCAAAGCGAGTTCGACCTGCGCCTTGCCTTCCAGCGTTTGCGCGTTCTGACCGAAGATGTCGAGGATCACGGCGGTTCGATCGATTGCCGTGCGACCGATCAGCTTCTCGAGGTTGTACTGCTGAGCGGGCGCCAACTCGTTGTCGAACACCACCGTGTCGGCGTCGAGCTCCAAGCAGAGGTGTTTGAGTTCTTCCGCCTTGCCCTTGCCGATGTACCACGTGTGATCTGGGGAATCGCGTTTCTGAACGAGCCGGGCGACCTCGTCGGCGCCGGCCGTGTCGACCAGGAGCGCGAGCTCGTCGAGGCTCGCATCGGTGTCGTCCTCGGTGGATCCCGGCAACGTCACCCCGACGAGCACGATCTTCTCCCGGACCGTCCGGTCGATCAGAGTGGCGCCGAGCGCTTCGTTGTACGGGGTACTCACGCGTTGTCACTTCCGATCTGGATCGTGCCGACGAAGGTGGCCGGGCCCGTGAGCACCGCAACCCTCGACACCGACTCATCGTGCCGGGCGAGACTCACTGTTGCACTCCCGCCCTCCATGTGCACGGTGACTTTCGAATCGTGCTGAGCGACCAGGCCCCACTGCAGCGCGGCGAACGCCGCCGCGCACGCGCCGGTGCCACACGCCTGGGTGATGCCGGCGCCCCGCTCGTGAACTCGCATGGTGATGTCGTGGGGACCCGGTCCGGGTGCAACGATCTCGAGGTTGACGTGAGGAACCATGCCTCCCAGATGAGCCAGGTCGACCTCGTTCACGTCGTCGACACCGACGACGGAGTGCGGGTTGCCGAGGCTGAGATGCGCCACCGGTCGATCGGGGTGGCAACCGAGCCGGTCCCATCCTTCGGGTTCCGCCAGCTCGTCGATGGAACCCATCTCGACGGTGGCTTCGATCGTGTCGGCGTGCGCGGTCTGTCGCAGCGTCACCACCCGCTCGCCGGCGTCGGTGAGAATCCGCTGTGGGCTCAGATCGCCGCGCCGAGCGGCCAGCGCCTGAGCGAAGCAGCGGATGCCGTTCCCGCTCATTTCGGCCCGGCTCCCGTCGGCGTTGAACAGAGTCATCTGTGCGGCGTATCCGTCGGCCGACTCGGCGACGAGCATCCCATCGGCACCGATCCCACGCTGCCGATCGCACACGGCCCGGGCCAATGCAGGAAGATCGTGCGACCGAGGATGGAACGTCACCAGGAAATCGTTGCCGAGTCCGTGGTGCTTGGTGAACGTTTCGCTGAATTGGTGGTTCGTCATGCGAGGGCCTCGATCACGGCCGGCAGCGCCTCGGCCACCGGGTCGTGCGTGATGTCGATCCAGCGTATGCGGGGGTCGCGCCGGAACCAGCGTTCTTGACGGACAGCGAAACGGCGCGTGCGTGCCACGATCGCGCCGATTGCTTCGTCGAGCGTCGTGTCACCGGCGAGGTGCGCTCGGACTTCCTTGTAGCCGAGCGCCTGAGCTGCGGTCTTCGACAGTCCGGTCGCGACGAGTCCTTCGACCTCGCCGACCAGTCCGTCTTCGATCATGGTGTGCACTCGTCGTGCGATGCGAGCGGTGAGGTCGTCACGATCCCAACGCAGTCCGACCTGCACCACATCGCTTGCAGGGTACGAATCGAGGCCCGGCCCGAACGAGCTGAATGGCCGGCCGCTCCCCTCGCACACCTCGAGCGCTCGAACGATGCGCCGCGAGTTGCCGGCATCGATCTTGGACGCGGCCGCTGGGTCGAGGCCCACGAGCCGCTCATGGAGTACCACCGAGCCCAGATCGACGACCTCACGGTCGAGGCGGGCCCGTACTGCCGGCCACTGGCCCGGCAGTGTGAAACCGTCGATGACGGCTCGGTGATAGAGCCCGGTACCACCGACGAGCAGCGCACGACGCTGCCGAGCAGCGATGTCGCCCACCGCCGCTTCGTAGGCGCGCTGGAAATCGGCGACGGTGAACTCCGCAGTCGGTTCGACCAGATCGATCAGATGATGTGGCACCGATCGCTGCTCGTCCGCCGTCGGCTTGGCGGTCCCGATGTCCATGCCCCGATACACCTGCATCGCATCGACCGACACGAGCTCGACGCCGCCGAGACGGGACGCTGCGGCGAGCGCGACGGACGACTTGCCCGAAGCCGTGGGACCGAGGACCGACACCCGACGTGGGAGACCGGTCATCGCCCGATCACAGTGACGAGACGGGAATGCGCAGCTTGTGCGTGGGTTCGGCGAGCAACTCGACGAAACGGCCCTCGAGGAAGTGTGGTGCTCCACGGGTGACCTCGACGGTGGCGTAGCTGCCGGTACGGATCGGTCGAGGGGGCGTGAAGTGCACGAGTTTGTTCTGACGCGTGCGGCCCGACACGACGTCGGGGTTCTTCTTGCTGGGCCCCTCGATCAGAACCTCTTCGAGCCTCCCGACACGTGCCTCGTGCTTTCGTAGCGCAGCGCGTTCGATGACCACCCGCAACCGCTGGAACCGCTCGCTCGCCACTGCGGGATCGACGAAGTCGGCCACCATGTCGGCCGCCTCGGTTCCCGGCCGCGGCGAGAAGATGAACGTGTACGCATAGTCGTACTCCGCCGCCGCAGCGACCTCCAGCGTTCGCACGAAGTCGTCCTCGGTCTCCCCGGGGAAGCCGACGATGATGTCGGTCGACACCGCCAGATCGGCGATCGTGCGGCGAGCTTCGGCGAGCTTGTCGAGATAGCGGGCACCGGTGTACCCGCGGTGCATCAGTGCGAGGACCCTGTCGCTGCCCGATTGCAGCGGGTAATGGAGGTGCTCGCAGACAGTCGGCGTCGCCGCCATCGCGGCGAACGTGTCGGGACGCATGTCCTTGGGATGCGGGCTGGTGTACCGCACCCGACGAATGCCCTCGGCAGCACCGACATCACGCAGGAGGTCCGAGAACAACGGGCGCAGCTTCGCCTCGACATCACCTGCCTGCCGAGCAGCGATCTGGAGATCTCGCCCATACGAGTTGACGTTCTGGCCGAGCAGCGTCACCTCGGTGACCCCGTCGGCGGCGAGCTGCGCGACCTCGGCGACGATGTCGGCGTACGGCCGACTGATCTCGACGCCGCGGACGGCCGGCACGATGCAGAACGCACAGTTGTTGTCGCAGCCGATCTGGATCGTGACCCAACTGTTGTAGGCCTTTTCGCGCAGGACCGGGAGCGCGGACGGGAACATCGCATGGTCATCGACG
>JBBKWQ010000162.1:0-6991 GCA_037969115.1 Ilumatobacteraceae bacterium
CGACGAACCGACCGGCAGCATCGACACTGCCGACCTGCCGGCCACGCAGCCGTCCCCGGTGGCCAGCGGTACGGCCCGCGCCGTCACCACGCCGGTCGAGGTCGACGAGCCCGAGGCGCCGCAGCTCTACGACTTCATCACCGACGAGGACACCGACGAACGTGCGGTGTGGGAGGCCGAAGCGGCCACCTCGGTGCAGACGACCGTGGCCGGGGCACCCCCGCTGGGTGGCCCGAACAGTATGGCGACGCGCCAGATGCCGGCGGCGGCGCACGACGCTGCGCAGCCGCGTCCGAGCTCGCGCCGATTCCGGTTCAGCGCCACGCTGGTCGCAGCCACCGCGACAGCGATCGTCGGCATCGTCGCAATTGCCGCCAACATCGTCAGAATCACGAGCGACGCACGCATCCAGCCCAGTGATCCGGTCGGCGCGTTCCGTGTGGGTGACTGGCAGGTCGCCGATCTGGCGACGAACCTGGCGGGCGCGATCGTCATTGCCACGGTCGGCCTGTTCGTGGGCGGCCTGGGTACGTGCTTCGGCATGCGTTGGGCGTCGGGCCTGGTCGGCGGAAGCGGTCTCGGTGGAGCGGGTACGGCCGCGCTTGCGATCGGGTTGGCCGAACGACCGATTCACGCCGCCAAACTCTTCGTGGCGACGCCGACCACCGAGCAGTTCACCATCACGATCACGCGCGACGCTGGGTACTGGCTGTTGTTCACGTTCGCCGTGTTGGGCGTATTGCTCTTCTTCCTCACCGTCAATCTGGCGGGGAGCGACCGGCGCCCGGCACTCAATCCCTGGCTCGCTGCGGTGGGCGCACTCGCCGCCGTGATCGCAGCCTGCGGACCGCTGCTCCCGGTGGGCGAGGCATCGTTCGACCAGAACTGGGTGCGCACGGGCACGTGGGCAGATGAGCCCGCCGCGTTTCTCACGGGCCGGCTGCTGCAGCTCGCCGCCCTCGCATTCACCGGCGTGGTCGGCTTCTTGCAAGTGCGACGCTGGGGTATCGGGGTGGTCATCGGCGGGACCCTGCCGGTGACCTGGTTGGCCGTGTCGGTGTTGTTCGACCTCGGCCTCGCACCGATCGGACCGGCATACCAGAACCCTGGTGAAACGGGCTTCGATCTGCACGGAGTGACCATCGTGGGCCTCGTCGCTCTCGTCGGGTTGGTCGGGGTGGCCGCGGTGGCCGCCTGGGACCAGGCGATCCGAGAACGCTGAGCCACGTCGCTACATCCCCGGGTGCTGCTCGAGGGACCACCGGGGATGGGCCCGGAAGTCACCCTCGCGTAGGGTGCAGAGGTCATGAGAGTGTTCGCCGCCACGATCGAGGTCACAGAGTCGTTGATCGTCGGGCTGATGTTGGTTGCCGCGCTCGTCGGCATCGTGGTGAGCCGGCTGCGGCTGCCGTACACGGTGGCGTTGGTGCTGGTGGGCCTGGGGCTCGGCGTCAGCGGAGCGTTCACTGAAATTCGGCTGACGAGCGATCTGATCTTGTTGGTGTTCTTGCCGCCATTGCTGTTCGAGGGCGCGATCAACATGGATCTCGACGATCTGGTGCTCCGTTGGAAGCAGGTGGCGACACTGGCGTTCGTCGGCACGGCGATCTCTGCGGTGGCGATCGCCAGCCCGCTCGTGGTGCTGCCGGGCATGGCGTTGCAGCTGGCTTTGGTGCTCGGCGTGATCCTCGCAGCAACGGACCCGGTGAGCGTGCTCGCTGTGTTCAAGGAGAACGGCGTCGGCTCAGGTCTGCGCACGTTGATGGAGGGTGAGTCCATTTTCAACGACGCATTGGCGATCGTGGCCTACCTCATCGCTGTGGAAGTGGCTTTCGGCACTGAACCCGTCACCGTGGGCGACGCGCTGTTCGAGTTCGGAATCGAGGTGATCGTCGGTGTCGGGGCGGGGGTTGCGGTGGGGTTTCTCGCACACCGGTTGATGGGCACACTCGACGACCACCTCGTGGAGATCACTCTGTCGCTGGTGACCGCGTACGGGGCCTACTTGCTTGCCGACCGATTGCACGGCTCGGGTGTGATCGCGGTCGTCGCGAGCGGGTTGTTGATCGGCAACTACGGCACCCGGTTCGCCACGTCGGCATCGTCGCGTGTGGCGTTGATCGACTTCTGGGAGGTGCTCGCGTTCCTGGCGAACTCGGCGCTGTTCCTGGTGATCGGACTCGAGTTCCAACTGTCCGACATGCGCGGCAAAACGCTCGCGGCCACCGCGGTCGCCGTCGCGGGCATGCTGGTCGGGCGAGCCGTGATCGCGTACGGGCTCCTGTCGCTGTTCACCCATTCCAAGATTGCACCGGTCCCGAGGCCCTGGAAGACCGCTGTCTTCTGGGGTGGCTTGCGCGGGTCGATCCCGATTGCGTTGGTGCTCGGCTTGGAGGAGCGACGGTTCGCCGGCATCAACGCGGTTGCCGTGGTGTTCGGGGTGGTTCTGTTCTCGCTGGTGGTGCAGGGCATCACGTACAAGCCCCTACTCGATCGCCTCGGTCTGACATCGCAGACGGACGAGCTCACTCAGTACGAGCGGTTGCTCGGGCAGACGCTTGCGCTCAAGGCCGCTCGGGGCGAGTTGGAGGCGATGCGGGTGAGCGGTGAGATCGCGCCATCGCTGTTCGACGAACTGACCAACGGACTCGAGAGCGAACTCGACGCTGGTCAGGAGTCGCTCGCCGAGCTCACCCGGAAAGCGGTGAGCGTTCGTCATCGGCAAGTTCGTGTGGCGGCACGACGCATCGCAGCCGGGCAGAAGCGGGCGCTGTCGGAGGCGGCACGGTCTGGACGAATCGGCGACGAGGTGGCCCGGTCGCTGGCACGCGACATCGACGTAGCACTCGAGGAGGGTGCCCACGAGACCGCCGACGAGCACCACTTCGATCCGCACCTCTACCCCGACCCGAGGGGCGAGGAGTGACACACCGTGACAGCTGACGAAGGATCTCCCATGATCGAGAGCGCGTCGACGGTGTCGAGCAACAACACCCGTGCGTTGATCGTGGTCGCCGGATTGGTTGCACTCGGGCTGCTGGTGGCCGCGTTCATGCTCGCATCGCTGCTGAGTGGCGACGACGACGAGCCGGCATCGTCGGCCATCTCGGCAGGTGCCGGCAATTCGGTGGCAGTGACGAAAGCCCCGACAGAGTCCTCGGCTGACGCGGCCGACTCGACCGACGCGGCCGCTACGGCGAGCGAGACGACCGACGCGTCCGAGGGCGATACCGGCACCAACCTGCTCGGAGGCGACGATCCCGAGGACAAGCTGATGCCCGACGTGGTGTGCATGGATCTTCAAGCGGCGCAAAACGAGATCCAGGACCACGGCGTGTTCCTCTCACGCAGTGAGGACGCCACCGGCGAGGGCCGACGTCAGCTGTACGACCGGAACTGGGTGGTCGTGGCGCAGGACCCCGCGCCGGGCGAACCGATCGGCGAACGCGACGCCGTTCTGTCGGTGGTGAAGGACGACGAAACCGACGAGTGTTCGTAGGATTGAGCATGGCATTGTCAGAGTGGACCAGTCTCGAGGTCGTGAAGCTCGCGGTCGACGTGCTCACACCGATCGCCGTGGTCGGATTGGGTATTGCCGTTGCACGCGTCACCAGCCGTCTCGAGCACAACCAGTGGGCGAGCCGCACGGTCGTCGAAACACGGCTCGAGATCTTCCGTGAAGTCGCCCCGAAGCTCAACAAGCTGTTGTGCTACTACACGTTCGTCGGTACGTGGAAGAGCCTGAATCCTGACGGTGTGATCGACCTCAAGCGGGAGCTCGACGAAACGATGTTCACGAACCGTGTGCTGTTCTCACGCGAGTTGTTCGAGTCGTATCTGGCCTTCATGGACACGCTCTTCGAGACGTTCGCCACACCGGATCGCGATGCATTGCTGCGGGCGCACATCGAGACCGGGCTGGGCAATCGCCGTTCCCTCCCCGGGTGGACCGATCAGCTCGAAGCACGCTTCGCGTCGAGTGGTATCCCGACCGACGATGAGGTGAACCAGGCATATTCGGATCTGAACGAGCGATTCCGAACCGACCTGTACGTGATCGACGCTTCGTAGGCATCCGTCGGCGGTCCCCCGTCGAGTGCCCTGCCGAGGGGTCGATCGACTACTTCTCGATTCGGACGTGTTCCGCGACGAGTGTTGCGGCGATGAGGAGGTCGATCACGACGATGAGCACCCAGCCGTCCCACGACGCCGAGATCGCCACGATGACCCCGACCATCGCCATGGCCACCACGCGTTCGCGTGCGATGGCCTGGAACGCACGCCAGATCGCAACGGTCGTCCCGGCTGTCAGGAGTCCGAGGCCGCCGAAGAGCATCCATCGGAAGTTCGCTTCGACGTGGTCGCTCGGGTGGAGCGCGATCTCTTCCAGCGCAGCAGCCGCCAAGATGATCCCGGCAACCATGAGCGCGTGGGCGAGTGTGTACACGTCGCGGGCATAACGTCCGCGTTCGAGCGTGCCGGTCAGCCCTTCTGCCCGATGTTCGAGCGCCGGCGACACTCGATCGAAGTACGACCACCAGGTCAGGCCGGCGAACGCACCGACTCCGATCAGAGCGAGAGCGGTGCTGCGTACCAGGCCTGCTCCATCGCCGAGCGCGCCGGCGACCGGAGCGCCGATCGCCACGATGACCTCACCGAGAGCGATGATGATGATCAGCCCGTGACGCTCGGCGAAGTGACCGGGCCGGATGACCCATTCGTTGCGTCCGGCAGTCGCCATGCCCGCCAGCACGATCAGCGTTGCGGCGAACCAGAGCCAGATTCGGGCACGGCCATCGACGAAGCCGCCGGCGACGATCACGGCGATCGCGAAGTAGCTCGGGATCGCCCATTGCCGGACGGCGTTCTTCGTCTCGGGTGCACCCGCGACGCTCGACACGAGCGTGATGATCCCGAGCAGGACGATGACCGACAGCGAGACGGCGAAGACCGGTCCGCCATCGTCGAACGCCGTCGAGACCGACGCGGCCATGGGAACACTCACGGCCGTGCCGATCAGGAAGACGACTCGCACGTGTCTGCTGTTGCCCGACACCGCGTTGGCCGACCAGGTGAACTGCGACCACGGCAACCAGAGCAGCCAGAACACCAGCGCGACCTGGCCGATTCCGGTCCAGTCCGGGTGGTGGACCAGGAATCCGACGAGTTGGGAGAACGCGAACACGTAGGCCAGGTCGAAGAACAACTCGACCGGGTCGGCTGTGAAGTCCTCTGTCCGTTCCGGTACCTCGATGCCCTTCATGCCCTCGTTTGTAGCAGCGCGAGCATGCGGGCGTGGCGATGCGGTCAGCCGGCGATCAAGATGGGAACCGCCGCGAACTCGGACGGGTCGTTCTCGAGACCGGTGTCACCGCGGGTGAGCAGGGCCACGACGTCGCCGGGCTCGGCAGCCGACACATCGAGACTCACCGAATACGGCGACGGGACCATCCAGTCGGTTCCGGTGAACGTGGAGTCGAGCGGCGGTGGGGCTACTCCGGCGACGAAGGCACGCAGCAGCACGTTGGCCTCGAAGCCACGAGCGAGCCCCTCCACCGTCACGGGCCCGGCAGCGACGGTGGCCCCGGCGACCGGCGAGGTGATCGTCACACCGTCGCTGGTCGCACTGAGGACGAACCAGCCGAGGTCCGCACCCAGACGACGCATCGACAGGATCGTGCCGGTGGGGCGCACGGTGGACGGGTCGTCGTCGTCCAGGGGCGAGTAGACCTCGATCTCACCGCGGAGCGAACCACCCGGCACGAACGGTCCGAGCAGGGGGTCCACGCCGACCCCTACCCTCACGAAGTCGGCGGCTGCGGCCTGAGGTGTGTCGAACACGACGTTGTGCGCGGGCCAGACGGCGACGATCGGTGTCGGTTGCGGGCAGGTGGCTTCGGCCGGCGCCGGTACGGGTCCGTTTGCGGGCAGGTAGCCGCTGACGTCGACCACGAAGTCGGTCGCGGACGACGCGAAGATGCACACGTCGCCCTCGGGGCCGATGGGGACGATCACGGTGTTGGCGGTGTTGTGCGCGGCGTAGTAGTTGACGTTCGACGCGTTGGGCAACGATGTACCGGCCGGGAACACGGTCGAGTACCCGGTGCCGTAGGGGTCCACTGCGGCGACCGTCAGCACTGCGGCGGACGCATCGACGGGAACGCCGCCGCGGCCGGCGACGTCGAGTTGCATGCTGTAGCCGCCGCCCACCCTGCCGAGTGCTGCGTGTTGACCGTCGATGGTCGTGCCGGTCGGCCGGGTGTCGGCGAGACGAGTCGGTGCCGGCAGTGACGTGAGCGTGGCTGCGGGCACCGAGCCCGCGACGTCGACGATCAGGTGAGTGGCGGCAGAGGTGTAGATCGAGATCTTGCCGTCGGTACCGAGGCTGGTGATGACCGTGTTGGCCATGTTGTGTCCGGCGTAGAAGTTGACGTTCGACGAGTTCGGGCGGGTAGGTCCGGTGGCGTACACGGTGAGGAAGCCCGTGCCCGCTTCATCGACGGCGGTCACGTTCAACACCACGGTGGAGGCGTCGATGGGGACGCCGCCGCGACCGGCGACCTGAACCTCGAGCGTCGACCCGGCCGCCCTGAGGCCGATGCCGGCGGACTGCCCGTCGATCGTGGTCGCGCCCAGCCGGGTGTCGGTGAGACGCACCGGTGCGGCGAGCGGCGAGTAGCTGCCCGCCGGGAAGTAGCCCGAGATGTCGACGATCAGCTGCGTCGCCGCCGACGTGTAGATCGATACCTTGCCGTCGGCGCTGAGGCGTGCGATGACGGTTCCGGCCGTGTTGTGGTTCGGGTAGTAGTTCACGTTCGATGCGTTGGGCTGCGTCGTGCCGGTGGCATGCACGGTGAGGAAGCCGGCCGCGGCCGAATCGACGGCGGTCACCGTCAGAGCGACCGCCGGGGTGTCCGCAGGAACGCCGGCTCGGCCGGTGACCTGCACCTCGTACGTCGACCCAGCGGGCCGCAGACCCGTCCCGGCGTTC
>JBBKWQ010000163.1:0-4002 GCA_037969115.1 Ilumatobacteraceae bacterium
GCCCGCGCCGGTCCTCCGTAGCGGTCCAGCCCCCTTGACCTTGTTCTGCAGAAGAAGGTTTAGGGTCGTTCTCGTGAGGAGTCAGAGGGCATCGGAACCATGAGTAGCTGGTGCTTCGGCCACAACGCCCACACGAACGAGGACACTCCCAATGAGCACTGAAGAGAACAGCTACGACCTGATCGTGATCGGCGCCGGCATGGCCGGCAACGCGGCGGCGAACAAGTGCGCTGCTGCGGGATGGCAAGTGGCGTTCGTCGACGTGCTGCCGTACGGCGGGACGTGCGCGCTGCGAGGTTGCGACCCGAAGAAGATCCTGCGGCGAGGTGCCGAGATCATCGACAGCGCTCGCCTCATGAGCGGCAAGGGCATCGATGCGGATGGTCTGCACATCAACTGGGCCGACTTGATGAAGCACAAGCTCGGTTTCACCGAACCGGTGCCGGCGAACATGGAACGCGGGCTCAGCGGAAACGGCGTCGAGACGATGCACGGCACTGCCACGTTCACGGGTGCCAACAGCCTCGACATCGACGGCGTCGGCTCCACCGCAGACCACTTCCTCATTGCGACCGGAGCTCGTCCGCGACCACTCGACTTTGCGGGTGCGGACCACCTCATCGACAGCACCGCGTTTCTCGATCTGGTCGAATTGCCCGAACGCATTCTGTTCGTCGGGGGCGGCTTCATCTCCTACGAGTTCGCACACATCGCCGCCCGAGCCGGAAGCCGACCGACCATCATCGACCACGGTCCACGGCCACTGAAGGGGTTCGATCCCGACCTCGTCGACCTCCTCGTCGACCGCAGCACCCAGGTCGGCATCGAGACCCACGTCGACACCTCGGTCGTGTCAGCCGAAACCGACGGCATCAGCTACCGGGTGACCGTCGTACGAGACGGTGAACAATCCACACTCGACGCCGACCTAGTCGTGCACGGTGCTGGACGGATCTCAGAACTCTCCCGGCTCGGCCTCGAAGCCGCCGGCGTCGAATACGGACCGCGAGGCGTGAATGTTGCCGCGCACCTCCAGAGCACCACCAACCCGAGCGTGTACGCGGCTGGAGATTCGGCGGACACGCCGGGAATGCCCCTCACCCCGATCGCAGTGTTCGAAGGAAAGATCGCCGCGTCGAACATGCTGAAGTCGGCGACCACAGTTCCCGACTATGCCGGAGTCCCGACTGCAGTGTTCACGATCCCCGAACTGGCACGCGTCGGCATGCTCGAAGCCGAAGCTGTCGATGCCGGCATCGATGTCGACGTGCGATTCGCCAACACGAGCGGCTGGTACTCCAACTACCGGATCGGGGAAACCACCGCAGCGGTCAAGATCCTCGTCGACACCACCAGCGACACGATCGTCGGTGCCCACATGCTCGGCCCCGAATACGGCGAGCTGATCAACTTCTGTGCACTCGCCATCAAACTCGGACTCACCACCCGGCAACTCAAGTCGATGACCGCCGCGTACCCGACCGTGACGTCCGACCTCGGCTCGATGTTGTGAACGCGGCTTGATACATCGATCGATCCCGATGAATGGGGTATCGTCGTTTCCATGGGCTCACCATCGAATACGCGCCGTACCGATCTTGTGAAGGTGACGGCATCGCCCCTTTCGAAATCCATCAGGGCCGAGATCGCCGATGTCGCCAAAGCGATCGGGGACCCGCAGCGCGTCGGAATCCTCTACCTCCTGGCGGTCGCGAGTGAACCGGTCTGCGTCGTCGACCTCGAACACCACCTTGATGTGGCTCAATCGACGGTCAGCCATCACCTCAAGGTGCTCGTCGACGCCGGGGTCTGTGATCGAGAGGCTCGCGGGCGCTGGTCCTATTACTCGATCCGAGCCGAGGTGCTTGCAGAGTTCCGGCACCGGGTCGAACGGCTCGTCCAGTTCCCGTCGCAGCTTGCACAGGAGGCAACGTGAGTCAGTTGGGAATAGATCGATAGTTGTCGATGGTTTGATGTGAGTATCCATCCCGCAGTAGAGGAGGCAACACACATGTCCATCATCGCAGCGGTCGACGAAGCCAACGCCGACCAGAACCTCGCCGCCACATTCGGGCGCATCAAGGACCGCTACGGCGGATTCCTCCCCGAGATCTACAAGGTCATGGGCGATCGCGTTCACCGTGGCCGCGCTCACCGGGTGCGATTTCTGCGCCCACGCCCACACGCTCGGACTGAAGCAACACGGCTACGACGATGAGGCGATCGCCGAGGTGCTCGCCACGGTCGCACTGTGGAGCGAGGTCACTCGGTTCAACATCGGCGCTCGCATCCAATGGCCGTACGGTCCCACTGCCGCCGCCTCGAACTCGGAGGTGGCGTGATGGTGGCCGCATCCTTCACACCCACCTCGACTGAACTGGTCGATGCTCTCGGGGTCGCCGGCGGCGTCCTCGATGGGACCGGGCGGCGCATCGCCCTCGCCACCTACCGGCTCCTGGCCGCTGGGTCACCGGTCAGCAACGAGCAGATCGCGGACGCGGCCGATGCCGGAATCGACGAAGTCGAGGAGAGATTCGCCGAATGGGCGGGCGTGTTCCGCAACCGCGACGACGCCGTCGTCGGATTCGGGGGACTGGCGATTGCGCCGCTCGATCCCGAGTATCGGCTGCGTGACGAAGCGGGCGGTGACGTGGGTTATGCCTGGTGTGCGTGGGACACGCTGTTCCTGCCGACCCTGCTTGGGCAAACGCTCCAAGTCGCCGCCACCGACGGGCTGACCGGCGACGAGATCCGCCTGACCGTCACACCCGACGGAGTCAACGGTGTCACTGCGTCCGACACGGTGGTCAGCTTCCTGGCACCGGTCGGCCCGTGGGAAGCCGACATCGTCACTGCGTTCTGTCACAAGGTGATTTTCTTCGCCAACCAGGCGAATGCCGATGAATGGATCACCAGGCAGACCGACCAGCTGTTCACGCTGTCCGTCGATGACGCATTTGCCGTCGGACAACGCTGGACCGCCGCACGCTACGGCGACACACTCCTTTGACGAGGTCGACGTGATCGATCGGCGAGAACACTGGACACAGACGCACTGAGTGGTCTCAGTGACTGTGAGAACCAGATGCTGGGGTCGCTAGGCGTTCGATGAGGATTTGTTCGATCACTTGGATGTAGGTGGAGTCTCTTGCGCCCCAGCTCTTGCGCCCGGCTTCGGTCGAGCGGAGCATGAATGACTTCCACTCGATGACGATTTTGTCGCCGAAGTGTTCTTGCACGTCGTCGAGGCGCACAGCCGCGACATAGCAGAAGGGTCAGAGGAAGTCGGAGTAGACGGTCAGTCGCAGGGGTTCGGTGGACACGACTTCACTCAGTTTCGGACGAGCCGGAAGACGGGAATTTCCCGTCCGGTCTCGGCTGCGTTGGTGGCGTACTCGACGAACTGTGGCATTTCGGCGGCCTGGGCGTCGTAGAGGCGCTGGCGTTCGTCGCCCTCGACGATCTTCGCTGTTGCTTCAAACTTCTCGGTTCCGACTTCGAGGGTCACGGTCGGGTTGGCGACGAGGTTGTGATACCAGTTCGGATGCTCCGGCGCGCCGGCTTTGGAGGCGATGATCACGATGTCGTCGCCGTCGGTCGAATAGACGAGCGGTGAGCACAGCTCGCGGCCACTCTTGGCCCCGGTCATCGTGACCAGCACGATCGGTGCGCCCTCCATCGGCCCTCCGGGCTGACCGCCGTTGGCTCGAAAGTCTTCGATGACGTCGTTGTTGAATTTCAGCATGTCCATGGGCGTGTTCCTTTTGTTGTTGTCGTTGCCGTGTTCGGATGCGTCCTGAACGGTCGAGGCGGTTGCTTCTGCCTTCGACGCTGGGGAGCGTACTGATCCGCAGCGGCGCCGACAGACTGCTGCGGCTGTGGCAACATCGCCCGATGCGCAAGTACGTGATCATGGGTGTGCAAGGAAGTGGGAAGGGCACACAGGCAAAACTGCTCGCCGATGCATTCGACCTCGTGCATGTGAGTGTGGGCGACATTTTC
>JBBKWQ010000164.1:0-56129 GCA_037969115.1 Ilumatobacteraceae bacterium
CACCTACCACAGAGCCGGCGGGCGGTTCGGCGAACAGGCGCAGCGAAGCCGATGCCTTTCGCTTCGACAATCTGGGAACGCGAACGTCGAAGCCCGCGGCGGCGATGGTCGGACCACCGACCGTCATGAACTCCCACGCCTCGTCCTGGCTCAGCGCGACCTGACCGCGACGCCGAACTCCCGCTCGATCGAGTTCGGGGAAGAGACGCTCGAGTCGCTTCCATTCAGCGATGACGGTACGACTGGCCCGGTCTCCCCGCATGGCTGCGTCGACGGGCATCAGCTTCCCCCGGCCCGCCGGCGCGCGCACGGTGATCAACCAGACGCCACCAGGGTCCGGAGGGTCGAGTTGTACCACGAGCCGCGGCCGCTTGAGCGATGTGACCGGGCCAGACCACTGGTCGAGTTTCTTGGCAACGTCGGTCGCCAGGCCGGTGTGCGCCGTGAACGGCGAACCGTCCATGCGGGCGATGATCATTTCCGAGAGATCGATGGCGGAGCTCGCCGAGGGCGGCGGCGCCGGCAGCTCCATGCGTTCCACGCTCTCGCGGACGATCGCCTCGACCACGGCGGCCATGACGGCCGCAGCGGTCGAACCACTGCCACCCCCGCCGAGCGCGGTCACCGTGCCCGGCATCGCTGCCGCCAGGGCTTCGACCGCAGGGTTGTTCACCAATGCAGGCAGCCAACGCACCGAGGCCTCGACCTTGCCATCGTCGGATCGGCTGCCGAGCGTGAGGCTGGGGACGATCGAGCCACGGGCCACGAGGCGAACTCCCTCGATGGCGACCTGACCCAGCCAGATGACGCTGGCGCCGAGCCCATCGACCTCTTCGACGGCACCGATGGCGACCAGCCACCCCAGGGCATCCTTCACCGGGATCGTCAGTGACTCGGCAACCACACCGCCGGGCAGCGGCACGCCACGATGCACCTGCCAGCCCATGGGCGGTCCGCCGAGTGCTTCCAACCGAGCCGCGAGCGCTTCGTTCGCCTCGGGTACCGCGCCGCGGCCAGATGCCCACACAACGATCTGACCAGCCGACCACGTGGCTTGGAGTTCGACCTCTCCGGGTTCGAGGCTTTCGTAGCTCAGGTCGTCGAAGTCAGCTTCGCCGTCGCCGCCACCGTTCGATGACTCACGCTCGTCCGCGGGCGGCAGCGGCCGCAGGATGGCCTCGGCCGTCTTCAGACCCTTGAGCGTGTGGGTGAAGTCGGCCACGACCTGATCGCGCTCCTCACCTCGCAGGCCACGAACCGACTCCAGCGCTTCCTCGGCGTCGACGATCAGCCGATCGATGATCGCCAGCGATGCTCGCTCGTCGACGTGCAGCAAGGAGAGGTCGTCGACGGAGCCGGCGCCTTCCGCGATCGACCAGATGGCCCGTTCCAGTGTCTCTTCAAGTTCTCGTACGTCGAGCATCCGCATCCGTTCTGGATCGTCGTGTTGCACCGGCGGGCCCCGATCGGCACTCGAGGGCCCCGATGTCGGCCGCTGAGCTGCCGAGGGGAGCGATTGCTGTGACCACACCTGATCGGATCACGCCGCCAGCGATGTGCAAACCGCTCCTGCGGCACGAGTGTACCCGCTGGTTCGCCTCATGGGGAAACACCACGCGACCGAATCTCGTCCTCAAATGCAGGTGGTCGAGCGAGCCACGATCGTCGGCGACAAGCGTTCTGACAGACCGTCGTACGCACGAGCCGACTTGATGGATCGCGGACACGACGGTTCGGTCTCGCTCGGGGTCAATGTCAAGGGCGTGCTGCTCGGCTGCCAGCACGCGATCCCATCGATGCGCCACTCTGGTGGCGGGTCCGGGCTCTCGGCGCTCAGTCGATGACCGAGCGGCACTGCGAGCGATGGAATGCGTCCCAGTCGTCGTCGGTCAGCACGACCGGCGTCCGATCACTCAACCGTGGAGCGATCAGCACCAGGTGCCGTCCGTCGACTTCGACGTGGCCCTGGAGGTGATGTTTGGGATCCCAGGTCACCGTCGGCACGTCGTGCGCATCGTGGATGTCGAAGGAGTCCTGCAAGTGCTGCACGGCTCGTTCGTGTGCCGTTTGGTCGTCGAGTGCGATGGCCATGCTCATCGTGTTCCCCAATCGTGATGGCCGTCGTTTCAGCGATTCGGCCGCTGTGGATTGTCGTTCCTGGACTTGTATCGACACGCCGGGCGATCACCTGAAGGAGTTCATGTCGATCGATCCGACGGCGCGGCCGGATCCGAGGACTCCATCCATGCGATCGCGCCGTGTGCCGCAGCCACCGCGGTGCTGAACGACGCCTGCAACAGGTAGCCACCCGTCGGCGCTTCCCAGTCGAGCATCTCCCCGGCCACGAAGTTGCCGGCGATGGAGCGCAGCATCAGCCCGTCGTCGACAGCGTCCAGGAGTACCCCACCGGCACTCGAGATCGCCCGGTCGATCGGCATCAGATCGGCGACCCGGATCGGGACCGCTTTGATGAGTGCCGCCAGCGACCGTGCCTCGGTGGGCATGTGGTTGGCCGTCGCCTC
Source organism: Ilumatobacteraceae bacterium (assembly GCA_037969115.1). Lineage (GTDB taxonomy): Bacteria > Actinomycetota > Acidimicrobiia > Acidimicrobiales > Ilumatobacteraceae > JBBKWQ01. The sequence continues at coordinate 2,523 of JBBKWQ010000164.1, forward strand.
CCGAAGCAAGTTGACAGCGACGGGATGAAGTCCGACCGTGCGCCGCAACGCGGTGGTGAGCGAATCCTTCGGACGTCGTCGTTCGAGGCGTGCCGCCAAGTGTCGCTCCTCGAGGTCGGGTTGCAGATCGACCGACACCGTCGCAGCACCGACTCGATCGAGCTGTTCCCGGATCGATGGCGAGTGGGCGTAGACGGGCCCTCCTTCCAGGCCCAACGTCGTGACCATCACATCGCCTCGCACGGGACCGGCGCCGTCCGTCGCGTCAACGACCTCGACCGCGACGTTCTTGATCGGCGTACCGGCGAACTGTTCGACGAACGCACTCCCCCAACTCACCACGACGCCGCAGTTCGCCGAGCGCAGCTCACGCACCCCGATCCCGACGTTGCGGAACTCCTCGACCCAACCGCCGTCAGAGCCGACTCGCGGCCAGCTCGCCCCGCCGAGCGCGAAGATCGTCACGTCACTCCTCACCTCGACGGTCGCCTCGCCAGCCCCGTCGGTGGTGCCACGAGCGTTGGCAGGTTCTGGCCGCGAGAATCGGGCGACCCGCGGGAGCACGTCACCATCATGGCCACGCCCCCATCCGACCCACCGGTGCCGGACTGCGATCGTCACCCCGAGCCCGTCGAGACGCCCGAGCCAGGCGCGGAGCAGCGGCGTCGCTCGGAACGTCTGCGGGAAGACGCGACCGCTCGAACCGACGAAGGTCGGCTGCTCCAGCCCGGCACACCACTCGCGCAGCTCAGCCGGACCGAAGTATCGCAGGTGCCGATCGAGCCAGGGGCTGGCTTCGCGGTATCGGCGCAGGAACTGGTCGAACGACTCGTCGTGTGTGATGTTCAAACCGCCACGGCCCGCCAGCAGGAACTTGCGACCGACCGATGGTCTGTGTTCGTACACCGTCACGGCCAGCCCGGCACCGGCGAGGACTTCGGCAGCCATCAGGCCGGCCGGCCCGCCGCCGACGACCGTGGCTGTTCGACGCTCGGTCATTGCCCGGCCCGGGAGCGCCATTCGTCGCGGAGCTCACGCATTCCCGTGAGCAGGTACCCACGATCGTCGAGCCACGAGGCCCATTCGTCGGTGCCGAACAGGTCGTGTTCGTCGCAGCGCACGTGGAACTGATCGGGCTCGATCTGGTCGATCTCGCCCGCCGCCCGGACGCAGGGATGGAACGCGCAGAACACCAGATCGTCCTCGAGCTCGCCGAGCAGCGATCGATAGTCGGCGGGGCGGTCGCGCGGCCGACCGAAATCGGTCTCGAGGACGCGGTCGAAGACGGGCAGTCCGGCATTCAGGGCTGCGGCGGCGAACGGCTCGAACGCCGCGTCGGTGACATCGGCGAGATGGTTGCGCGGCCCGTACGCGTCGAGCGATCGCGTGATGAGGACCGGAACGTCGTAATCGACGCCGACCTGCACGTATCGGTCGCACCACTCCGGAGCGAGCGCCGAGCCCATGTGGGTGTCGAGATGTGTCACGTCGATCCCCGATGCGAGTGCCCGATCGATCTGGGCGCGCCACTCGGCCTCCACTGCGTCCGGGTGTGCGTGGCGTCGCACCGAGGCGACATCGCGCCAGCAGTAGCCGTCGACATCGGTGAGGCCGGCAGTGAGCGGTGGGCGTGTCAGCGGCGCCCACCGGTAGTGCGCCTTTTCTGCATTGAGCGTGAGGTGCACACCGACGTCGAGCTGGTCGTTGCCGGCCGCGAGCTCGGCGATCTCCGGGAACCAAGGACAGGGCACCATGACCGAACCCGACGTGATGGTGCCCACCGCAGACAGCTCGAGGAACGATCGGTTGGCGCCGTGACACATCCCCACGTCGTCGGCGTGCACGACGAGTCGAGTCATGACACCAACTCCGCGGCGCGGTCGACGTGCAGGTCGTCGTGACCGCGCGGGTAATGGCACGCAACGAAGTGGCCTTCGGTCAACTCTCGAAGCTCGGGTTCCTGCGCGGCACAATGCGCGGTCGCGTGCGGACAGCGGGTCCTGAATCGGCATCCCGTCGGGGGCGCCAGTGGCGAGGGAAGCTCACCGCTGATGAGTTCGACCGCCGGTGGCAGGTCGAGCGAGTGCCCCGGGATCGATGCGAGTAGCGCCCTGCTGTACGGATGGGTGGGGTCGTCGTACAGCTGGTCGGTCGCGGCAACCTCGCAGACCTTGCCGAGGTACATCACCATCACGCGGTCGCTGATGTTCTTCACCACTGCCAAATCATGGCTGATGAACAACATGGTCAGGCCGAATCGTTCCTTCAACCGTTCGAGGAGGTTCAGAATCTGCGCCTGGACCGAGACGTCGAGTGCCGAAACCGGCTCGTCGAGGATCAGTACGTCGGGTCCCATCACGAGCGCTCGCGCGATGCAGATCCGCTGGCACTGGCCACCGGAGAACTCGTGCGGTCGACGATCGCCCACGGCAGAACCGTCGAGGCCCACCTCGGCCATGATCTCGTCGATGCGTGCCTCGTCGGCGGCGGTCCGCTTGCCGCCCCAGATGTCGATTCCTTCTCGAACGAGGTCGCGGACGCGGCGACGCGGATTCAACGAGGACACAGGGTCCTGAAAGATCATCTGCATCGGGCGCCGATGTTCGCGCAGTACCGTTCCACTCTCGACCGTGAGGTCGTTGCCGTTGAAAACGATGCTGCCCGATGTGGCCCGCTCGAGCTGCATGACCGCACGCCCGACCGTGCTCTTGCCACACCCTGACTCACCGACGACGCCGAGTGTCTCGCCGGCGGCCAGGTCGAAGCTGACGCCCGACACCGCATGCACCACCGACCTGCGCGGCCCGGTGAACTCGACGACGAGATCGATGACCTGAAGTACCGCGTCGTTTCTCAGGTGGATCGTTCCGCTACCCGCCATTCGACACCCCGTCTCCGACGTGCGCCGGGGTCGGAACCGCCGGAAAATGGCAGCGATACCAATGGTCGCCCGAGCCTTCTCGTACTGGTGCTTCGGTCCGGCAGCGTTCTTGGGCCGCCTCGCAACGATCGGCGAACCGGCAACCGCCGGGCGGATCGATGAGCGAGGGCGGAAGACCGTCGATCGTGGTCAGCAGCGAGTGACTCGGCAGATCGAGGTCGGGCATCGACTGCATCAATGCGACCGTGTATCGGTGCTTGGGTTCCGAGAAGATCACGTCGGTCGGACCGGACTCGACGATCTCGCCGGCATACACGATCGCAACTCGGTCGGTGAATCCCTTGACCACCGCCAGGTCGTGGGTGACGAGCACCATCGCCATGTGCCTCGATCGTTGGAGGTCGGACAGCAGCCGCAGGATCTGGTCCTGAATGGTGACGTCGAGTGCAGTCGTGGGTTCGTCGGCGAGCAGGAGGTCGGGCTCGTTCGCCAGAGCGATCGCGATGGTGACTCGCTGGCGCATGCCGCCCGACATCTGATGCGGATACTCCCGCAAACGGCGCTCCGGGGCCGAGATGCCGACCTGCTTCATCAGGTCGAGCGCACGAGCACGCGCGTCTGCCTTCGACATCTTCTGATGCACGATCATCGGCTCGATGATCTGCGCATCGACGCGCCGCACCGGGTTCAGCGCCGTCAACGGGTTCTGCGACACCATGCCGACCCGTGTACCCAGCGTCGTTCGAGTCATCGCAGGATCGGACCGGAGCATGTCGACACCGACCACCTCGACCGCACCGGACCGCGTGACGTCGGCGAGGGCGAATGCGCCGACGATCGATCGAAGGAGCATGGTCTTGCCCGAACCCGACTCACCGACCACCCCCAACGCCTCGCCGGCGGCGACGTCGAGCGAGACACCGTCTACAGCGCGGACGTCACCGTTGGGCGTATGGAGCGTGGTGAACAGGTCTTCGATGTGGAGCGTGGCGCCACTCGGGCTCCGCCGATGCTCACCCTCGGTGCGCAACCGACGTTGTGTGGCGACTTCGCGGGGCGCATAGAGCGAACGGAGGCCGTCGCCGGCCAGGTTGAACGCCAGGATCGTCAGGAACATCACCGTCGCGGGGACGAGTGCGACGTGCGCGTGGTTCTGGATGTCGCCGGCTCCTTCGGAGATCAGCTTGCCCCACGTGGTCTGGTCGAGCGAGAGCCCGATGAAGGCCAGCGCCCCCTCGGCGACGATGACGATGGCGAACCCGATGAAGGCGAGCGACAGCACGGGGAGCACCAGGTTGGGTGCGATTTCGTGACGGAGGATGCGACCCTTGGTGGCACCCATCGACTCGGCGGCATCGACGAACTCTCGCTCGGACAGCGCAAACGTCGCGCCTCGGACGAGGCGGGCGTAGCCGGGTACACCCGTCACGGTGAACAGCACGATGAACACGAACATCGAGTTGCCGAATGTCGCCCTCACTGCGATGAGCAGCACGAGCGCGGGGAACGCGAGAGCGATGTCGATGAGCACCGTGACCAGTCCGTCGACCCTGCCACGGAGGTAGCCCGCTGCGGCGCCGACAGCGGAGCCGAGCAGTGCGCTGCACACGGTGACGACCACGCCGAGGATCAGCGCCGGCCGAGCCCCGGCGACGACCCGAGCGAACACATCACGGCCTTGGCCGTCACCGCCGAACCACGCATTGGTGCCCGGCGCCTCGAAGCGTCCGACGTCTCGAGTGCGGATGCCGAGCTCATCGGGATCACGGAGTGGCAACAGATCGGCGAACGCGGCGAGGAACACGAGCAGTCCGATCCATGCGATCGACATCACGAGCACGATGCCAACCCCGCGGACGCCCCTTCGGACGGGCTGCTCGACAACGCTGACGGCGACAGGATCAGCGAGCGCCATGGCGAATCCTGGGATCGAGAACGGAGTAGAGGATGTCGACCAGGAAGTTGAGGCCCACGTAGGCGACGGTGAGGAGCGCGACGACCGCCGCAACGACCGAGAAGTCCTCGAGGACGACCGACTGGATCACCAGGCGACCCATGCCGTTGATCGCGAAGAGGACCTCGATGATGAAGACGCCACCGATGAGGCCTGCGACATTGAGTCCGAGCGCGGTGGTGAAGTTCAGCGACGACGGTCGGAGCACGTGGCGCCACATGATGCGTCGCTCGGTCAGTCCACGCGCCTGAGCGAGCATCACGTAGTCCTCCTGCAACGTGTCGATGAGGTCACTTCGGAGGAGCCTCAGGTAGACCGCCACGAGGTTGAGCGCGAGTGTGAGTGAGGGCAGGAACATCTGCCTGAGGTTGGCGAGCGGGTCGTCGAAGATGCTCGGCAAGTTGTCGACGATCGTGGGGAACCAGTGGAGCTTGACCCCGAACAGAAACGACATGTAGATCCCGAGCACGAACGCCGGGAGCGCCAGCAACGCGAACGCCGTCGACGACGCCACCCGGTCGAGCAGGCCCCCTGGGTGCCGGGCCGACGAGATGGCGAGTGGCACCGCGATCGCGATGGCCATGATCTCGGCCAGCACCATCAGTTCGAGCGTCTTGGGCAGCGATTGGCGGATCAGATCCCAGCTGGTGAAGCCACTCGTGACCACCGAATCGCCGAAGTCGAACCGCAAGGCATCGGTGACCCAGCTGAAGTACCGAACGAGCAGCGGATCGTTCAGACCCATCTCCTCTCGGAGCGCTGCCACGACCTCTGGGGTCGCATTGAGCCCGGCCTTGGTCGCCGCCGGATCTCCCGGCGCTCGGTCGAGCAGGAAGAAGGTGAAGAACGTGACCGTCACGAAGACGAGCACCAAGCGCGCGACGCGCTTGAGAAGAGCCACCGTCTACTGCTCCAACCACACGCCCGGCCAGGCGAAGAAGCTGCCGTCGGTCATGGGAAGTGATGGTTGGCCGTCGGGCAACGTGCCCGACACACCGATGCCGTGGAGTTGGGGAATCGTGACCGCCGCCTCGACACCGTTGAGATGGTCGATCCAGATGATGGGAACGTCCTCGGCGAGTCCCTCGAGGTAGAGCGCGTAACCCGCCTTGCGGGTCTCGACATCGGCACTCTGGCGACCGATGTCGAGCCCTTCGTCGATCTTCGCACTCGACAGATTCGACCAGTTGAGCAATCCACCGTTGGTGTGGAAGAACTGGTACAGCCCGTCGGGGTCCGGCGAACCGAACTGGAACCAACTGAAGGCCTGGAAATCGTCTTGAACTGCCGTGATGGCCGACTGACCGGTACCGATCTCCTTGATCGTGGCGTCCACGCCGACATCGGCCCAGAACGAGATGAGGACCTCGATGACCTCGAGCACTGCCTGGTTCGGCTCGGCCGACACCTCGAACACGATCGGTCCGACCTCGGCGGTGTACTCGGCGACGAGTTCCGCAGCCTTCGCGGGATCGAAGTCGGGGTAGTCGGACTCGGAGTACCACTTCGAACCCGGGTTGATCGGCCCATCGGCCGGAACCGTCAGGCCGGAACGGAACGTGTCGATGATGAACTGCCGATCGGTCGCGTGCGCCAGCGCGCGGCGAACGCGGACGTCGTCGAAGGGCGGCTGCTGTGTGTTGAGGATGATCGCGTACTCGTTCGCGCCTGCGGTGCCGATCCAGACATCGACGTTGTCGTCGTCGAGGAAGTCGACGATGTCCTCGTCACCGGGGGTGATGTAGCCGTCGATGTCTCCGGCGTCGAACGCCTGCCGCTTCACGGTCTGGTCGACCAGGAACTTGAAGTTGATCGCGTCGAGGTATGGGAGCCCCTCGTCGGCACGCCAGTAGTTCGGGTTCCGCACGACACGGGCACCGTCGTTCGGTGTCCAGCTCTCGAGCATGTACGGACCGGTACCGACGAACGTCTCGTTCTGACCGATCGTCGACGGCGACACCATCCAACCCGCCTGGTTGACGAGTGCGTACGGAAAGGCCGCCCACGGCGACGACATCACCAATTCGACGGAGAGGTCGTCGACGGCGGTGATCGACTCGACGGAGGCGAACGAGAAACCAGCGGTCGGGCTGTCCTTGAACGCCTGCATGTTGGCTGCGACGGCGGTCGCATCGACGGGTTCTCCGTCGTGGAACGTCAAGTCCGGGCGCATCGTGATCGTCCACGACGTGAAATCGTCGTTGGGCACCAAGCTCTCGGCGAGGAGCGGAGCCCACTCGGCGTCGGCGTTGAGTCCGACGAGCGAATCGGTCATTGCGTTGACGACGCGGATGGACCCGGGAGCAACCGGACTCGTGGTGTCGAAGCCGGTCCCGTCGTTCGTGAGGCCCCAGGTGATCTCACCACCGGCGACGGGCACGAGGTCGGCATCGTCTCCGCCTTCGCCCGCGCTCGTGATCTGCTCGTCGTTCTCGAGCGGCGCAGCGCTCGCCGAGGGTGCCTCGGTTGCGGTCGACTCGATGGGAGCTGTCGATTCGGTCGCCTCCGTACCGACGGTGTCGGTCTCGACCGACGCCGTTGTATCGGGTTCAGTATCGGAATCGCTGCCGCCACACGAGGCCGAAACGACCGCCGCTGCCAGCAGGACAGCTGTCAGCCGACGAGTTGGTTGTAGCTTCATCGACGATCCCCCGAGGTCGCTTCCCGTGTCGAGGTGGTCCGACACTCCCGGTGAACGTAGCCGACCGGGTCCGGCCCGCTCCGACCGGGCTCGGGCTGCATCCAGCGTTCGTTGCGCCACCGAGCGTGCGACCTTTCGTCGACGTTTCGCTGGTGGTTCGACTTGTTTCGCAGAGCCGCCTTGTTCGTTTCGCCAGGTCGTCGTTGAGTGGTGGACGTCGACAACCGTCGGCACGAACACGATGAACTGGAGCAACACCTGATGATTTCCCGTCGCATACTTGCCGCGTCGCTCGCCGTCGCCGCTGCCGCAACCGCCGCGCCCGCAGTCGCCAATGCCGATTTCGGCAACGACCAGACCTCGACCTACCGAGTCACGATCGAGAACCTCACGCCGCCGGGCTCACAGCCGATGTCACCCGCCGGCGTGGCCATCCACAACCGGCGCACCGACGTGTGGAGCGTCGGTCAGCCCGCCAGCGCCGCGGTGGCGGCAGTGGCCGAGGACGCCAACCTCGGCATCTTCGTCGGTTCGTACGGCCAGACGCCAGGCGTCTCGGCCGCATTCGTCGGCGGCGCGGCACCCTTCGCCCCCGGCACTTCGATCTCGTTCGAGTTCGATGCCACGAGGCGCGACCGGATCAGCCTCGTCAGCATGCTCGTCAACACGAACGACGCGTTCACGGGCCTCGACGCGGTGAAGCTGAAGAACTCGACGCAGGTCTTCGAAGTGGGCGCGTATGACGCCGGCACCGAGACCAACACCGAGTTGGCCGCCGATATCCCAGGGCAGGGACATCCCTTCGTTCGAGCGCCCGAAGGCGGCGTCGTCGGGTCGCACGCCGGCATCGTCGGCACACCCGGCGGACTCGATCCGGCGGTGTACGGATGGGACGACCCGGTCGCCCGAATCACGATCGAGAAGATCGGCTGACACGGCGCATCGCCGCGAAATCCCCCTCCACTGGCCTGCGAGTTCACCGACCTCGGTGGACCCGCAGGCCATTGGTCGTGGCGGTCTGCGGGCCGTCGGCTGCGGGCACCGTCTGCGTCGACGCGCACGATGCACCGGTCGTACTGTTTGCGACATGGAGTTCTCACACTTCGCCGCTGATGCCGACCCAGCCAGCGTGAGCGAACATCTTCGACGGTTCGGCTACGCCATCATCGACGACGTCGCCGGCCCCGCCCAGATGGACCGGCTGGCGAGCGAAGCAGAGGCGTACATCACCGCGTCGGCCGGCGGGCGCGACGACTACGACGGGCGATTCACCCGACGAACCGGCGCACTCATCGCCCGCTGCCCGACCGCTCGCGAGCTCGTGATGCATCCCACCGTGGTCGCGACCGCGACGCACTTCCTCGGCCACGCCACCGCGATCCAGCTCCACCTCACCCAGATCATCTCGATCGAGCCGGGCGAGACCAAACAGAAGCTGCACCGCGACCAGATGGCGTTCGACTTCTTCCCGTTCCCGGCCGGGTACCACGTGCAATGCAACACGATGTGGGCGCTCACCGATTTCACGATCGAGAACGGCGCAACCCATATCGTGCCCGGCAGTTCGACCATCGACGACGATGCCGGCCTGCAACTCCCCGAAGGTCAAGCCGAGATGAAACGCGGCAGCGTGTTGTTCTACGAGGGCAAGGTGCTCCACGGCGGCGGTGCCAACCGCAGCGCCGGTGTGCGCCAGGGCGTGAACATCACCTACTCGGTCGGTTGGGTGCGGCAGGAAGAGAACCAATTCCTCGCATGCCCACCCGAGATCGCTCGCGGGCTCGACGACGACCTCCTCAAGATGATGGGGTATCAGCAGGGCGCCTTTGCGCTCGGCTACGTCGGCGACCAACAAGATCCGCTCTCGTTGCTGCGCGGCGAACACCGCAAGGTCAAGGTCATCGGCGATGTCGAACAGAAGAACACCGACATCGGTAAGTTCGTCACCGAACTGGTCGACGGTTCGCCCGACTGAGACGGCAGTCGGGCGCGGTCGTGACAGGGTTCGATGTCAGACGGCGACGGGCACCGAATCGGGGGTGAGCCGACGGTCGGTCAGGTGCCACTGCGAACCTGCGAAGGCCACCGACACGATCACCAGTGTGATCATGCCTGCACCACACGCTGCATAGGCCACCTCGCGACCGAAGTGGTCGTACAGCAGTCCGGCGGTCACCGCCGTGATGCCCGCTGTGAGCGTCTCGGCGCCGCCCATCAGTCCCTGCGCACCGGCCTGGCGGCCCGACTCGACCACCGTGGCGACCGCGACGCCGGCACTCGCGACGGTGAGACCATCGGAGATCGCGTGCACCATGGCAACACCGAACATCAACGCCGCCGACGGCAGGAAGCCGTAGACCGTCATGAACCCGGCCCCGAGCACGAGACCGACGGTGCCGAGGCGGAACGGACCGATTCGCTGTGCGAGCTTGCCACCCTGGGCGCCGAGCACGATCAGCGGAAGCGCGAACAACGAGATGCCGATGTTCGCGATCCACTCCTTCGCATCGAGGTCGTCGAGCACGATGGCCCACAATGCGTCGAACGTGCCGATCATCAAGAACACCGCTGCGCCCATGCAGAGCGCGGCGACGTACGCCCGATTGCGGAGGAGATCGAAAGCGAACCGCGCGGGAGGAGCGTCGTTGTCGACGCCGGCTTCGTCGACGCGCACCCGTGCCACGACCGGCGCGCACATGGTGGTGAGCGCCGCGATCACCAAGAAGGGTGCCGGGAGACCGAATGGACCGACGAGCACTGCGGAGATGGCGGGCCCTGCCGCGAACCCTCCAACGTCGGCCGACAGGAGCAGACCGAGGTTCCGACCCAGATTGGCGGGATCGCCGACGACGACGATCCGCCGGATCGCCGGATACGCCATCCCGACGCCGACGCCCATCACGAAACGGGCCAGCAGGAGCGGTTCCAGCGACCGGGCCGACGCCATACCCAGCAACCCGATCACGTTGAGGGTCATGCCGGCCCAGACCAACAGCCGGGCGTGCCCGCGGTCGGCCAGCGGCGCGATGAACACCTGCATGAGGAACGACGACAGGAACCCGATTCCGACGATGACGCCGAGCCACGACGCGCTGATGCCGTACTCGTCCCTGAAGTCGTCGAGCACGGTGAACATCACGCCATATCCGGAGGCCATCACGCCGGTGAGCAGGCCGAACCACAGCACTCCTGATCGCGGCAACGCCGGCGTCTCGGCGCGACGAACTCGGGGTGCTGGATGCATTCGGACACGCTATCGACGCGCCCGTCGTCGGCAGCGGTCAGTCGCGAAGGCGAACGGAGAGGCAGGTCACACAGCCCTCGAGCTTCTCGAACTCGCTGATGGGAACACAGACGGGGTCGTATCCCCTCGACCGCAGCAACTCGGCCGTGCGCGGAGCACTGTCGGACATGAGTAGCCGGGTGTCGTCGAGCAACACCACGTGTGCGCCCGACGCCTCGGGCACCGCCAGGAACTTGTCGAACACCCCAGGATCGTCGACCAGCGGTGGGTACCCGATGATCGTCCCGTCCGGCAAGGCGGTGACAGCCGATTTCAGATGCAACACCTTGGTGAGCCGCACCGGCTTCACCAGGTAGCCGTGGGGCGACACGAACTGGGCGAGCTGCGCGATGCCGGGCGCGTTCGTTCTGCCGCTCAGCCCGACGTACACCGAATGGCCGACCTTCAAGACGTCGCCACCGTCGAGGGTGCCAGGGGCCTCGACCCGATCGAACGGAATCGACAGGCGCAGCAGCTCGTCCTCGATCGCAGCAGTTTCGCCCAGCCGGCTCGCGGCGCCCGGCAGTGTGATCACAGCGCGCTGCCCGAACATCACCACCGCATCCTCGATGAAAACTGCATCGGGGCAGTCGTCTGCTGCGGCAACCTCGATCGCCTGGTACCCGGCCGTCACGAGCGCGTCGACATACCCCTGCCATTGGTCGGCGGCCAGAGCCGGATCGATGTCGACGCGGTCGATGTGGGTGACGAGGCCCTCTGCGAGCCTCGGACCGGGACGCCTGATCAGCACCCGACCTGCGTGCATCATGACCGTCCGAGGTCCGCGGCGTGGTCGTTCGCCAGATCGACCGCGGCGCCGATGCGATGATGCAGCCCCTCCATGTCGACGCCCTGCGTGCTCTTCTGGCCACGCCGGTACCGCGCGTACACACCGTGCAGGATGCACGCCGTCTTCAGCGAGTTGTACGAACGGTAATAGGCGAGATTCGAAAGATCGCGGCCGGTGCGGTCGGCGTAGTAGCCCACGAGGTCGTCTCGACTGGAGAATCCGGGGATGGCGGTGGCGGGATCGCCCGTGGTGGCGGCGAGGTCGCCGGGTTCCACCCATGCGTTGAGGGCATATGCGAAATCGGCCAGCGGATCACCGAGCGTGGCGATCTCCCAGTCGAGCACGGCGACGACATCACCGTCGGCCGAGACCATACAATTGTGGACGCCGTAGTCGCCGTGCACCACGCGTGCCCGCCCCTGCTCGGGCACGTTGGCCATGAGGAGCTGGTGGAGCTGGTGTACCCGTAGATCGTCGTAGTCGGCGGCCTCGGTCGAGGCCTGCCACGATCCGTACCAGGTGGTGAGCTGGCGTTCGACGTAGCCCTCGTGGCGTCCGAGCTCACCGAGTCCGACCTCGACCGGGTCGACCGCATGGATCGACGCCAACACGCTCATGAACGATTCACCGACCCGCGCCCGGGCCGCTGGATTCAGATGTGCACCGGTTTGCACGCCGGTGTACATCGCCGCGCCACCAACCTTGCCCATCACGTAGAAGTGGCGTTCGCAGATCGCTCGATCGTCGCAGTACGCGATCGGTTCAGCGACTGGCACACCCGCCGGATGCAGCGCATCGATGATCCGGAACTCGCGGAACATGTCGTGCGCCTTCGGCAGCAGATCGCCTTCGGGTGGGCGGCGAATGACGAACTCGTCGCCGTCTGCGTCGGTGAGCAAATAGGTCAGATTCGAATGCCCACCCTCGAGCCGCGTCCAGGTGCACGGCGGCCGGACGCGGGTATTGGCATCGAGCCACGGCTCGACGGTCGCAATGTCGAAACCAACCGCCCTGTGGCTGTCGGCGTTCTCGTTCATCGATACCGAGTGTTGCCGATCGAGCGTCGGCCACACGTATCCCCATGTGGGCCGCGCTACTCCTCGCCCTCGCGTTCGCTCGTGCGCTCACCGAGCCGACTTCGAAAACGATCGACCACTCGGCGAAGGCGGATGAGCGGTGCGAGTCCTCCGTCGTCGGCGTGCGCCGCCGACGAGTCGTCCGGAACGGGGTGTTCTATTTGGGAGAGTTCGGCCGGATCGGGGGCCATGGCGAACATCGAGTTCCACCGGTCCCCCAGGATCGGGATCGCCTCGCTCAGCGGTAGCGCGCTGAGCAGGTCGTCAGTTCGGATCACCACACGCAACCGCTCGAGCTTCGCGACGGCGTCGTCCACTTCGAAGTCGACTGGGCGGTCGCCGTTGGCCGCCAGCCACGCCTCGACTCGTTGGTCGAGATCGCCCATCCCGATCGCCCGGGGGCTCGACAGGAGAAACCAGTAGCCCAGGAGCACCTCGGCGATCTCCTGCTCCTCGGCGGCGGCCAGCACCGAGTGCAGCACACCCGCGCCGTTGCCGAGCGTTCGAAAGTACAAGTGTTCCGACAGCATCTTCAAGTATTCGACCCGTCGGTTCTTCAGGTTGTTCCACTGTCTGAACCCGAACAGTCCGAGCGTGACCACACCCGTCAACATCAAGACGAGCGCGGCCTGATCGAGCTCGGGTGTCTCGTCACGCAATCCCAACCAGGCGCCGAAGAGCAGGAGGATGAGCCCGACCGTGGACAGCAACTTCGTGAAGAGGACGATGATTGCCGAGATCACGGCACCACCGCCCATCAGGAGGCGATCGATCGGCCTGAACTTCACCTGGGTGGAGGGCAGCAGCATCTCGATGTCAGCCCGCGGCACGTCCTCGAAGTGCTTCAGCGAGATCTGACCGGGTTCGAGGTTGCGCGACACGGGATCGACGCCCTTCGTCGCGAACCAGTCGGCCGATTTCACCCGGGTGTGCACGACGACGCGTTCATCGACCGTGATCGTGCGTTGCTCGGGGCGCCGCAGACCCTTCCACCGAGGCACGTCGACGGTTGCTCGATGACTGCCGCGCCGGTACACCAGCAACTCGTCGTAGTCGTCGAGATCGACCGAGAAGTGGAGAGGGATCAGCGACTCGTTCTGCAGTGCATGCTCCAAGTCGTCCATCGTGAGCGCCGTGTAGTTGGCGCCGTCGAGCAGGCCCGTCAGCTCCGTCGCCAGACGCTCCGCTGCGTCTCGGTCGGCGACTGCCTCACGCCAGAGCTGCACGATCGATCGTTCGCGCTCGTGGAACTCGACGTGATAGAGCGCCGACAGCAACCGGCAGAACGTTTCGAACTCGGCGTCCGACATCGGCGCGTCCGGCTGGTCGGGAGCCGTCAGCGACTCGACGATCTCCCTGACCCCTTGGGGCACATAACGCTCGCGCTCGATCACCTCGGGTCAGCCCATGACTGTGCCGGAGGTGACTGCCCGCTCTCGGCGTCGCGAGAACGAGCCCAGGTTGATCGACCGCCCCGTGAACGCTCCGGTGAACTGCACTGGGTCGCTGTCGTGGTCGTGCCCAGACATGGTCGCCTCGATGATGGCGCGCATGAATTGTCCGGCCAGTGGTGCGTTCTTGAACTGGTTCCCACTCGTTGCGCATGCCATGAAATATCCGTGCAGCGACGAGCAATCGTAGATCGGCACCCAGTCGTCGGACGCGTCGTACAGCGCGGCCAAACCGGTCGGATGCGGCGGAACGCCGAAGTCGGGTATCCGACGCGCCACGCGCATCATCGTGGTCTCCCACACGTCGACGGTGGTGTGTTCGGAGTTGGAATCCGGGTCGTCTACCCAGTGCAGGACATCGCACTCGGGCTCGGCCCCGCCGATCAGCAGGGTGCCGCCGGGCTGCGGACGGAAGTACTGCCCGATATCGAGATCGGAGACGAGTGGCGCACCGTCTTCGAGTGCAGCCCCGCGAGGAGCACGAGCGACGAACACCTCCTGACGGAGGGCCCGATGCGTGATCGTCATCTCCGATGACACGCCCGCCAACTCATTGATGCGACTCGAGTGCGGTCCACCCACGTTGACCACGACCGATGCCGCAATCTGGTCACCGCTCGCCAGTTCCACCCCGACAACCCGCCCACCGTCGTCGCTGCGCACGATGCGGGTGACCTCGGAGTTGAGCCGGAACCGGGCACCGTGTTCACGAGCCGCGAACGCAAGGTTCCTCGCGGCCAAGGTCGGGTCGTCGATGAACCCGCTGTTGGGGTTGTAGACGGCACTGATCTCGCCGACCGCATCGTCGGCGAAGGCGGGATCGTCGATCCGTTTCGGCGGGTAGAACTTGCCGGTGTCGATCCAGGGGTATCGCCGCCGGATCGCCTCGGCGTCGAGGTCGTCGTACGGGATGTCGAGCTCGTCCCAGAGAGGCAGGATGGTGGCGAGGTCGTAGCCGGTGGTTCGAAAGATCAGATTGCCGGTCTCGATGTAGCGCGCCATGCCGTCTGGATCGACCACTCCGAGATGGCCTTCCCAGTCGAACCACATCTGCGCGGATTCCCAGGCAGCGAGGATCGGGTCGCGAGTGGAGTAGCTGTACCGGATGATCGCCGAAGAGGCGCTGGTGGACCCTGCACCGATACCCGGTCCACGATCGACCGCGACCACCGAATGCCCGTTGCGGGCGAGTTCGAGCGCGACGGCACTCCCGATCACGCCCGCCCCGATCACGACCACATCGTGCTGGACGTTCGAACTCATGGATGGATCCCTATTCCGTGTCGCCCACGATCGCTTGCTGCCACTGGACCGTCTCGGCAACCGCGTTGAACGTGAACGAATGTAGACCAGCGATTCCGAGTTGCTCCGCATCGTCAGCGAACGCAGTGACGATGTCGGTCGGGTCGTATCCGCCGGGCGCCATCATCTTCATCACCGTCGAGCGGTTCTTGCTGAGGTAACGCAACGACGAACCGATCCCCAACCGGGTGCCCATCGACATCAGCCGGGCACGATCGACCACACCGGGTACGCCGAGGCGTACCGGCAGGGCGAACCCGCGAGCACGTTCGCCCAGCAGCCACGAACGGATCTTCTCCTCGTCGAAGCACATCTGGGTCGAGGCCCAACCGTCGACGCCGTATTCGGCGAGCAACGCCTGCTTGGCGAGCAGCGCCTCGTCGATCACGCTCTGGTCGATGAGGGCATGCCCGTCGGGGTAGGCCGTGATGCCCACGCGTTGCACACCGGAGTCGTGTTCGAGGAACTCACGGATGAACTCCAACGCCCCTTCGTACGGTCCAGCGGCCTCCGGCGAGTCTCCTGCGATCACGAACACCTCGTCGAGTTCGTGGGCCTTCACCCACGCGGCGAGCGCCGCGACCTCTTCCTTGTTCTCGACCATACGGGCCGAGAAATGCGGTACGACGTTGTGGCCCGCGTTGGCGATGCGCTCGGTGTATTCCTGCGTGAGCGGAATTCCCTTCACGGGCGAGCAGGTCACCGACACGTACGACGCGGGCGGCAAAGCGGCGATCGCCTGGTCGACCGACTTCATCGGAACGAGCTCGTAGTGCAGGTTGGCCACCAACTCACGCATGGCCGCCGACACGGTCGGTGCGGATGTGCCGTTGGAGGACACCGCCGTCGAGTCGGTGTCCGTGGGGTTCCTCGTCGGGGAACTCGAGAACGGCGAGAGTTTCTTCAGCATCGTGCGCATCGCAGTGGTCCAGTCTCTGTGAGCAGTTCGGTCGGGGTCGGGGGAACGGTCGGGTAGCGGATTCGACGTCACGCGAAGGCGTCGGGGAGCTCCGCCTTGCGGCGCGCGACGTAGTCACGTAACTCCTCGTCGATCGAGTCGTCGATGGGGGGCGGCTCATAGGCGGCGAGCTCGGCCTTCCAGAGCGCGTTGGCCCGCTTGGCCGCATCGAGTTGGCCGTCCTCGGTCCACTGCTCGAAGCTGGCGTTGTCGGCGGTGGTCGAGCGGTAGAACGCGTGCTCGAAGTTTGCGAGGGTGTGGGCGGTTCCGAGGAAGTGGTTGCCCGGTGGGTTGTCGCGAATCGCATCGAGTGCCTGGCCGTTCTCGCTCAGATCGAGCCCCTTGGCGAAGGTGGCCATCATGCCGAGTTGGTCGGCGTCGAGCACGAACTTCTCGTACCCGACCGCGAGGCCACCTTCGAGCCATCCCGCGGCGTGGAGCACGAAGTTCACGCCTGCCATCACGGTCGGCAACAACGTGTTTGCACTCTCGTAGGCCGCTTGCGCGTCGGGCAGCTTCGATGCCGTGAGCGAACCGCCCGACCGGAACGGCACACCGAGTCGGCGGGCGAGTGCAGCGACGGTGTACAACACGATCGCCGGTTCGGGGGTGCCGAAGGTCGGAGCGCCCGTCTGCATCGACATCGAACTGGCGAACGAGCCGAACACGACGGGCGCTCCCGGCCGGACGAGCTGCGTGAAGGCCATGGCCGCCAACGCTTCGGAGAGGGTTTGAGCCGCGACGCCGGCCGACGTGGCGGGCGCCATGGCGCCGGCGAGTATGAACGGAGTGATGATGCAGGCCTGGTTGGCCGATGCGTACACCTCCGCCGCTTCGAGCATCGACCCGTCCCAGATCAGAGGTGACGACGCGTTGATGAGGCTCGTCATCACCGTTCGATCCTGGAGGTCGCCGCCGAACCCGATTCGCGCCATCTCGATACTGTCGACAGCGCGCTCACCGGCGGTGACCGAGCCCATGAACGCCTTGTCGCTGTAGCGCAGATGGGCGTACACCATGTCGAGGTGCCGTTTACTCACCGGCACGTCGACCGGTTCGCAGACCGTGCCACCGCTGTGATGCAGGTAGGGCGAGCGATACGCGAGCTTCACGATGTTCTCGAAATCGGCCAGCGTGGCGTAGCGACGGCCGCCGTCGAGGTCGTACACGAACGGCGAACCGTAGTTGGGCGCGAACACCGTGGCGTCGCCGCCGATCTGGACGTTGTGGACGGGGTTGCGGGCGTGCTGCGTGTAGACCGCCGGTGCCGTGGCCCGGACGATGCTGCGACACAGCCCACGCGGGAACCTGACGCGGTCGCCCTCGATGTCGGCGCCCGCTTCACGGAATCGTTCGATAGCCGACGGGTAGTCGCGGATCTCGACGCCGACCTCTTCGAGGATCGTGTCCGCATTGTGTTCCAAGAGTTCGAGGCCCTCGTCGGACACGATCTCGAACGGGCGCAAGGTCCGCGTGACGAACGCCTCCGCCTCGGTCGTGTTCGACGCACGAGCGGATTGCCGTCCGGCCCGGCCACCACCTCGGCGCCGAGGTTCGGCTGCTCCTTCGGTGGGTGGGTCGCCGTGCTCGGTCATGCCTCTACTCCAGTGCCTCGTGCGGATGTGTCGCGAACCGATTCGGCCTCGAGTCGATTCGACCGTTCTTGGGTGCGGCGACGTCGGCCTTTCGCCGCACCGTCGGCCTTGGGCTTCGAGGCCGGCAGCGCAACCAGCCTCGACAGGTTCGGCGTCGGTGCCGTCGCGTGGGGAAACGCCATCGCGTCGATGAACAGTTCCTGGAACCGTGGCTCGATCGCAGTTTCGATCTTCACCACCGAACGCGCCGTGGTCTCCATCTCGCTGCGCAGCGATCGCGACAGCAACGCTTGAACCGCACCGGTTCCTGCTGCGTTGCCGACCGCACGAACACCCTCGAGGGGGCAATCGGGGACCAGACCGAGCACCATGGCGTGCAACGGGTCGATGTGTGCGCCGAATGCTCCTGCCAGGCGAATGTCGACCACCGCGGGCGATCCGGCGTGCTCGACGAGCAGGTCGATACCGGCACGCAACGCCGCCTTCGCGAGCTGCACCGCGCGCACGTCGTTCTGTGTGATCGCGATGCGATCGGGCGATGTCTCGGACGACGCCCGACCGCCGGAGCGCCCGTCCCACAGCACGTAGGCGAACGTCCTGCCGTCTTGCACGACGCGTGATGACCGCGCCGTCAGTTCTCCCCGAATCGTGCCGTCTGGATCGACGATGCCGGCCAGGTACATCTCGGCGATCACATCGATGATGCCGGAGCCACAGATTCCCGAGATTCCGGTGGCACCGATCGTGGCGATCGACGCGGCGAAGTCGGAGTGATCCGACCACACGTCGCAGCCGATCACCTTGATCCGTGGTTCGAGGGTCTCGGGATCGATGCGAACGCCCTCGATGGCGCCGGCGGTGGCCCGCTGCCCCGAACTGATCTGCGCCCCTTCGAACGCTGGACCGGTCGGGCTCGATGCGGCGAACTGCCGCTCGCGATTCCCGAGCACGATCTCGGCGTTGGTGCCGACGTCGACCAGTAGTTGCATCGCCTCGCTGCGATGAGGGCCTTCGGCGAGGATCGCCGCGGTCGTGTCGGCGCCGACGTGGCCGGCGATACACGGACCGACGTAGAACCTTGCGTTGGGCAGCTCCAGATCGAGTGACGTGGCCGACCCGGTCACCGGTTCGTCGGTGGCGAGTGTGAAGGGCGCCTGACCGAGTGGCGTCGGGTCGATACCGAGCAACAGGTGGTGCATGATCGGGTTGCCGACGAGCACGACCTCCAACACGTACCCACGAGCGGTGCCGACCTGATCGACCAGGTCACCGATCAGCCCGTCGAGCGCCGTTCGCACCGCACCGGTGAGTTCGACGTCGCCGCCCGGATTCATCATCACGTACGACACGCGACTCATGAGATCCTCGCCGAAGCGGATCTGAGGATTCATGCGGCCCGAGCTCGCGAGCACGTCGCCGGTGGTGAGGTCACACAGGTGCCCGGCGATCGTGGTGGAGCCGACGTCGATTGCGACGCCGTAGGCCGCGTCGACGAAACCCGGCCAGATCGCGACGATCCGATCGCGGGCATCACCGTGTTCGATTGCCACGGTGACCGCTCCCTCGCCCCGTTCGAGGGCGGGTTGCAACGAGGCGAGCACCGAATGTGCCGACGACACCGCCGGCTCCGCCCGTCCGTGCTGTTCGGCGACGGCACGCTTCACCACCGACGACGCGGAGGCTTCATCACCCAGCAACGCCTTCGGGATCTCGACGTAGAACAGCGAGAACGACGGGTCGACCACGATTGGCGGGAGGTCGAGGTCTTTCCGGACGACCTGCCGGTGCACCTGACTCGACGGCGGGACGTCGATCACGATGTCGCCGTGGATATGCGCAGCGCACCCGAGCCGCTGGCCGGCCACGAGCGGGCGATTGCCGCGATAGTCGACCTCGATCCACGCCGGCTCGCTCAACGCTCCCGCTGTGGCGGTGATTCCCCATTTGGCGAACGAGCCGAGGGCAGGCACGATCTGGCAGCGGCCGCAGATGCCACGTCCACCACACACGGTGTCGAGGTCGACGCCGAGATCGCGCGCCGCTTCCAGCACCGTCGTCGCATCCGCGACGGAGCCCGAGAGCCCCGACGGCGTGAACACAACTCGGTGGGTCATCGCTGGTTCCTATTCAGCGACGCGTCGCTGGCGGCGGCCGCCGCGGGCACCGCGGCCGCCTTCCCCGGTCGGAGCATTGGGGTCACGGTTGGCCCGGATCCAGGCGGCGCAGTCACGATCGTTGCCCGCCAGGACGTCGGCGGCCATCACGGCCGCTTTCACCTCGGGGTGCATCGGGTTCATGATCGCGGAGGTCATGCCGGACGCGATCGCCATCGACAGGAACGTGCCGGTGACGATGTGTCGGTTGGGGAGCCCGAAGCTCACGTTCGAGGCACCGCAGGTGGTGTTCACGCCGAGTTCGTTGCGCAACCGTCGAATCAGCCGGAACGCCTGCTGGCCGGCAGTACCCATCGCCCCGATCGGCATCACCAGCGGGTCGACCACCACATCGGCACGGCCGATACCGTGATCGGCCGCACGGTTCACGATCTTCTCGGCGACCGCGTATCGCACGTCGGGGTCGACTGAGATCCCGGTCTCATCGTTCGAGATCGCCACCACCGCAGCGCCGTATTTCGCCACGAGCGGCAGGACGCGTTCGAGCACTTCGTCCTCGCCGGTCACGGAGTTCACCAGTGCCTTGCCCTGATACACCCCGAGCCCGGCCTCGAGCGCCTCGATGATCGACGAGTCGATCGACAGGGGTACGTCGGTGACGCTCTGCACCAGCTTGATGGCGTGTGCGAGAAGCGCCGGCTCGTCGGCGAGCGGGATGCCAGCGTTCACGTCGAGCATGTGCGCTCCGGCCGCGACCTGGGCCAGGGCATCGGCCTCGACGCGGCTGAAGTCGCCGTTCTTCATCTCTTCGGCGAGCAACTTGCGGCCCGTCGGATTGATGCGTTCGCCGATCATCACGAACGGTCGGTCGAAACCGATCGCGATCTCCCGAGACGCCGAACTGATCATCGTGTCGGTCATGGTGCTTCCCCTTCGGCTCCTTCGAGCGGTTCGTTCTGTGCCTTCTGGGCGTTCTGGTCGGCTGCGGAGGCAGCTTCGGATACGGATTCGTCGAGCTCTTCGAGAGCGAGGAGCTCGCGCTGGCTCACGACCTCGGCGCCGACGTCGGCTCGGAACCCTCCGGCGTAGGCCAACTTGCCCAGGTACTCCCTCGAGTACTCGGCCTCGAGCCGCGCCGCTTCAGCCTGTGCGGCTTCGGCGACGTCACCGTCGATCGTCATGCTCGTGCGCCGCCACTGCGCGATGTCCTGCTCGGCGGTATAGATCTTCGCCTTCTGCTTGGCGCGATCGATCGCACGCTGGAACTTGCCGGGCAGCACGACCTGGTGGCGCTCGCGTCCGAGCTGGCCGTTGACCTGCGCCGGGATGTCCCGCCAGAAGATCGTGACCACCTCGGGACCGTTCGAACCTCGCGGCATCAGCGAATCCTCCTCGGTAGACCGACGGCGACAGCGTCGGCAAAGTGGACACGACCGACGTGGGCGTGTTCGAACTCGAGCCCCAGCAGACGGGCAGCCCGTCGTGCCGACTCGACGACGGTTTCGTCCTCGCTCTGCGAGATCAGCACGACGCGCACGTAGTTGCCGAAGTACGTCTCGAGCAGCTGCGGATGGCGGTCGAGCCCGAGGCCCTGCCAGATGAGCGCGTCGAAGTGTTTGGCGAGGAAGTCGGTGAGGTAGAACGTTCCGGGCTCGGCCTCGTGCATCTCGGCGAAACGCTCCGCGCCGGCGAAGAACTCGTAGCAGTGCGAGCCGGGAAGTCTGGTCACCGTGACGCCCTGCTCGGCGCTGCGTTCGAGGAACGCGTCGAGATGACCTCCCGTGCCACAGTCGGCGTAGCCCAGCAGGACGGGACGGTCACCGATGTCACGAAGTTGTTCCTCGATGGCCGGAACGATGCGTTCCGGCCGGTTGTGGAGCGGTGCTGGAAGGTAGCGGACCTCCACCTCGCTCTGCACACCCAGCTGATCGAGAACGGCTCGTAGGTCGCTTGCGAGGGCCCCGCACGCCAGTACGAGCGGTACGGTCACGCGACCGACGGGCCTGCTGGCTCGGCCCGGCGCAGCCGCCGGGCACCAACGAGTTCCTTGGCCATCTCGGCCGCGACCGCGGCATCGCGGCAATACCCGTCCGCACCGATCGCTTGCCCGAACTCCTCGTTCAGCGGCGCACCACCACACAACACGATGTACTTCTCGCGCAACTGCTTCTCGGCGAGGGTGTCGATCACGACCTTCATGTACGGCATCGTGGTTGTGAGCAACGCCGACATGCCCAGGATGTCGGGCTGATGTAGTTCGAGCGCCGCGATGTACTTGTCGACGTCGCAGTTGATGCCGAGGTCGATGACCTCGAACCCGGCACCCTCCATCATCATCGCGACGAGGTTCTTGCCGATGTCATGGATGTCACCCTTGACCGTGCCGATCACGATCTTGCCGACCGACTCGGCGCCGGTCTCGGCGAGCAGCGGCCGCAGGATCTCCATCCCGGCCTTCATGGCATTCGCGGACAACAGCACCTCGGGCACGAACAGGATCCCGTCGCGGAAGTCGATCCCGACGATGCGCATGCCCTCGACGAGTGCTTCGGCGAGCACCTTGTCGGGTCCCCATCCGCGGTCGAGCAGGATGGTGGTGCCCTCGACGATCTCGTCGGCGAGGCCGTCGTACAGGTCATCGTGCATCTGGGTCACGAGTTCTTCGGTCGGCAGCGTTGCCAGATCGATGTCGTCGTTGCCTTGGTCGTCGCTCACGCGCGCTCCCACGTCTTACGAAGGTGTGATCGTGCCATCACACGAGAATCCGGATTGCGGAACGTGTCCGCATCGTGGAACACTACCAGTTCTCAACGCAGTTGTACATCCGCTGCTCAATCCGGACGAGAAACTGACGATCGGCGTGATGCGTGCAGGACGTGGCGGGCGGCCATGGCGTCGAGGTGGCCTCCCCCGCCGTTCTCGAACATGGTGATCGCGTCGGGCCCAGAACGTCCTGGATGCCTGCCACTGCAGAGTTCGTAGAGGTCGGCCAGCACCGCCGACTCGTCGATGAGACCGGCGCGGATCGGAATCACGAGATCGCCGCCCTCGGTGAGCGTCGACAACCGCGAGTCGACGAAGATCTCGGACCGGAGCACCACGTCGTCGTCGATTTCGCGGCGGTCGGGCAGATACGCACCGACGAGATCGAGGTGCGTGCCGGGCCGGACCCACTTGCCTTGCACGACCGGCTCGATGGTCATGGTCGCGGTGGAGATGATGTCGGCCTCGCCGACAGCGCGCTCCAGATCGTCGACCACCGCGCCTGTCACATCGTGGCCGATCTCGCCGACGACCTCGTCTGCGCGAGCTCGAGTGCGGTTCCAGACCAGCACCCGCTCGATCGACGGACGCACCGCTCGATGCGCTGCGATCAGGTGACGCGACAGCCCACCCGCTCCGACCATGAGCAGGGTGGACGAGTCATCGCGCGACAACAGGCGCGAGCCCAGAGCGGAATCGCAGGCAGTCTTTCGATACGTGAGCTCGGTTCCGTCGATCAGTGCCATCGGCTCGCCGGTGGCGCCGTCGAACAGCACCACGAGCGCCTGCACCGTCGGGAGACCCGCCGCCGTGTTGTGCGGGAAGATCGTGACGAGCTTGACGCCGATGGCTTCACCCTGGAACCAGGCAGGCAGCGCCATGAAGTTCTCGTCGGCGCCGTCGGGTCCGTAGACGACGCGGCGCATGGCGGGCTCTGCCTCGAGGTGACCGGCCGCCAACGCATCGACCAGGTCGGCGTACGGTGCCCATCGAGCGACATCTTCGGCGTCGAGGATGGCGATGTCCTTGAGGTCCATGGGCACCGCTCAGGTGGCAACGGCGTGGGCCGGTTCAGCGAAGTCGACGTGTCCGGCAAGTCGCGCCGTCACCCGGTCGGCTGTCTCCTTCACCGCCGCCGCGACACTCTCGGCCCCGCCCTCGGCCGGGAAGCGATACGAGGGCCCATGCGCATGGATCGCGGCCACGACCATGCCGGCGGGATTCCGCACCGGCGATGCAACCGAGTTGATGCCCTCTGACATCTCTTCGTACACCCACGCCGAGCCGGTCTTCGCGATCACCGCGAGCCGGCGGCGGAGTTCGGTGGCGTCGGTCATGGTCTTTGGCGTCCATGCTTCGAGCTCGGAGGCGAGGAATGCCTCGCGCACGTCGGTGGACGCGTGTGCCATGAGCACCAGACCCGATGGGACGATGTGCGCCGGCAGGTTCTCACCGGTCCAGTCACGCACCTGCACCGGGTTGTCGGCGTCGACCTGGTCGAGGTACACCACACCCTCGCCGTCGAGCATGCTCAGCCCGGCCGTCTCGCCGAGGATCTCGACGAGTTCGAACAGGTGCGCCCGGGCCACGGTGATGAGTTTGCGCCCAGGCGTCGCACCGGCGGCCAGCTCGATCATCAGGTCTCCGACCCGGTAGTCACCACCGGCGTCGAGCTGATCGACGGCGCCCAGATCCTGCAAGGTGGAGAGCAGCCGTGAAACGGTGCTCTTGGGAAGCGCAATCCGCTCGGCCACTTCCGAGACGCCGGCGGGACCTCCCGCGAGGCAACGCAACACCGCAAACGCTCGCTCGACTGACTGGACCGACGACATTGGCCACCTCCGAGCGACAGTGTTCCACAATGTGGAACCGTTCCACAACCTTGTTCCACTCTGAATCGGCGCATTTTCGACCGTTCGATCGCGTGCCGAACGCGCCGAACGCGCGGCAGGTCACAACCACCGGCACGACCGGCGGACCCGCTAGCGTTGGCCACTTCGGATCCAGCCGGTTGAGAAAGCGCTATGGCGTATGACAGATGAGGCGGCGATCCATCGCCCGATCGTGCAACCGTCGACGAGCGCACCACCTCACGAGCTCGGGCCCATCACCACATCGATCGCCTGGGCGACGTGGGCGCTGTTCGTGGGCCTCGCGCTCATGCTCACCGGCGCCGGCCTGTTCGCGACGCTCGTCGGCGTGCGGGCGGAGCTCGACGGATTCCCCACGCTGGCCATCGGGCTCGTGACTGCCGCGTACTACCTCGGGTTTCTCGTCGGTTCGCGGGTCGCCCTCTCGGCGCTCGGCTCGGTCGGCCACATTCGGGTCTACGCGGCGCTCGCGTCGATCCTCGCGGCCACGATCCTGGTGGTCGGCATCGTTGTCGACCCGGTGGCCTGGATCGTCCTCCGCTTCGTGTCGGGAGCCTGCCTGGCGGGGCAGTACGTCGTCGCCGAATCATGGCTCAACCAGTTGGTCAGCAACGCGAACCGAGGTCGCATCCTGAGCCTGTACGGATTGACGACCATCGTCGCATACGGCCTCGGCCAACTCTGGTTCACGCTCCTCGATCCCGATCAACTCATCGGCTTCGGGCTCGCGGCGATGGTGATCTCGCTCGCCGTCGCACCGGTGGCCATGTCGGAGGATGCTGCGCCGCCGATGCTGGCCACTCCGAAGGCGATGTCGCTGCGCGAGCTGTACGGGATCGTGCCGACCGGCGTGGTCACGTCCGTCGGGGTCGGTCTGGCCCACGGTACGTTTCTCGGCCTCTCGGCGGTCTATGCCGCGCGTTCCGGGCTGAGCCTGACCCAGATCGGCATCTTCGTGGCGATGCCGACCGTGGGTGGACTGCTCTTCCAGGTGCCGATCGCCGCCGCATCCGACGACATCGACCGACGCGCCGTCGGGGCGCTCGCTGCACTCACCGCGGCCGGAGCTGCGTCGGCACTGCTGATCGTCGGACCCGACGGTTTCACCGGACTCGCGGCGATGGCCGTCATCGGCGGCACGACCTACCCGCTGTATTCGATCGCCGGCGCCTACACGTCCGACTGGATCCCGTCCGAACAGCTCACCGCCGCAGCGTCGCAGCTCGTGGTCCTCTACGGGGCGGGAGCCTTCGTGGGCCCGTTCCTCGCGTCGATCGTGATGAGCATTCGGGGCGCCGACGGGTTCGTCTACTCCACGATCGGGATCCATCTCGCGATCGGGATGTATCTCAGTGTCCGGCTCGTCCAGAATCGTTCGCCGATCCGGGCCAAGCCCTGGAACGAGGTCGCACTCGCCGGTCGTGTGTTCTACATCCCCGCAACGGTCGTCGGCATGGGCCGGCGAGTTCGCCAAACACGCAACGGCCGGGTTCCGTCACCCGGCGGCCAACACCTCGGACGCGACTGACTCAGCCGAACGCGCCGAGCATGCGAGCCGCTGTCAGCGTGTTCTCCAACAGACACCCGATCGTCATCGGGCCCGTCCCACCGGGCATCGGCGTGATCGCGCCGGCAACCGCTTGCACTGCCTCGAAGTCGACATCACCGACGATGCCCGATTCGCTCCGCGACACGCCGACGTCGATAACGGCTGCGCCCGGCTTCACGTGTTCGGCCGTGACCATGCGCGCCTGACCCGCCGCGGCCACGATGATGTCGGCCTCCCGGCACACCGCAACCAGATCGGGTGTGCGGGAGTGCGCCAGCGTCACGGTCGCGTCGACGCCCTTACGTCCGAGCAGGAGCACCTGCGGGAGCCCCACCAGCGTGGAGCGACCGATGACGACCGCTCGTGCGCCCGACGTGGCCACTCCGTACCGCTCGAGCAGTCGCATGACGCCCAGCGGCGTAGCGGGAACGTGTCCAGGCAGGCCACGGACCAAACGACCCATCGATCGCTCGGTGAGGCCGTCGACATCCTTCTCGGGCGGGAGCAGGGCCAGCACCGGTTCGGGGTCGAGGTGGTCGGGCAGCGGCAGTTGGACGAGAATGCCATGCACGCTCGGGTCGGCGGCGAGCTCACCGACAGCGGCTTCGACCTCGGCCTGGGTAGCAGTCTCGGGGAGTTCGACCCCCCGAGACACCATTCCGGCTTCCTGTGCCTTTTTGTGTTTCATGCGCACGTAGATCTGACTCGGCTTGTCGGCTCCCACCAGCACCGTGGCGAGCACGACCTCCGGTGAGCCGGCAGCGTCGATCTCACCCCGCAGCCGGACGACGGTCTCGTCGCGCAGGCGGTTGCCGTCCATCAACACCGCGCCGCCCTCGGTGTATTCGACCGGGAGACTCTCGACGTCGGAATCGGTCGTGGCGTCGTTGGTCAGTTCGCTGGTCATCTACGACAAACCTACGATCTCGCCGGTCTCGTCGAAGTCGATGATGGCGGCGGCAGGCGTCGTTCCGAGTCCTGGCATCGTGCGCATCTCGCCACAGATGGGATAGATGAACCCGGCACCAACCGATGCGCGGGCTTCACGCACCGTCACCGTGTGACCCGTTGGCGCACCCTTCAGCGATGCGTCGGCCGAGATCGACAGGTGGGTCTTCGCGATACAGACCGGGAGATCGCCGAAACCGTTGGCCTCGTAGTTGGCGAGCTGCGTATTGGCTGCCGGGGTGTATTCCACCCGCTCCGCGCCGTAGATGTTGGTGGCGACGGATTCGATCTTCTGCTTGAGCGTTGCTTTCGACTCGTACAAGAAGTGGAACTTGTTCGGCTCCTCGCAGGCCTCGATCACCGCCTCGGCGAGCGCCACCGCACCCGCTCCCCCGTCGGCGAAGTGGGTGCACACGGCGACGCGGGCACCGAAGTCCTCGGCAACGCGGCGGATGGCTTCGTGCTCCGACTTGTGGTCGGTGGGGAACGAGTTGATCGCCACCACCGGGGTGACGCCGTGCGCCATCACGTTCTCGATCTGCTTGCGCAGGTTGGCCGCCCCGGCCATGACGTCGTCGGGATTCTCGGCGAGCAGGTCTTCGGGCAGCGGCTTGCCGGCGACGATCTTGTACTTGCCCGAATGCGCCTTGAGCGCACGCACGGTGGCCACCATCACCGCCGCATCGGGGACCAGCCCAGAAGTGCGGCACTTGATGTTGAAGAAGCGCTCGGCACCCATGTCGGCGCCGAAACCGGCCTCGGTGATCAGATAGTCGCCACCATGGATGCCGACGAGGTCGCCGACCACCGACGAGTTCCCGTGGGCGATGTTGCCGAACGGTCCGGCGTGCACGATCACCGGGGTGTTCTCGAGTGTCTGGAGCAGGTTCGGCTTGAGCGCGTCGCGCATCATCACGGCCATCGAGCCGGCGGCGTTGAGCTGCTCGGCCGTGACAGGCTCGCCGGCCTTCGTGTACCCGACCACGATGCGTCCGAAGCGCGCACGCATGTCGGCCATCGACGTTGCCAACGCGAAGATCGCCATGACCTCGGAGGCGGCGGTGATGTCGAACCCGGTCTGACGGACGACGCCGTCCATCTTGCCGCCGAGCCCGATCACGATGTTGCGCAGTGCTCGGTCGTTGACGTCGAGTACCCGGCGCCATGTGATGTTGTCGAGGTCGAGGCCCAACTCGTTGCCGTGGTGCAGGTGATTGTCGATCATGGCGGAAAGCAGGTTGTGTGCCGCTGTGACGGCGTGGAAGTCGCCCGTGAGGTGGAGGTTCAGGAGCTCCATCGGAATGACCTGGCTGTAGCCGCCTCCAGCGGCGCCGCCCTTGATGCCGAAGGTCGGGCCCATCGACGGCTGCCGCAGCGACAGCACCGCGTTCTTGCCGACGTGTTTCATGGCCTGGCCCAAACCGACCGTGGTGGTGGTCTTGCCCTCGCCCAGCGGCGTCGGCGTGATCGCGGTCACGACGACGTACTTCGCCTTAGGTCGATCGCTCAACTCGTCGATCGCTTCCAACTTGATCTTGGCGAGATCGCTGCCGTACGGCTCGAGCAGGTGCTCGCCGATCCCCATCGAGGCGGCGATCTCGGTGAGCGGCTTGGGACTCGCGGCGCGTGCGATCGCTAGGTCGGTTGGAAAGGACATGGTGACTACCCCCGGGGGATGTTTGACGTGAAGATCGTGACGAAGATCTGCGGTGCCGATGCTGAATGATGATGTTGCTGCTGATGCGCGTGATCGCGCGGCGCGACGAGTCGCGTCGCCATTCCACAATACGGACTTGTTCCGCTAGATGGAATAAGCAATGATACGTCGTGCAGTAAGGTCGAAACGTACCACCGCCCAGAAGGACCACAAATGCGACGGAAGCGACACGAGTTTCGGCCGATGGACCGCCTCACCCAGCCGATGGTTCGCGATGATGGTGTGTTACGACCCGCGACCTGGGACGAAGCACTGCAACGCGCGGCCGACGGTTTTCGTCGCGTCAGCGACACGTACGGCCCGACATCGATCGGCTTCTTCTCGTGCTCGAAGTCGACCAACGAGATGAACTTCGTGGCACAGAAGCTCGCTCGAGCCGTCATCGGCACGAACAACATCGACTCCTGCAACCGAACTTGACACGCCCCGTCCGTGGTCGGTCTGGCCACAGTGTTCGGAGCCGGAGGCGGCACGTCCTCGTACGACGAAGCGGAGGTCGCTGACGTCATCGTCATGTGGGGTTCGAACGCCCGCAACGCGCATCCGATCTTCTTCCATCACGTGCTGAAGGCAGTGAACAACGGTGCCAAGCTCATCGTGGTCGACCCACGACGCTCCGAAACCGCTCAGTTCGCCGACCTGTGGCTCGGCATCGACGTGGGCTCCGACATCGCCTTGTCCAACACGATCGCTCGCGAGATCATCCATGCCGGGTTGGCCGACACCAACTTCATCAACGGCTCCACCACCGGATTCGACGAGTATGCAGCATCGGTCGAGGACTGGACGCTCGAGCGTGGCAGCGAGGTCACCGGCGTGCCGGCCGGGGCGATTCGCGAACTCGCCCACATCTACGCCGGCGCCAAAGCCGCTCAGCTCTGCTGGACCCTCGGTATCACCGAACACCACAACGGTGTCGACAACGTGTTGTCGCTCATCAACCTGTCGTTGCTGACGGGTCAGGTCGGACGCTACGGAGCCGGCCTCAGCCCCCTCCGCGGCCAGAACAACGTGCAGGGCGGCGGCGACATGGGGGCGTTGCCGAACAAGCTGCCCGGCTTCCAGGACGTCACCGACGATGTCGCCCGCAAGAAGTTCGAGACCGAGTGGGGCACCACCATCCCGGCGGAGAACGGCTGGCACCTCACCGAGATGTTCGAGGCGATGGAGCGAGGCGAGCTCCGCTCGGTCTTCGTGATCGGCGAGAACCCGGCGCAGTCCGAGGCCGACGGTCAACACGCCATCAAGATGTTGGAGGGTCTCGACCACCTCGTCGTGCAGGACATCTTTCTCACCAAGACCGCCGAGTTGGCCGATGTCGTGCTGCCCGGCTCCACCTCGTGGTGCGAATCCGACGGAACGGTCACCAACTCCGAACGTCGGGTGCAGCGAGTCCGCAAGGCGCTCGACCCGCCCGGCGAGGCGCGAGACGACATCCAGATCCTGCTCGACGTCGCGAAGTACATGGGCCACGACTGGCACTACGACACGCACGAACAGGTGTGGGACGAACTCCGACGTCTGTCGCCCATGCACGCCGGCATGAGTTGGGCCCGGCTCGAGGCCGAAGGCGGGCTGCAGTGGCCCTGTTTCTCCGAGGACACCACGGAGCCGTCGTTCCTGCACGGCCGTCTGTGGGCCGAGAACCCCGACGATCGAGGCCGGCTCGCACCTTTCAGCGTGGTCATCGACGAACCGCCGGTCGAAGATCTCAGCGACGAGTTCCCCCTCCGCCTCACCACGGGTCGACGCCTCGACTCGTACAACACCGGTGTGCAATCGGGCGGCTACCAGAGTCCGAACCGTCTCGGCGAGACGGTCGACATCTCTCCCGAGGACGCCCGAACACTTGGAATCGCCGACGGCGAGATCGTCAAGGTGGTGTCGCCACGAGGTGCAATCTCGGCCCCAGCTCGCATCGATACGGGGCTTCGCGCCGGGTTGGTGTTCATGACCTTCCACTTCCCTGACGAGATCGACGTCAACGTCCTCACCATCGACGCCACTGACCCGAAGTCCGGTACT
Source organism: Ilumatobacteraceae bacterium (assembly GCA_037969115.1). Classification (GTDB taxonomy): domain Bacteria; phylum Actinomycetota; class Acidimicrobiia; order Acidimicrobiales; family Ilumatobacteraceae; genus JBBKWQ01. Next base: position 33,441 of record JBBKWQ010000164.1, read on the forward strand.
GCCGAGTTCAAAGCCGCGGCAGTGCGGATCGACAAGATCGATCAGCCCGCTGCTGTCGCGGGAGAATGACCCACACATGGATCTGAAAACCCGCGACGTGCCGCCCACCGATCACGAGCGTCAGGCCGTCGATTCCGTACTCGGGCCGGCGACCGAGGTGTGGCAGGGTGTCGACCGATCCGAACACGGCGTCCGCGAGGCCAGGGGCGGTCACGAGCTGAAGGCACTCCGCCACCTGCTCCTCCCCACGCTGCACGCGGTGAACGACCGGGTCGGCTGGATCAGCCAACCGGCGATCGACTACATCGCTGTGCGGCTCAATGTGGCACCTGCTGAGATCTACGGCGTCGCCAGCTTCTACGCGCTCTTCTCGATGGAAGAGCGACCGACCCGACAGGTGCACGTGTGCGTCGATCTCGTCTGCCGATCCAACGGCGGGCTCACCGAAGCCGACCTCCCTCCAGGCGCTCACCCCTCGCCATGCCTGGGTCTCTGTGAGCGCGCACCCGCTGCTTTCGTGATCGATGCCGGATCTCCCGTGCGCCAGCACGTCGCCGGGCACGTCACCGCCGTCGACGTCCGCTCGTGGGTCGGAACCGAAACGCCCGGCCCCGAGGCACCTCGCCTCGCCGCCGTTCCGCAGGCGGGCCACCCCTCCCTCGTGCTGCTCGATCGAGCCGGTCGCGTCGACCCCCTCGACATCGAGGCGTACATCGCCGACGGCGGTTTCGGCGCCCTCGACCGAGCCCGCGAGATGGGCGCCGAGGCCGTCATCGCCGAGGTCAGCACCTCCGGACTCGTGGGTCGAGGTGGCGCAGCGTTCCCGACCGGCAGGAAGTGGGATGCGGTGCGCACGCAGCCCGCGTTCCCCCACTACCTGATCTGCAACGCCGACGAGTCCGAACCGGGCACGTTCAAAGACCGGGCGCTCATCGAGAACGACCCCTTCGCACTCATCGAGGCCATGAGCATCGCCGCGTTCGCCACCGGATGCGAACACGGTTACGTGTACCTGCGCGGCGAGTACCCACGGGCGTTCGGCACGCTGCAATCCGCACTGGCCAGCGCCCGACGACAGGGCGTCATCGGTGACGGGTTCGACATCACCGTGGTGAAGGGTGCCGGAGCGTACATCTGTGGTGAAGAGACGGCCATCTTCAACTCGATCGAGGGCTACCGCGGCGAACCGCGCAACAAACCACCGTTCCCGGTCGAGGTCGGCGTGTTCGGCAAACCCACCGTGGTCAACAACGTCGAGACCCTGATGAACATCCCCTCGATCGTGCTCGGCGGCGGCAGCGCCTATGCAGCCTCCGGCACCGAGGGCTCCGCCGGACGCCGTCTGTTCTGTCTGTCCGGAGCGGTCGTCACACCTGGCGTCTACGAGGTCGAGTACGGCGTCACCCTGCGCGAGTTGATCGATCTGGCCGGCGGACTCCGAGCCGGCTCCGACGTTCAGGCTGTGCTGCTCGGCGGAGCGGCGGGCGGGTACGTCGGGCCGAACGATCTCGACCTGCGACTCACCATGGAAGACACTCGCGCGGTCGGCGCCACACTCGGATCGGGCGTCGTCATGGTGCTCGACCAACACGTCGACATGGTCGACCAGCTCCAGCGGGTCGCCGCGTTCTTCCGGGACGAGTCCTGTGGCCAGTGCGTGCCGTGTCGAGTCGGTACCGTCCGACAAGAGGAAGCCATTGCCCGGCTGGCCGCCGGTTCGCGCAACGGCGACCTCGATCTGCTGCGTGACGTGGGCCAGGCAATGAAAGACGCATCGATCTGCGGTCTCGGCCAAACGGCGTACAACGCCATCGAATCCGCCATCGTGAAGCTGAAGGTGTTCGCCGATGACTGACGTGCAGACCAACCTCCAGGTGCGCCGAAAGATCACGCTCACGATCGACGACCGCGAGGTGAGCGCCGTCGAGGGCACCACGATCCTCCAGGCGTGCCGAGCCGAGGGCACCGAGATCCCCACACTGTGCTACGGCGAGACGATCACGCCGAAGAATGCTTGCCGCGTCTGCATGGTGGAGGTCGAGGGTTCGAGAGTGCTCGTTCCATCGTGCTCGCGACCGATCGAGGAGGGCATGGTCGTGCGAACGCAGACCGAGCGCACCGATCACAGCCGCAAACTGGTCCTCGAGCTGCTGGGCTCATCGGTCGATCTGTCGATCACACCCGATGTCAGTCGTTGGAACGATCAGTACGGCGCCGATCCGACCCGCTTCGGTCGGCCCGCCGCACCCTCGGACCAACGCGATCACGCCACGACCGGTCATCACCACCCAACCGATGGAGCCGTTGCACAGAACGTCCATCAGCCGGTGAAGATCGACAACGATCTGTACGTCCGCGACTACTCGAAGTGCATCCTTTGCTATCAGTGCGTCGATGCCTGCGGTGAGCAGTGGCAGAACACGTTTGCGATCGAGGTCGCCGGGCGCGGATTCGATGCTCGGATCTCGACCGAGTTCGACGTGGGCCTCACCGACTCGGCATGTGTCTACTGCGGGAACTGCATTCAGGTCTGCCCCACCGGGGCGCTGATGTTCACGTCGGAGTACAACATGCGCGAAGCAGGCACGTGGAACGAAGACGAGCAGACCCAGACCGAGACCATTTGCCCTTACTGCGGCGTCGGCTGCAATGTCACGCTGCACGTGCAGGACAACGAGATCGTGAAGGTCACCTCACCGATCGACAGCAACGTCACCCACGGCAACCTGTGCATCAAGGGCCGGTTCGGTTTCCAGCATGTTCAGAACCGTCCCGCAACCGACTCACCGACCGACTGATCCGACCGAACCGGAGACACGCATGGCAACACTCGTAGTCACACTCATCGGCGACGATCAGTCGGGCCTGGTCGACGCGGTTGCCGGAGTCGTCGCCGATCACGGCGGCAACTGGGAGAAGAGTCAGATGTCGCACCTGGCCGGCAAGTTCGCCGGCATCGTCCTCATCACCGTGCCCGATCAGAACGCCGATGCGCTCGTCGCCGACCTCGAGCCGTTGGAGGCGACCGGTCTTCTCGACCTCACCATCGAGCGCACCACCGACCTCGCCGCATCTGCCGACGTCCCGCGTTTGCGACTCGACGTCGTCGGCGTCGACCGGCCCGGCATCGTGCGCGAGATCACCCACGCCATCGCCGCCCGTGGCATCAGTATCGAGGAACTCGAGACCGAGGTCGTGAGCGCACCCATGGCAGGCGGAAGGCTGTTCAAGGCAACTGCGTTGCTCAACGCTCCCGCTGGCTCGTTCGTCGACGAGCTGCGCGTGTCGCTCGACGATCTGGCCCGTGAGCTCTCCGTCGACATCGACCTGACCCACGACGCGAACTGAGCGCAGCGGTCAGGCGAACGTCGCTGTTCAGATCTCGTACGCTTCCCACATGCCGCTGTCCGCCCAACTCGCCGACGAGCCCGGGCAATACATCGGTACCGGGCAGGGGATCGAGAGCGGCCCGTTCGAATCTCGCATCAACGTGACCGTCCTCCCGAACGGAGCGATCGCGATCGACTACGAGGCAATCTCTGCCGAAGTCGGCCCACTCCACTTCGAGCACACGATCCTGGCACCCGGACCGGACGGCCGCGACCGGCTGTACGTCGCGCACTCCGAGACGCCGTTCGTGAGCGAGATGGTCGAGACCGAACCGAACTCGCGTCGATTCGTGCAGGCAGCTCCGTTCGGTCCGTACACGATGGAGATCGTCATCGAGACCCCCGAGAAGGGACGGATCACGTACGCCTGGTGGTGGGCGTCCGTCGGCGAGCCACCCGTGGAACAGTCGAAGGCCGACGCTTCACTCGCCAGTTGACCGATCACCTCGGTTGACGAATCGCAGCAAAGACTGAGCACACACCTCTTCACAACGGGCCACCGAACCGCTAGTGTCCGGAACGGTCGTACCATGAATTTTCGCACAGGGTGAGGAGTTGCGTGAGCAACGAAGCCGAATCGATGACGGGCAGACGGGCCCACAAACGAAGCCGCAACCGGGAGGCGGCCGCCCGGACCAATCTCCCGGAGCAGCGTCCGTTCGCACAACCCCGGCTCACCGTCCAACCGACCGAGTTGCTGTCGAGCGACCAGGTCGAGACGATCCATCGCGCATCGCTGCGCATCCTGAGCGACATCGGCATGAAGGTGCTCGACGCCGAGACCCGCTCGATTCTCACGAACGGCGGCGCGCGGGCCGACGGCCAGCAGGTGTTCTTCGATCCGGACATGGTCGAAGAGGTCATCACGACCGCGCCCGAGTCGTACACGATGCATGCTCGACAGCCCGACCGCGACCTCATCATCGGCGGCAACCATCTCTCGTTCGGCACGGTTGCGAGCGCCCCGAACGTGGCCGACCTCGACCATGGTCGACGCACCGGCAACCGCCACGACTACCAGAACCTGTTACGACTCGCCCAGTCGCTGAACAGTATTCACTTCATCGCCGGGTACCCCGTCGAACCGATCGACGTGCACGGCTCAGTTCGGCACCTGCAGGCCACACTCGACATGCTCACGCTCACCGATCGCGCCATCACCGTGTACTCGCTGGGGCGGCAACGCAACATCGACGTGATCGAGATGATGCGCATCGCGCGAGGAATCTCCGACGATCAGATGGACAACGAGCCATGCCTCGCGACCATCATCAACACGAACTCACCGCTCACCCTCGACGTGCCGATGTCGCACGGCATCATCGAGATGGCCCGCCGCAACCAGATCACCTGCGTCACGCCGTTCACGCTGGCGGGGGCGATGGCGCCGATCACCCTGGCCGGTGCGCTCTCACAACAGAACGCCGAAGCGCTCGCCGGGCTCGCGCTCACGCAACTCGTCCGACCGGGCAGCCCGTTCGTATACGGCGGTTTCACCTCGAACGTCGACATGCAGTCGGGTGCCCCAGCGTTCGGAACACCTGAGTACTGGAAGACCGCCCACATCGGCGGCCAGCTGGCGCGGCGCTACAAGGTGCCGTACCGCAGCAGCAACGTGTGCGCCGCGAACGCTGTCGACGCGCAGGCCGCGTACGAGTCGATGTTCGCCCTGTGGGGCGCCATCTCCGGCGGTGCCAACTTCGTCTGGCATGGCGCCGGATGGATGGAAGGCGGCCTGCACGCGAGCTTCGAGAAGATGGTGATCGATGCCGATCTGTTGCACATGGCATCGGCCGCACTCGAGCCGCTCGTGATCGACGACGACACGCTCGCGTTCGACGCCATCGCCGAAGTCGGACCAGGGGGCCACTTCTTCGGCACCGAGCACACCCAGGCCCGTTACCGCAGCGAGTTCTACCGTCCGATGGTCTCCGACTGGCGGAACTACGAATCGTGGGAGGAAGCCGGCAAGCCCGAGGCGGCCGTCAAGGCCAACCAGCTCGTGAAGGCGTTCCTCGCCGAGTACGAGGAACCCCCGATGGCCGACGACATCCGCGAGGAGCTCGACGAGTTCGTCGCACGACGCGAGTTGGAAGGCGGCGTCGCCGTCGACTACTGACACGTCGGTGGTCTCGACCGACCATGAATCGACGACGAATCGAAAGGGAAGTGAGTTGAAGACATCTGCACAGGTCGTGGTGATCGGTGGTGGCGTCGTAGGCGCATCAGTGCTGTACCACCTCACCAAGAACGGCTGGAACGACGTCGTGTTGGTCGAGCGCAAGGAGCTCACCGCCGGATCCACCTGGCATGCCGCGGGCGGCATGCACACCTTGAACGGCGACCCCAACGTGGCCGCGCTCCAGCAATACACGATCGAGCTGTACAAGGAGATCGAAGCGCAGTCGGGTCAGAATTGCGGCATCCATCTGCCAGGGGGCCTCACGCTCGCCTCCGACCGCGAACGAATCGATTGGCTCCACATGGCCGTGGCACGTGGCCGCTACCTCGGTATGGAACTCGAGATGATCTCGGTCGAGGAAGCCCACGAGCTGTTCCCGCTGTTCGACCCGCAGTACTTCGTCGGCGCGATGTGGGACCCGGTCGAGGGCCACGTCGATCCAACCGGAGTCACCAACGCGTACGCGATCTGCGCTCGACAAGGAGGAGCCGAGATCTACCGGCAGAACTGGGTGAGCGCGCTCGAGCAACGCGTCGACGGCACCTGGAACGTCATCACCGAAAAAGGCGAGATCCACGCCGAGCACGTCGTGAACGCCGGAGGGTTGTGGGCGCGCGAGGTCGGTCGCATGGCCGGCATCGAACTCCCGGTGCTGGCGATGCAACACCACTATCTCGTCACCGAGGAGATCGCCGAGGTGAAGGCCTACAACGAGTCGACGGGCAAGGAACTCCCGGGCGTGATGGACTTCAAGGGCGAGATCTACACCCGCCAGGAGGGCCACGGCATGCTGCTCGGCACGTACGAGCAGGACACCCGGCCATGGTCGCCGCAAGAGACGCCGTGGACGTTCGACATGGAGCTGCTCCCGCCCGATCTCGATCGGATCGAGCCCGAGCTGACCGTGGCGTTCCAGCACTATCCCGCCATGGGCACGGCCGGCATCCGCACCGTGGTGAACGGTCCGTTCACGTTCTCGCCCGATGGCAATCCGCTCGTCGGACCGGTGCGCGGACTCCGCAACTACTGGACGGCGTGCGCCGTGATGGCGGGGCTGTCCCAGGGCGGCGGCGTCGGACTCACGTTGGCCAACTGGATGACCGAGGGCGATCCGGGGCACGACATCTGGGGTATGGACGTGGCGCGATTCGGCGACTACGCCACGCTCGCGTACACCAATGCGAAGGTGCAGGAGAACTACCGGCGTCGCTTTCGCATCACGTTCCCCAACGAGGAGCTACCGGCCGGCCGTCCCCTCCACACCACGCCGGTCTACGACCGCCTGACCGAGCACAACGCCGTGTGGGGCGCGGGGTTCGGGCTGGAGCACGCTTTGTGGTTCCAGCGCCCCGGCGTCGAGCCGGTCGAGAACGTCACGTTTCGGCGGTCGAACGCGTTCGACGTGGTCGCCGAGGAATGCACTGCGGTGCGCGACGCCGTCGGTCTCACCGAGATCTCGAATTTCGCGAAGTACCAACTGACGGGCGACGGAGCCGCTGACTGGTTGCAGGGTCTCGTCACCAACCGGCTCCCGAGAGCGGGCCGCATCAACCTGACCGCACTGCTCAACGAACACGGCAAGATCATCGGCGAATTCTCCATCGCCCGGCTCGACGAGAACGAGTTCTACATCTTCGGGTCACAGTCCGCCGAGGTACACCACTCTCGCTGGTTCCTCGACCACATGCCGGCCGACGCAACGTTCCGGTTCGAGGTCATGGCACTCCGCATGGTGGGCCTGTCGATTGCGGGTCCGAGGGCGCGCGACGTCTTGCAAACGCTCACCACGACCTCGCTCGCCACCGCCGACTTTCCGTTCATGGACTTCCGACACATCGACATCGGCATGATCCGTTGCGGCGTCGGACGGATGAGCTACTCAGGCGATCTCGGTTATGAGATCTGGGTCGCACCGGAGCACCAGCGAGCCTTGTTCGACCTGTTGTGGAACGCCGGTCGGCCATTCGGCATGCGATTGTTCGGTTTTCGCGCGCTCATGGCGTTGCGCGTCGAGAAGATGTTCGGCACGTGGTTCCGTGAGTATCGACCGATCTTCACGCCGTATGAGGCTCGGATGGACCGATACGTGAAGCTCGACCACGATTTCGTGGGTCGGGCCGCGCTGGAAGCCACGCCGCCGCCTGCCCGATTCCTCACCTACTTCGAAGTCGATCCCGACCCGGACGAGCCCGCCGACGTCATCGGTGACGAGCCGATCTGGCTGTGCTCGCCGGATGGGCACGAGCAGGTCGTGGGCTGGGTCACGTCGGGCGCCTACTCCCACTACACCGGCCGCTCGTTGGCGCTCGGCTACATCCGCGCCGAGTTCACCGACCCGACCACGACCGGCTTCGAAATCGAGATCATCGGCCACAGGCGGCCGGCCCGCCTGCTCGACGAAGCCGTACTCGACCCGTCCGGAACGCGGATGCGGCAGTAGTCGTGGCACGCCTGCCCGATGTCGAACGACGCCGCGACCTGCTCGAACAGGTGGTGGATTACCTCGCAGCGAACGGCTTGGCGAACCTGTCGCTGCGGCCGATGGCGAACGAGTTGGGTGTCAGCGTCAACGCCCTGATGCATCATTTCGGTTCGAAAGACGACCTCATCGTCGAGGCCCTGCGCCACTCGTCGACCGTCCAGCGCGACATCGAGGCGCGTTGGCTCGCACGCAAGCCGGGCATGTCGCAGGTCGACATCCTGCGCTCGTGGTGGCGCTGGATCAACGCTTCGCCGGCCAACCTCGCAATTGTTCGGCTGGGAATCGAAGCCGCCGCGATCGACGCGACCGTCGGCGGACTCCCCCGCCCGGTGCGCGCCCGTCAGATCGGTCAGTGGCGCAAGAACATCGAGGAGCGGCTCATCGAGGCCGGCATACCACCGGGGACGGCAGTCACCGAGGCCACGCTTGCCGAGGCGACCTTCACCGGACTCGTCGTCGACCTCTTGTCGTCAGGAGCGAAGGCACGACTCACTCGCTCGCTCGAGGTCGCGCTCGCCCGAATCGATCAGCTCATCTGGGCTCACGCCGGCTTGAGCGAGCCCGCCATCCCCGCCAGCACGCGATCACGACAGCGATGAAGCCGGGCGCGACCACGCCGATCACACCCACGCATCGAGAACCGCGCGGAACGCATCGGAGTACACGACCTCACCTCTGACGGCGGGGTCGTATCGCGTCAGGCAGTACACCTGAGCGGCTTCCGGCGGCGCCCAATCGGGCAGCTCCATGGTGATCCCGAGCGGCGTCGAGGGCCGAAAGCCCAACCTGCCGTAGAACCGAGGACCTCCTTCGAGCACCACGAGCGACTCTCCCCGATCGTCGGCTCGCGCCAATGCGGCGCGGACCAGTGCCGAGCCGATACCTCGTCTGCGGTGCGTCGACGCCACAGCCAACGGCGACAGCGACAGAATCTGTCGATCGCCGTCGTCCGACCTCACGGCCGCGCGACTGATCATCACGTGGCCGACCAACCTGACTTCCTCCGTCGATTCCGCGCCCTCGACATCTCCGAGCTGCCGGTCTCGATGGACCGACCGTTCGACTGCGACCAGAGCCAGCTCCGGCTCGTATTCGGGAGACGAGCGGATGGCAGCGACGAGGTCGCCCTCCATCTGCGAGCCGAATGCCTCGATCACCACAGAACGGATCTGCTCCTCGTCGCCCTGGCGCTCGGGACGAATCTCCACGTCCGTGCGCTCCGGAAATGGTGAGGGCGGTGGACTCGGCACGACGGCCATACTGTCATCGTGCGCAGTCGGCCCTCGGAACGAGTTTCTCCATCGCGCTTCGTCGCCCCGACGCTCGTCGGCTTCCTCGGCTGTCTCGGCGTGATGCAAGGATGCAGTTCGTCGCGCCCCAGCCTCGACGAGTCGGCGCCGCAGACATCGATCACGAGCGTCGTCGTGATGGGTGACAGCATCACGTTCGACTCGCTGGTGCCGATCGACGCTGAACTCGAACGGCTCGGCGTCACCGATCAGATCCTCGACGGCGTGCCCGGGCGCCCGATCTCGCAGGGCATCGACGCCATCAACGTTCTCGTCGCCGAGGGGGTGCGTCCCGACGCCTGGGTGATCGCGCTCGGCACCAACGATCTGGGCACGGCGGCCGACGAGTCGGGCGACGCCGAGGGGTATCGATCGGCGATCGCCTCGGTGCTCGACGTGGTACCTGCCGACGCACCGATCGTGTGGGTCAACGTCTTCGTCGTCTCCATGTCAGCGGCCTCGGAGGTGTTCAACCTGGTGCTCACCGACGAACTCGATGCCCGCGGCAACGCCGTCATCGCCGACTGGCACGCTTCTGCTGCGGCGGCCCCGCAGACACTGCTCCGCGACGACGGCGTCCACCCGACTCAGCGAGGAGCCGAGCAGTTCGCGTCGTCGATGGGCCGCGGCCTGTCGACGGTCGCCGAACGGCTGAGCGCCGATCAGTAGTAGGCCTCGACGCTCCCGTAGTTGGAGTAGATCATCTTCTTCTGGGTGTAGTGCTCGATGGCGGCGAGCCCGTTCTCTCGCCCGATTCCCGACTGCTTGTACCCGCCGAAGGGCACGGACGCCGGCGTGGCGTTGTAGTCGTTGATCCACACGGTTCCCGCCTGGAGCGCGTTCGCCACTCGATGGGCACAGACGAAGTTCGTCGTGAACACCGCACCGGACAGTCCGTAGTGGGTGTCGTTGGCCCGCGCCACCACCTCGTCCTCGTGCTCGAACGGCAGAACGGCCATCACCGGACCGAAGATCTCCTCGCGCACGAAGGTCATGTCGTCGGTGCAGTCGACGAACACGGCTGGTGCCACGTAGTTGCCGGTCGAGCCGTCGAGCGGTTGGTCGCCGCCGACGATCGCGCGGGCGCCACTGTCGAGTGCCAGTTGCAGGTACCCGCGCACTTTGGTCGCATGGTCGGCCGAGATCAGCGGGCCCACCACCACGTCGGGGTCGAACGGGTCACCCATCTTCATCGCGGCGACGCGGGGCGCCAAGCGGCTGACGAACTCGTCGTAGATGCCGCGCTGCACGAACACCCTGGTGCCATTGGAACAGACCTCACCGGCGGAATAGAAGTTCGCCAGCAACGCTGCGGACACGGCACTGTCGAGATCGGCGTCGTCGAACACGATCAGCGGCGACTTGCCGCCGAGTTCGAGCGTCACCTCCTTCAACGTCGAGGCTGCGTCGGCCATGACGAGCTTGCCGGTCGACACCTCACCGGTGAGCGAGACCTTGGCGATACCGGGATGCCGAGACAGCATCTGGCCGACCCTGCCATCGCCCTGCACGACGTTGAACACACCGTTCGGCACGCCCGCCTCGGTGTACACCTCGGCAAGGAGCATCGCGGTCAAGGGGGTGATCTCGGCGGGCTTGAACACCATCGCATTGCCGCACGCGAGCGCCGGCCCCGACTTCCACATGGCGATCTGCATCGGATAGTTCCAGGCGCCGATGCCGGCGCACACGCCGAGTGGTTCGCGCCGCACGATCGCGGATGCGTCGGGCGGCAGATCGATGTAGTCGCCGTGGATCGCCGGGATGACGCCGGCGTAATACTCGATGACGTCGGCGCCGGTGACGATGTCGACCGTCGTGGTCTCGGACACCGGCTTACCCGTGTCGAGCGTCTCGACATGAGCGAACTCGTCGTTGCGGTCGCGCAAGATCGCAACCGCTCGCAGCAGCACCCGCTGTCGCTCGACAGCCGGCCATCGCGACCAGTCGGCGAATCCCTTCGCGCACGACTCGACGGCTCGGTCGACGTCGCGCTGGCTCGCCTGCTGGACGGCGCAGATCACGTCGCCGGTCGCCGGGTTGATCGTGTCGAACGTTTCGCCGCTGGTGGCGTCGTTGCGCCGTCCGTCGATGTAGAGCGTCTGCTCGGGAAGCGTCCTCATGGACGCGACGTTACTCAGCGCCGGAGGCGACCGTCACCGGTGTCGCACGGAGTTCTTCGGCGGTGAGCAGGCATTTGCTGAGATGACCAGGCGACAGCTCGATCACCGGCGGGTCGATCACATCGCACTTACCGGGCATGAATCGGTGACATCTGGTGTGGAACACGCAGCCCGACGGCGGATTGGCCGGGCTCGGGATCTCACCCTTCAGCGGGATGCGGTGATGCGTTTCACCGTCGACGCTGGGCACCGCAGACAGCAGGGCTTCCGTGTAGGGATGGTTCGGTCCGGCGAAGAGCTGGTCGGTCGAGGCGAGCTCCATGATCCGTCCGAGGTACATCACGGCGATGCGGTCGGACAGGTAGCGGACCACGTTGATGTCGTGGGAGATGAACAGGTAGCTGGTGCGCTCGTCGTTCTGGAGGGTGGCCAGCAGGTTCAAGATGGCGGCCTGCACCGATACGTCGAGGGCGCTGGTTGGTTCGTCGCAGACCACGATGCGTGGGTCGCCGGCGAATGCCCGTGCAATTGCCACTCGCTGCTTCAGCCCGCCCGACAGCTGGCGAGGTCGCATGTCGAGATGACGAGGCGACAGTCGCATCGCTTCAGCCAACTCCTCGACCCGCCGATCGGCTTCGGCACCCGAGACCGCCGTGAGCTTGGTGATCGAGCGACGAAGGATCCGACGCACCGTCCACATCTTGTTCAGTGCCGAATCGGGGTTCTGGAACACCATCTGGAAGGCCCGGATGGACTCGACGACCCGCTCGGTCGCCTTCGACTTCATGACGCGTCCGTCGAGGGAGATGTCGCCGCCCTCGTCGGGCGAATGGATGCCGAGCAGCGTCTTCGCGAGCGTGCTCTTCCCGGATCCCGACTCGCCGACGAGGCCGAGCGTCTCTCCCTCGCCGAAGCCGAGATCGATGCTCACCAACGCCGGCACGTCGTGACCACGCTGCCGGAACGTCTTCGACACGCTGTTCAGTTGCACGATCGTGTTGGCGCTGGCGTCGAACTGGGTGACGTCGGCTTTGGGTTCGGGGATCTGGTCGAGGCGGTCGATGTGGTGGCATCGGGCCCAGTGCCCGTCGCCGATCGCAACCTTGGGTGGCACCTCGTTGTGGCACGTGTCGTCGGCGAGCGGGCAACGTTCGACGTAGACGCACGTGGGCAGCGGGGTGCCGATCTGGGGCAGGTTGCCCGGGATCGTGAACAGGGCTCGCTCGGTCTTGTGGAGGCCGCGTCTGGGGATCGAGTTGAGCAGTCCGAGTGTGTACGGATGTTTCGGTGACTCGAAGACCTCCTGAGCATCACCTTCCTCGACGATCCGGCCTGCGTACATCACACCCACGCGGTCGCACATCGATCGGATCACGCCGAGGTTGTGCGCGATCAGCAGGATTGCGGCGTCGGTCTCGTGGGCGAGGTCACGAACCAGGTCGAGCACCTCCGCCTCCACCGTGGCGTCGAGTCCGGTGGTCGGCTCGTCGAGCACCAGCAGCTTGGGGTCGCTGGCCAGCGCCATGGCGATGACCACACGCTGGAGCATGCCGCCCGAGAGTTGGTGCGGATAGCGGTCGAGCACACGGTCGGGGTCGGCGATCTTGACGCGTCCGAGTGCATCGCGTGCACTCTGCGCTGCTTGCGCTTTCGACTGACCGATGATACGGAAGCACTCTGCCACCTGCTGACCGATGCGAAGGGCCGGATTCATGGCCTGCACTGGGTCCTGGTAGACCATCGAGGCCTCGGTGGCACGGAACTTCCGCAGCTCGGGGCCGGACATCTTCGTCACGTCCTGACCACTCGCCAGCACACGGCCGCCCTGAATGACGGCGTTGTCGGGCATGTACCGCAATGCGGCGAACGCCGTGGTCGACTTGCCGCAGCCGGACTCGCCCACGAGGCCGAAGGCCTCTCCAGGACGAACCTGGAACGTCACGCCTCGCAGCACCTCGCGCGGAACCCCGCGCACCACATAGGCGAGCTCGAGGTCCTGCACCGCCAGTGCGGCCGTGGTGGGATCGCCGCGTTCGATCACGGTCGTCGGATCGGATGTCATACTCATCGTCAGTACCTCAGGCCTTCGACACTCGGTCGAGCGAGTCGGCGATCAAGTTGACCGCGATCACGAGCAGGGCGATGGCGAGCGCAGGGAAGATCGACGCCCACCATTGGCCCGCCTGGATCAGTGGATAGTTCTTGGCTACGTCCTGGCCCCAGTTCGCCGCAGTGGCATCGCTCGCACTCAGACCGAGGAATGCCAGCGTCGCAACCGTGAAGATGGCATACCCGACTCGGACGGTGAACTCGACAACCAGCACGCTCGTGATGTTGGGCAGGATTTCGCGCACCATCACGAACAGCGCGTTCTCGCCGCGGAGCGTCGCCGAGGTGACGTAGTCGAGCTGCGCTTCCGCCACCACCGCCGACCGCACCGTTCTGGTGACCACGGGTGTGAACAGGATCGCGATGGTCAAGATGATGATGACGTTCGAGTTACCGAGCGTGACGAGCACCATCAATGCGAGCAGGATCACCGGGATCGAGAGGAACGCCTCCACGATGCGGCTGAGGATCTCGTCGACCATGCCCCGGAAGTACCCCATGGTCAGCCCGAGCATCGTGCCGGCAGCCACGGACAGGATCGCCGCGACCGGTGCGAGGATCAGGACGGGGCGCGCCCCGTAGATGACGCGAGCGAACACGTCGTTGCCGATGCCGTCGGTACCGAACCAGGCGTTGGACGACGGAGCCGTCCGAGCGATCACCGATCCGTCGACGCGCACCACTTCGTTGGCTCCGTACGAGGTGAAGATCCCGGGTAAGAGCGAGCAGAGAACCCAGAATCCCACCACGACCGCACCGAACATGAACGCCGGACTCTTCAGGAGCAACGCTCGTCGCTCGGCTTTGACCTTCTTGCGTTCCGCAGCCGGGTCGAAGGCCGGTTCCTCGACAGCATGCTCGGGTTTGATGTTCGGGAAGAGCGGCTCGTCGATGTCGGCGCCGGTGGCGGGTATGAAGGAATTGTCGTCGGTCATCAGTTCCTCACATTCAGACGGGCACGCGGATTCATCCAGGCGATCAACAGGTCGGCGGCGAGCGTGCAGATCATGAAGATGATCGCCACCGTCAACACGCCCACCTGAAGCAGCGGCACGTCCTGCTTACTCGCTGCGTTGAAGATCAGCCGACCGAGGCCCGGGTAGTTGAACACGATCTCCAGACCGACGAGGCCACCGAAGAGGTAGCCGATCTGGGTACCGATCACCGCGACCGTGGGTTGGAGACCGTTGCGAAGCACGTGTTTCGTCATGACGGTGCGGGTGGTGAGGCCCTTCATGTACGCCGTACGGGTGTAGTCGGAATCAAGCGCTGCGATCGTGCCGGCTCGGGTGATACGGGCGATGTAGCCGAAGTAGACGGTCACCACGGAAAGGGCCGGCAGTAGGAGGTACTCGAACTGGGCGAAGAAGCCGGTCCCGTCAGGGATGTTCGAGATGGCGGGCAGCCAACCCAGTTTGACCCCGATGACGTACTGCAGGAACACGCCCGACACGAACTCGGGAATCGATGCGCTGGCCAATCCGAGCGTGACGATCGAGCGGTCGAGGAACGTGTCCTTGCGGCGTGCGGCGACCAACCCGGCGAAGATGCTCACGGGAATCGTCAGGACGAGTGCGAACCCGACGAGCTTGGTGGAGGCCCACAGTGCATCGCCGACCAAGCCGGACACCGGCTGGCCGGGCACCGAGTAGGCCTCACCGAAGTCGAAGGTGACGAGATCGGTGAACTGTCGGCCGAGCTGGGTGGCCAACGGGTCGTCGAATCCGTATCGCTCGGTGAGCGCGTCGACCTGCTCCTGCGGGGCGAACGGTCCGGCGATCTGTCGTGCCGGATCGGACGGGAAGACCCGCGTGAGCAGGAACAGCACGAAGATCAGGATGAGGAGCGTGACGAGCGACAACGCCACTCTCCGTAGTGCAAAACGAACCATGTGTCCCCCAGATCGAGCTGACCGGGCGGGAAGTAACCCCCAACCCGCCCGGTCAGTAGTTGATTAACCCTTGGTGGCTTTGCTCACGACGAGGTGGCCGAGGGCCGTGGACTGAACGTTGGCCACGCTGACGTCGTGGCCGGACAGGTAGTTGTAGAAGTACGGGTAGACGCCTGGCACGTCCTCCCAGAGGATCTTCTCGATGGCGCCAACCGCAGCCTTCTGGCCATCGACGTCGACCGCCTGCCGGTACTCCGACAGTTTGGCGTCGAATTCCGGACTCGCGTAGTTCGACGAGTTCCAGACGCCACCCGTGGCGAGCGCCGAACCGAAATACACGTCGGGAACGGGGCGATGGCCGTAGTCGACGATGCCGAACTCTGCCGAGTTGTCGCACGGCAGCGTGTTGTCGTCCGGGTTCGCACCGGGGCACCAGGCAGCACCGTAGAACGTCGAGTTCGACTGAGTGTTGACCGTGAAGTCGAACCCTGCCTCGGCGGCGTTCTGCTGGATGATCGCAGCGAGCTGGGGAACCTCCTGGATATCGCCCGTGGCGATGGCTGCCGAGATCCCCTCGACACCGGCCTCGGCCAGCAACGCCTTCGCCTTGTCGATGTCGCGGGTGCGCTGCTCGACGGCGTCGCCGTCGAAGAACGGCAGCGACGAGAGAACGGGGTGGTCGTTGCCAATTTCGGCCCGGCCGCCCCAGAGCGTGTCGACCATCTGCTGCCGATCGACCGTCCAGGCAACCGCCTGCCGCACGAGTTTGTCGGTGAACTGACCCTGCTGCGTGTTGAACCACACCTGGCGGTGCGCGGCAGACGGCGGCGAGAGGAGTACGAAATTGGGGTCGTTGAGCAGACCCTCGCCGCCGATCACCGGAACCTGTTGGATCACGTCGACGTCGCGGCTCGTCATGGCCGTGACCTGGGTGCCGAGGTCGGCGAAGCCACGCATCACGATGGTGTCGAGAGGGATCTCGCCACCCCACCAGTTGGGGTTCTTGCTGAACTTGGTCTCGAAGGTCGATGCATCGAAGCTGTCGAGGATCCATGCACCGGTGCCTGCCGGGCGCGCATCGAGCGTGGTGCCGTCGGCGTAGTCAGCCGGCGTGATGAGTGCCTGCGCGTTGAAGAGCGACACGAGTACCGGGAAGTTGCCGTTGGCCTCGATGAGCGTGAACACCGCCTTGGTCGGATCGCTGGCGTCGACCGAGCCCTCGCCGATGACGCCGGCGAGGCCTGCGTTGCCCTGCGCTGCGAGGCGGTCCATCGTGGCGGCCACGTCGGCCGAGGTGAACTCGGTGCCGTCCTGCCACATCACGCCTGGGCGCAGATCGAACGTCCACACACCACCGGTCTCGTCGGGCGACCAACCGGTGGCAAGCGCCGTGTTCGCGATGTTGCCGTCGGGGCCGAGACCCACGAGGTACTCGAAGCTCTGCGACACCACGCCGTAGGTGCCGACGTCGAGCATGTTCACGGGATCGAGACCCGAGTTGTTGTCACCGGCGATGAGCGCGATGATCAGATTGCCACCGGTCGTGCCGGACGGCGGTGCACTGGTCCCGCCTTCTGCGGTGGTGCCGGCGGTTGTTCCGGCGGTTGTTCCGGCCGTGGTGTCGCCGGTGCTCTCGCTGTCGCCGTCACTGCCACACGCTGCGATGATGGCACCCATGAACGGCATCGACAAACCGACGATCGTGCCACGCTTCACGAAATCGCGGCGGTTGATGCGGCGCTGTGCGTATGCCTCGATCAGGTCGACTTCGACCGGTCCGACGGAGCGACGGGCTCCGTCAAGAAATTTCCAATCCATTACGTTCCTCCCCTTGAGGTTCACGCGGGAGGCAGAAGTAGTGCACCCCCCGACCCGCGAGACCATAGCCACCTCGCTGCAACAAGGTCAACACCTCGAACCGGTACGGTCGTACCGGCAATTACGTTCTGAGTGTGCGGGTCATTGATCGCCGCCGCGCCGACGCTGCAATCGGTCAGACCCGGCGTCGAAGCCCGGCAGCTGGGGTTCGAAGCGCCCGAGCCGTGTGGCCGCCAGACCCATCACCAGCGCCTCGACATCACACCAGTCCCTCGCCCGCGGTCCCGCCATGTCGCGGTTGTAGGGCTGGTCGAACACGATCACGGTGTTGCCCGCCGCCCGCAACTGCGCCACGTTGTGCGGCGCGTCGTCGATGTACGCGTCGGCTTCCACCTGCGGTTTCGCGCCGAGGAAGCACAGATCTCGATACGGAATTCGGTTGCCGTCGAGCCACGTGGCGGTATCGGCGACCGCCTTGGCATGGCCCCAGTGCACGTAGAGACGGTGCGTGATGATACGGATCCAGATGCCGGCATCGGAGAGCCGCCACAACACGTCGGCGGCGCCCTCGATCAGTTGCATCGTGCGGAACATGTGGTGTTCCATCACACCGATGCGGTGAAACTCGGCGTACTCGCCGGGGGCGAATCCCCACTCGCTGAAATCCCACGAACGATCGAGAGGCATCGATTCGGGATCGACACCGCGGATCTCGGCCATGATCTCGCGAAACCGACGGGTGTGATCGGCGACGACACCGTCGAGATCCACACCGAGAATGAAATGGTTCGCGTTGGTGGTCATCTGATCAACCAGTGTTCATGGCGGGACTGCAATATTGCTCTGGAATTCCTCAAGGTGTGCGCATCTCGGCCGACTCAATAAGGGTGACACGATACGTCGACGGCGGGCGCGGCCCGCGCCAACCACGACAGATCCAGATCGGATCGGCAGCGAACAGCGAAACCGCCGAGCACCGGCGGCGACAGTCCGCCCACACCGTTCCCATTTCGACAAGAATGCGCCAGCAATGAGTCCGGGCATCATCATTCCCGTCGCGATCGTGGTGGTCGTCGTGCCCATGGCAATCATGATCGCTCATCGTCGTTTCAAGAACGCGAGCTCGTCGGGTGACTTCGACGACAGCGTGCTCGTCTCGTCCGCGCTGCGTCTCACCAGCGGTGCACTCCGTCCGCTCTCCTCGCCGCCCTGGCGAGCCGTCTACGAGATCGGCACCGACAAGATCGGCGGAACCGATCACGTCTTGATCGGCCCACCCGGCATCTTTGCCGTACGAACGTCGCTCGATCCGATGCCGAGCGAGCCGGAAACCGAAGCGAGCCCACAGCGGATCGCGGGCGCTGCAGTTGCACGGGGCGAGCTCGACGACATCCTGCGACGCTGTGCGCTCTCGTCTCGCACCCTCATCAGTGTGCATTGGGGAGTGTCCGAGTCGAATGAAGTCGAGGTCGATCTCATGCCGGGCGTCACGGCCATCGACGGCAGGTCGCTGGCTGACTGGGCAGAGCACCTCCAACCGCTCGCCGATGCTCCTGCACTCTCGCCCGCCCAGGTCGACCTCGCATGGCAGACCGTCACCACGGCCATCGGCCGACCGGACCCCCTCGCCTGACGGCGCGAGCAGAGCCAAGCACGACCACGACGTCGCCCCGATGCCATCCACGCCGACCGACGGACCCGCACCCCGGGTGGGACTGGTGCTCGGCGCAGGTGGCATCGCGGGCTGGACGTTCCATACGGGCGTCCTCGAGGCGCTCCAGCAGATCACCGGTTGGGACCCACGCACCGCTGACCTCATCGTCGGAACCTCGGCCGGGTCGGGAATCGGATCGCTCTTACGCGGCAACGTGTCGGTAGAAACGATCCTCCAGCGCATGGTGTCGTTGTCGAACGATCCACATTCCATGGCAAAGCTGCGCGAGATCTCGGGACGGAATCTTCGGGTCACCGACTTCCGCGTCGGGCCGTCGTCAGCTCGACTCGTCCTGAAGGAGTTGACGAGGGGGCCCCGCATCAGACCCATCAGGCTGGTGACGGCGATGTTGCCGAGTGGTCCGATCCGCACCGAGTCGGTGGGAGAGAGTCCGACCGACCTCCACGGCGACGAATGGCCCGAGCGGCCCTTGTGGATCGTTGCCGTCGATCTCGAATCGGGCGATCGCATCGTGTTCGGGCATCCAGATCGCCACGACCACGACCACGACCACGACCACGACCACGACTGCGGGCGAAGACGGAGCCGCACGGCCAGCGTCGCAGACGCCGTTCGGGCAAGTTGTGCGATCCCCTCGTTCTTCCAGCCGATGACGATCGACGGTCGTCGCCACATCGACGGCGGCGTGCACTCGCCCACCAACGCCGATCTCGTCGCGGGCTGCGCGTTCGACCTCGTGGTCATCCTGTCGCCGATGTCGATGACCCAGGCCATGCCGACCATGCCCATCAGTACGTCGATTCGCACGATTCCGAGCATGAGCCTGCGATCCGAGGTGTCCGCGATCACCGCCGGCGGGGCTCCCGTGCTCGTGCTGGAGCCGAACCCCGACGTGGTGCGGGCGTTGGGCCGCAATCCGATGGATCCGACCACGATCGTGCCGGGGCTGATCGAGTCGAGCGCTGCCGCTTTCGTCGAGCTCGCCCAGGAGTCGTTACGCGGACGCCTCGACGTGCTCCGCCGCGCAGCGCTCGCTCACCCGGCACCGCTCGACGTCGCGTACCCGGAGTCGGCACTATGACAGTCGACACGATCACCATCGATTCTGCCGACGGAGGACACTCGCCATGGAACGGATGACGCCGGAGGACGCCGCGTTCCTCCATCTCGAAGATCACGTCAGCGCGATGCACAGTGTGACGGTCGCGGTGTTCGAAGGTCCCGCACCGTCCTTCGACGATTTCCGCAGCAGGGTGGACGGCCGGATACATCTCGTCCCACGGTTTCGTCAACGTGTGGTCGAGATGCCAATGCACCTCGAACGTCCGGCCTGGGCCGACAGTCCCGAGTTCGACGTCGATTTCCACGTGCGGCACACGGGCATTCCCGAGCCGACGCATCAATCACTGCTGAATCTGGTCGAACGGATCATGTCGCAACGTCTCGACCGCGGCAAACCGCTCTGGGAACTCTGGATGGTGTCGGGTCTGGTCGATGGCATGTGGGCTGTGATCTCCAAGGCTCACCACGCCATGATCGACGGCGTGTCGGGCACCGACCCACTGACGCTGGTGGTCGACACGTTTCGTCGTTCCCGCGGCCCGGCGCCGATGCCGTGGGACCCTCCGCCCATCCCATCCGCACTCGAGATGGCCGCCGGATCGCTCGCGAGCCTCGCGCTCAATCCCGTCGAGCAGTACCGCCTGGCGCGCAGCGCTGCCCGGCCCTTCCGCAACCTTCTCAACCGGGCCGCGATCGCACGATCACCGAACAAGTCGCTCGTCGGCGCTGTCGGGCCGCACCGGCGTTGGCGCTCGGCCGACATCGAGTTGGGCCTCATTCGTGAGATTCGGACCGCCCACAACGCCACCACCAACGACGTCGTTCTTGCGCTGATCTGTCGTGGTTTCCAGACGATGTTCGTCGATTCGGGCCAGCCGGTACCCACCCGCATTCGCACGGTCGTTCCGTTCGCCGTCGGTCAGAGTGGCGTGTTCACGAACCAGATCGCCTCACAGACGGTCGACCTGCCGACCAACGCCGACAGTTTCGCCAAGATGGTGCACCGGATCACCGCACAGACCACCGGTCCGCGCAACGCCACCGCCATCGGCGGCATCGCTCTGCGAGGGCTCGACGGACTCGCCGCGCCGACGCTCGCAGCGCTGGGTCTCCGCCAGGCGACCCGAACGGGTCTGCGAGCCGGCAACGTCGACACCGCCATCATCAATGCCCCAGGCCCGAGCAAACCGGTCACGCTGCTCGGATCGACGATGAACTGGATCGTTCCGGCGATTCCGCTCGTCGCCAAGGTGAGAATCGGTGTCGGTGTCATGTCGTACCGCGACAAGATCGTCGTCGGCGTCACCGGCGACCGTGATGCCGAGCTCGAGATCGAGGCGATCGCGCTCTCGATCGACGGTGCCGATCGGTCGTTGGCCGACGTGACCTCGACCTCGTGACACGAGACCGCGACGGTTCCTATCTGTTCAGCCGTGCAGGGCGAGGTAGGCGTCGCAGATCTCGACGAGTCGATTTCGTCCGAAACTCGGCTCGTGGCCGCCGTGCACGACCGTGACGGGAAGGCGCAGCAGCCGCTCCATCGTCGCCGCGTAGGCCTCGATGTCCGACCCGTCCAGCTCGTCGAGGAGCGGCCCGTCGTACACTGCGTCGCCTGAGAACAGGGTGCCCGTCTGCTCTTCCCACAGGCCGATGCTGCCCGCCGAATGGCCGGGGAGGTGCAACACCTCGAAGTGCCGATCGCCGAGATCGACCACGTCACCGTCTTCGAGGATCCGGGTCGGCGGCGCGGCCACGCGATCGAGCACGGCCGCCGGGAGACCTCCCAACGGCACCGCATCGATGAGCAGCGGCGGGATGTCGTAGCCGGCGTCGCGGTACGGACCGAGCACCGACTCGGGATAGAGCGCTGCGTCGAGCACGACCAGTCCTGCGGCAGAGAGTTCGGCCTGTTCGGAAGCGTGGATCGCTCGGTGGTCGAACTCGTGATGGCCGCCGACGTGATCGCCGTGCACGTGTGTGGCCACGGCGAGCAGCGCTGCGTCGGCGCGCCGGCTCACGTGCGCTGCGAGCGGAGCGAGACCGAGTGCGGTGTCGATGACGAGATCGAGATCGCGCCCTTGCACGTGCCACACATTGCAGCGCAGCAGAGGGTGCACATGAGGCTCAGAAACCAAGGCAATGGCGTCGGAGACGCGTTCGCGGACGAACCACGGATCGGCGGTCGGAAGGTCGAGCATCGATGTGAGCGTAAAACGTCGCCGCTCGTTCTTCCGCGCGGCGATGCGAGCCGACTACTGGCCCGCCGCCGAGGCGTGCTACCCGGAAGAACGGGAGGCGGCTGCGACGCCCTCAGCGAAAGAGGTCACGGTTCGAGTCGCGGATGACCGGCGCCATCGATGCGGTTTCGTCGGGTTCCCACTCCACACCGCGAATGACGGCCACGGGCACGCGGCTCGTGTTGCCTTTCACCATTTCCGCCGCGGCAGCGAGTTCGTCGACGAGACAGAGTTCCTGCACCCGGAACTCATGACCGTGCGGATCGTGTTGGCCGATGTAGCTGTACAGGGGGTTGATGCCGGCGACGCCGATCGCGACGTCGGTCTGGCCTTCGCGCCACGGCCGCCCGAACGTGTCACTGATCACCACGGCGGCGTCGACGCCGCGAGCGAGCAGCCCCGCGCGAATCCGCCGCGCCGACTCGTCGGGGT
>JBBKWQ010000165.1:0-2865 GCA_037969115.1 Ilumatobacteraceae bacterium
CTGCTCACCGAGGTCAACAAGTCGAGCGTGCTCACCGCCGGTGGCGGCACCAACTGGGAAGATGGCTGGTACCGCACGTTCTACAACGCCGACGGCACCCTCCAGGATGTGCTGCCCGAACGCGTCGTGTTCTTCACCGACGGTATCCCCACCTACGACCGTCAGAACCAGAAGGCCGACACGGCCTCGCTCGAACCGCCGGCGATCCTGCCGGGCTGGCCCACGGCAAACGGTTCCGACTACAACCAGACCTCTTTCAACCGCACGAACTACATCGCCAGTCGGTTCCGCTCCAGCGTCGATCTCATCGGCGTCGGTGTCGGCGGCATCACCACCACCAACGTCCAGTGGGTGCAGAGCCAGGGCCGTGGCTACCACATGCAGTGGGAGCGTGGCTTCCACCAGTACGAGCGTGGCTATCGCTGGGAGTGGATCGTCACCCGGCCAGCGAAGGGCAAGAAGAAGGAGCGCGGCTACTGGTCCAAGGAGTACGGCGCCCAGCCGTACTACGACGGCTGGGAATCGACTTCCGGCGGCGACTACAACGCCAACAACGTGAACTCGGGCCAGTCCGACGGATACCGAGTCGGCGCGAAGCAGTACTCGAGCCCGTACGAGGACTGGGAGCCGTCCAGCGCCCCGTCGAACTCGAACGCCAGCGGCTATCGCAACTCGCGGGTCTACACCGAGCCGTACACCGATTTCGAAACGCAGACGACGACGTCGGCAACCGGCAACACGGTGCTCGCCCGGTTGATCGCCGGCAACGACTTCGGCGTACCGATCAACAGCGACTACTCGAACGCCGCAGAGGCCGACATGTACATCCTGAGCAGTTGGTCTGATCTGGTGGACGCACTCCAGCAGGTCGCACTCGCCGAGTGTGGCGGCACGCTCACCCTGCAAACGAGGGTGAACGGCGGGCCGGCAAGCGACCCCTTCACGTACCAGAACACCGAGGTTCGTGATTCGGGCGGCGTCGACATGAACGTGGAGCCGACCGTGGTCACCACCAGCACCCGGTTCCCGACCGGCACCTTCGACCTCCCGATTCCGTCGGGAAGCAGCGTCAGCGTCGACATCGAACCGCAGAACCTGTCCGATCTCGTCGGCTACAACTTCGGATCGTGGTCGTGCAAGTCCGGCGCCACGAGCAAGACGATCACTCAGACGCTGATCCCCGGATCGACGTACAAGACCCTGACGGTAGGCGTGAGTGCCAACGAAGCAGTGTCGTGCGTCATGAATGTGACCGCTTGATGCTGCACCCAGACGAACACACGACCGAGCGCGATCGCGGTTCGACGCTGATCCTGGCGCTCGTGCTGATGGTGATCGGTGGCTTGATCGTCATTCCGACGCTCACCTACGCCAGCACCGTGATCAAGGCGAACAGGGTCGGCTCAGAGAAGAACCAGTCCTCCGAGACGGCGAAGGCCGGCCTTCGTGTTGCGCTTGCCGACCCGGCAGGTCTGTACGAGGGTTGTGCAGGTGCGGGCATCACGATCGGCGTCACGCTGCCGCAACCGAACATCGACAAGCAGGTCACGACCACGTGCTACCTGATCGACGAGGCGCTCGAAGAGGAAGACGCAACCGTTCGCTACGGAGTGGCCACGGTCGAGGCGAACTCGGTCGTTCCCGCCGGAGGCAGCGGTGCCGTCTATCCCAGCTCGGGAAACCCGGTCACCAACGCATGGTTGGCCGACACCACCCCTGAATCCGAGCTCGACAAGATCTGGCTGCCGAACCTGCCGGTGCACAGCTTCGATCAGCGTGGCGCCGCCGGTTACCTCATGGAAGCCGGCTATTTCGACGCGGCCTACAGCGAATGTCGCGTGTACTTCCCGGGCACCTACCAAGATCCGGTCACGATCAGCGGTCCGACGTACTTCGGTTCCGGTGTGTACTACTTCGAGTCGGAGATCACCTTCACGAGCGGCGCCAACGCAGTCGCCGGGAACGGCGCCGTCCAGGGTTGCACCACGGATCAGGACGCCGCGTTCTACGCGATCAACGGCCCGACCCGTCACAACCTCAACGGTCTCGGCGTCGTGTTCATCTTCGGCGACGACGGCCGCATGGTCGTCCAGAACGACACCGGGCCCGACGCCGTCCGTCTCGTCATGCAGGAGCGCCTCGCCAA
The DNA here is from genome assembly GCA_037969115.1 of Ilumatobacteraceae bacterium. Taxonomy (GTDB): domain Bacteria; phylum Actinomycetota; class Acidimicrobiia; order Acidimicrobiales; family Ilumatobacteraceae; genus JBBKWQ01. Next base: position 2,147 of record JBBKWQ010000165.1, read on the forward strand.
CCCGGAAGACCCTGCGCAACGCTCTGCTTCGGGAACGTCGATCATGACGGTGAACGGTGACACCGCCGGCGTCGACGAGTTGCTCGATGTGCCCGGAAGGATCTACGTCCCGCGCTCACTCGTGGGTGCCGAGACACCGGTGCCCGCATCCACGCAGTCGTACATCGCATCGACCCTGACGTCGAAGCCGACCGCACCGACCGCACCGCAGAACGTCGTTGCCACCCCGTACAAGCGTGCCGCAACCGTCACCTGGCAGGCACCGGTGTCCGATGGACTGTCGCAGATCACCGGCTACCTGGTCACCAACGACAAGGACGGCGCCACGTGCTCGACGACCGGCGAACTGTCGTGTGCGATGGATGGCCTGAACCCCGGTTTCAACTACAAGTTCACGGTCGTTGCCACCAACGCGGTCGGCAACTCGCCCGATGCCGAGACCCCGACGTCGATCCTGCCGGCCGACACCCGGCCGGTCATGACGGTGCCCGCTTCTCCGGCGCCGGCATCGGTCACTGAGTTCTGGCTGACGGCCAACGAGATCACCTGGACAGCACCCACGAACACCGGTGGTGCTCCGATCACCGGATACACAGCGTACGAGGTGAACAGCGGCAAGACCTGCACCGCCGCGCCGAGCAAGCGAAAGTGCATCATCAGCGGGCTGAGCCTGGTGACCGCTCGCGAGTTCGAAGTCACGGCGACGAACCTCGAGGGTG
>JBBKWQ010000166.1:0-3449 GCA_037969115.1 Ilumatobacteraceae bacterium
GAGGGTTGGTCGCTCAACCACCTCGTCCGCTCGGACGGTCGCATCGAGTGCGGCCGGTGCGGTGAGGAGAGCCCGTCGACCGAGTGGTCCGCCGGGGCCGAGCACCGCATCGAAGGCGCCTCGGACCCCGACGATCTCCAACTCGTGATCGGAGCGGCGTGCCCGAGATGCCACGGCAAAGGCGCCCTGCTGTTCGGCTACGGACCGGCCGCGTCAGGCGACGATACGGACGTGCTGGCCGGACTCGATCTCGATGACGTGACCGACCCAATCGCCGCCACATCCTGATGTTTGCCGACTGGATTTGGACCTCGTGGGAGCAGGCGGGGCTCGTCACGCTCTCCGCCGTGTTGATGATGACGATCGTCATCGCAACGATTCGCGTCGTGGGGCTTCGATCCCTGTCGAAGATGTCGAGTTTCGACTTCGCCGTGACGGTCGCCATCGGCTCGATCTTGGCCAGCGCCGTCGCCACCTCGACGCCGGTGGCGAACGGGGCGATCGCCGTTTCGGCACTGCTCGCCGTGCAGGCCACCATCGCCCTCCTACGACGTTTCGCCTCCTTCGGCGACATCGTCGACAACCCGCCGATGCTGCTCATGCGCGACGGCGAGTACATCGACGCCGCGCTCGATTCCAGCCGCGTGACGAGGTCCGACGTGGTCGCCAAGCTGCGGGAAGCCAACGTCCTCAAGCTGTCCGACGTGCGAGCGGTCGTTCTCGAAACAACGGGTGACATCAGCGTGCTTCACGGGGACGAGCGGCCCGATGACGTACTCCTCGACGGCGTGATAGATCGGCGCGGCTAGCCCGAGTCCGCCATTGCATCTGCCGGCGTTCCACTCTCGATTTCGAGCTCGCTCGAGAACGCTCGCACCGCGGCGATGACGGCGGCGACCACAGGCACAGCGAGGAACGCTCCTGCGAGCCCTGCGACGGTGCCGCCGGCCGTCAGCGCCACGAGGACGATCACGGGGTGAATCGACACTTGCTTCGCGACGATCAGCGGTTGCATCACATTGCCCTCGATTTGCTGAACGACGATGGTGATGACGATCACCCACACCGCCGCCGACGGGCCGACCGTGATCAGCGCAACGAGGGTCGCCGCCCCTCCAGCGACGATTGCACCGACCAGTGGGAACAGCCCGGCGATTGCCGTGAGGATCATCAGCGGAACGACGAGCGGCACACCCAGTACCCACAGTCCCACGCCGATCAACAGAGCATCGGCGATCCCCGTCAACACCACGCTGCGCAGATAGGCCGACACCGTGTCAGTGACGGCCTCGCCGCTCCGCTTGACCGCCTCGGCCCGGACGGGATTGACCCGCGCGACAACCGCATTCCACATGCTCGGGCCGTCCTTCACCAGGAAAAACGTCAAAACCAAGGTCAGTACAGCGCCGCCGAGGAGTTGCACGGCGAGCGTCGCCTGCTCGACGCCGAGCGAACCCACACCGGTCGACACCCACGACCTCAACGACTCCTCTGCACCGTCGATCTGGCGTCGGGACAGATCGAACGGCTCGCCCATCAGCCACTCGTCGACACGGGTGCGAATCTTCTCCTTCGTGACCTCGTCACCCTCCAGCGTGCTGCGTGTGCGCCAGTAGACGAACCATCCGGCGAGCGCGAAGACAGCGCCGACGGAAACGATCGGGATGGCGGCCGCGAGCGGTCGGGGAACCCGTCGTTCTTCGAGACCACGGGCGATCGGGCGGAGTGCGGCCGCGACGATCAACGCCAGCAGAAGCGGCACGAGCGCCACTCGCAGTTTGAGTGCGATCCACAACATCACGCCGAGAAGGGCGCCGATGAGCAACAGTCCCTTCGCCCACGATGACAGGCGCTCCAACCAAATCGGAACGAGCAGGGGCGATCGATCGCGTCGAGCGCTCACCGAGGACCCCGAGGTGGTGCGGTCCGGTCGACGTCACGAACGATCTGATGTCGGGCCATGGGGGCGGACTACCCGAATTCACGCCGAAGTATCCCGCTCGGCCCGCTGGGGTTGACGACTCGTCAGAGCTTCGTCAGCGGTCGAGCGCGTCAGGCAGCAGTTCCGGGTGCGCGAGCGCAACGTGGTGGTCGACGTCCGGCACGGTGATCACATCTGCGTTGCCCGCAATCTCGTTGATGTACGCCTGGTCGCCGATCGAATCGTTGCTTCCCCGGAAGATCGTGAGCGGGACGCTGGCAGGGAGAACGGTCGACCAGTCGAAGTCGAGGATGAGGTGTCGTAGCGACAGGTGGTAGGCCGCCCATGTGTGCTGGCTGGCATCGCTGCTGACCGCGGTGGGCCAGCGCGGCGCCATGAGCGCCATCAATTGACCACTGACGTCACGGTTCGCACAGTTGATGCGGCACGCGCGTTCGGCCCATTTCGTATCGAGCGCGAAGAGGCGACCCATCAACCCGTACTCCTTGGCGACAGCCTGAGCCGCTGATTCATTCGGATAGATCGGCGGGGCCCAGAGGTACACGTGGTCGACGCGACCCTGATTGCGGTCGGCCCACGTCAGTGCGATCGCGGTCGACATCGAGTGTGCAGCGAGCACGATCTGGGACCGTCCGAGACCGAGCGCTTCCAGGGCCTGGTCGACGGCATCGACGTGATCGTCGAGGCCGAAGTCGGCGCGCTCCTCGTCGAGCGAGTGTCCGAAGCCGAGCAGGTCGACGATCACCACTCGCCGACGACGGCTGAGTCCGTCGTAGAACGCTCCGAAGTAGTCGCCGGTCGCACCGAGGCCGTGGAGCAGGACCACGACCTGTTCGTCGTCGCGGCCCGTGGGTCCGCTGTCGCGCACGCTGAGCGGTCCCGCGAAACGGCGGGGGAAGGACGACGGGTGCCAACGACGAACGAGCAGAGAGGAACGGTGAATTGCCTGCCAGGCGAAGATGGCGACGGCGACCGCAGCAAGTGTGGCGAACAGCATGTTCGAGCGTGGCGCTGGCTACGACGCAGCCGCGACGAGCCAGGCGGTCACGGCGACGACGAAGGTCAGCATGATCGCCTCGGCGGTCAAGGCGGATCGGAGTTCGGTGAGAAGTTGGGGAGACTCGGGGTCGGCCTCGAGAGCGGGGAGCAGGCGGAAGTGGTTGAACGCTCCACCGATCATGGCGAGGCCGACAGCGGCGGACTTGAGCAAGAGGATCTTGCCCCACGGCGTCCCGGTCAATTCGCCCACCGAGTCGAGAACGAGGAAAGCCATGACTGCGCCGGCGGCCACGACCGATGCCAGCGCGATCGTTGCGATCTTGGAGAACCGGACGACGAGTTCGACCGCTCGCATCGGGCGCCCCAAGCGGTGTCGCCACCAGATGATCACCGTCATCGTGACCACCCCGCCGACCCACACGGCGCCGGCGGCGACGTGGACGCTGTTGACGAAAGCGTGGAACGGCCGGAAGCCCTTGCTGACCGTGTGCCCGTCGAACCAGAACGA
>JBBKWQ010000167.1:0-3235 GCA_037969115.1 Ilumatobacteraceae bacterium
CCACCGGCAACGGCGATGTTGCTCGTGCGCCGGGTTCCGATCGCCATGGTCACCGCCGTCGGCTTCGGTTGGCTCGCCGTCATCTTCGGCCTGACCGTGAGCTATCACGCCGAGACCGCCGCGTCGGCCACGGTCGCAGGCGTCGCAGTTGCTCAGTTCTTCGTCGTCCTACTCGGGACCGAACTGACGAGGTTCAGGCGGCGGGGAGCTTGGTCTTGATCGCTTCGGAGAAGATGCCCAGCACCAGCACTGCACCGAGGCCGATCGCGGTCGGGAGTACGACGCGATAGAAGGTGCCGTCGACGCTGGCGATGACCCACGAACCGGGTGTCGACAGCCCCCACGCCGCGAATGCGAACGTGCTGGCCGCGAGTTCCCAGGGGAACTTGCGTCGCTGGTCCCTCACCGCAGTCGATCGACGTGTGACGTACGCGGCGTAGGAATACAGCAGGGTGCAGATCGTGAACGCCGCCCAGACACCGACGCGGAACCCGATGTACTGGTCGGGCTCCGGTTCTGCCGCCGTCGGCTCGTCGATCAGCGCGACCATCAGGCCGACCAGGAACGAGTAGCTGCCGATCATTCCTGTCGGCACGAGCTTGGCGAGGATGTCGGTCCAGCGCGCAGCAGCCGGTTTCGTCGACGTCCCCGTGTCCGACTTCGTGATGACCTCGGCATCGTCATCCGCGGTCTCGCGTACGACGGCGAGCGTGGCCGCTCCGGCTGTCGACATGTCGGTCCTCCCGGTGTCTCGTCGGTCGCGCTGTCATCCGCCCTGGGACAGCTCACGCGGGCCTGGCGAGAACACTGCGGCACGCGCATTCTGGACGGTAGTCCAACCGCTCGTCGTGCCGAGACGGCGATGGGACGTCTATCCGACGTCCATCGGGCGAGGGGTCGGCGGCGTCGATGTGAGGGCAGCGGGGCCGCTCGACGTGGGGTGTCGAGGACCTCGTGAACCTGAAAGATCGCTTCGCGACCGCGTTGGTTCGCCGCGCTGGACGAACCGTTCGCGCCCGGCTCCTCGACGGCGTCAACTGAGTCGGTCGCCTGCCGGGTCAGCCATCGACCAGATCAACTCGTTCGGCAGCACGTTGCGTTCCGACTAATCTCAGCGACGAGGGCCGTCGGCGAAGCCGGCGGATGGTGAGAATGAATCGAACGAGCGACTGGTCACCTCACGAGCAACGTCGATGCGCGCACGCGCCTGCAGGCGGGGCCCAAGGCAGCGACCGCAACGTGAGGTACCCCGCGATCGGCCAGGGCACGCCATGACTGACGTGCTCGCCGGTGTCGCCAACCCGCCGCCGCCGCCACCTCAGCGCTCGAAAGACGACGTCGAGCAGCGCCGCCGCAGCCGCATCGAACTGCTTGCCGCGATCCTCATCGGCACCGCAGCGATCTTCACGGCGCTCGCGACGTACCTCGGTGACGGGGTCGATGGTTCGATCACCGCAACGCAGAACGAAAGCCTGCGCCTCGACCTCATCGCCAACGACATCTACAACGATGCGAACGCGCAGCGGGCAATCGAACGCGATTGGATCTTCAGCTGGATCACCGAATCGCAGAACGACTCGCCCGCCGCTGCCTACCTGGAAGTTGCAATGCCGCACGAGGTCCTCGCATTGGCTGTCGAATGGAACGACGCCGACGACGACGTGGCTGATCCGTTTTCCGAGGCGGCGTTCAACTCGTACGAATCGCACGGCGGTCTGCTCTCGACGCAACTGGAGGTCGAAGCGCTGCTGCTCTTGGAGCGGGCCGAGTGCTTGGCATTCGAGGGGCAGGTTCTCGAGATACAGGGAGAGAACTTCGGAGTGTCGCAGGTGTTTCTCGCAACCACCCTCGTCGTCGGGGGAATCGCTGCGCTGCTCCGACGACGACTTGCGCAGTACATCGTGCTCGTCACCGCTGTGCTCAGCCTGCTCTCTGGGCTGTTGGTGCTCTCGCTCGGAACCGACGAGGCCGACGCTCGCGCCACGGTCGCCGCCGACTTCTTCTCGTTCGATGAGCAGAACATGTCCACGGTGTCCCCCGAACGAGCCGTCCAAGAGGCAAACCAGCAGTGTCCGCAATGACCGAGCACGAAATGTAGGAACGACGATGGACGGCTCGGGATACGAAGACTTCAAGATCAGTTTCAGAGAGCAGCCCGAATCGCCGGGTACGTATGACGTCACGGCGCTCACCGGTGACCTCCCGACTGCGAGATCGACGTTCTCGGTTCCTCTGTCGAACGAAGACTTCGCACAGGCAATCGAGTCGCTCGGACAGAACCGGTCGAGAACTGCTGGCACCACGACCCGCGTGGTCGGCAAAGCATTCGAGAGTCCGCGAACGACCGCCGAGGATCTCGGCAAGAAGTTGGCCGACGCCTTGCTGGTCGGCGAGGTCGGCGAGTTGTACGAAGCAGCGAGCAGCACGGCTCGCGTCCGCATGCGGATCTCATTGACCGACGAGCCCGAACTGATGCGGGTGCCGTGGGAACTGCTCTGCAAGGACTCGATCTTCCTTGCCCGCCAGCGAAAGTCGCCCGTCGTTCGCGAGCTCAACAGCGAGCGGTTCGTGCGCCAGCCCATCGTCGAGGGGAAGATCAAGATCCTCGGTGTGATGGCCAGCCCGATCGATCTCGGCAAACTCGATGTGGCGGACGAGAAGGGCCACGTCGATCGGGCGATCTCCGAGGTCTCGGAGTGGGTCGACATCCACTGGATCGAGGCGGGAACGCAGACCAAGCTGCGAGAAGCCCTACGCGATGACTCGTACCACATCGTCCACTTCATCGGTCACAGCGACTTCAACGACGACCAGGGGATGATGTTCCTCACCGACGACACCGGCGGGACCGACCCGCTCAGCGACAACGAGTTCGTCAACCTGATCAACGATCAGGAGGACCTGCAGGTGGTCGTGCTCAACTCCTGCAACGGCGCACGGACCGCGCTCGACGACCCCTTCACGGGCCTGGCAACGAAGCTGGTTCGGCAGGGGTGCCCGGCGGTGATCGCCATGCAGTTCGAGATCACCGACGAAGCGGCCATCAAGTTCGCCGGCGAGTTCTACAAGTCGCTGGTCGATCGCCAGCTCCCCATCGATGCCGCCGTCGCGGAGGCGCGCAAAGCCGTCCGTGAGGTCAACGACGTGGAATGGGCCACGCCCGTGCTGTTTCTGCGCAACGGCGTGTCCCGCCTCTTCGACTTCCGTCGTCAGCGCGAAACGGATGGGCGGAGCA
>JBBKWQ010000168.1:0-2842 GCA_037969115.1 Ilumatobacteraceae bacterium
AAGTCCGTGGCAGTGTCCGTGCGGGGTGCGGTGTCGGTCATCGGGAGGCTCCTGTGGTGGCGTGGTGGCGTGGTGGCGTGGGCGGGATGGCGCGGTCACGACCCGAAGTCGAGTGACGGCCGGTCGAATGAGTGAACAGTTGTCAACTTACAGATCAGGAGGACATCGGTCAACAGAAATCTGACTCGATCGTGGAATGCATACTGAGTATTGACAAGTTCGGCCGACGGGTGCATACTCGGTATTCATGAACCAGAATGAGTACGGCTGATGGCCGTACGAGAAGGACTCCTGGCACTGCTTCAGGACGAACCGCGCTACGGATACCAACTCAAGACCGAGTTCGAGACAGCGACCGGCGGTGTCTGGCCGCTCAACGTCGGCCAGGTGTACACCACGCTCGATCGGCTGGAACGCGACGGTTACGTCTCGATGCAAGTCGGTGACGACGAGCAGAAGATCTACACGATCACGACCAAGGGCCTCGGTGAACTGGGCGCCTGGTGGGAGGCGGTGCCGACCGACGATCCGCCACCGCGCGACGAACTGATGCTCAAGGTGCTGATGGCGATCGAACATGGACCGGACCATGCGCTCGGGGTGCTCACCCGGCAGCGATCGGCGCTGACTGCTGTGCTTCAGCAGAGACGCCGCGAGCGCACGCCGAGTCGAGATGCCGACGCCCCCGACAGCTCCCCGCCGACGGGCCATGACCTTGCTGCGCACCTCGTGACCGATGCACTGATCGTGCGCGCCGAGGCTGACCTGCGCTGGCTCGACGTGTGCGAAGCACGCGTCGCACAGGTGAAAACGAGCGCCTGATGGCCAGCGATCACAACGACCAGAACACCCCGTTCGAAAAGAAAACGAGTACGACCACCATGACCACCCGATCCACCGCCCCGACATCCACCGGGACACCGATGCTGCAGTTCCTCGATGTCGTCAAGAGCTATGGCGCCGGTTCGACCGAGGTGCGTGCCGTCACCGACGTCACCCTGTCGGTGGCCCCCGGCGAGTTCGTCGCGGTGATGGGGCCGTCGGGCTGCGGCAAGTCCACACTCCTGCACCTCGCCGGCGCGCTCGAACAGCCGAGTGCGGGACGTGTCCTCGTGGACGGCAACGATCTCGCCGAGATGTCGGCCGCCCGACAAGCGGAACTGCGCCGCAACGATGTCGGCTACGTGTTCCAGTCGCTGAACCTGATCCCGGCGCTGACGGCACTCGAGAACGTGATGCTGCCGCTCGAACTCGACGGCATGGCGACGAAGCAGGCGCGAGTGTTGGCAGCCGAGGCGCTCGCCCGAGTCGGGCTGAGTCACGACCTCGACCGGTACCCCGACGACTTCTCGGGCGGCCAGCGCCAACGGATCGCGATCGCCCGTGCGGTGATCGGTGACCGTCGCCTGTTGTTGGCAGATGAGCCGACCGGTGCGCTCGACACGGTGAACGGTGACCAGGTCGTCGAACTGCTCGCCGGCCTTGCCCGCGACCGTGGCGCCTCGATCGTGATGGTCACCCACGACCCACGCTTCGCGTCGTGGGCGGACCGGGTGGTGTTCCTCCGCGACGGTCGCATCGTGGACGAGACGGCACCGGTGTTCGTCGACCTGTCCACGAACGCAATCGCTTCCGAGGTCGTGCGATGACTCTGCTCGACGATCGGCCGACCACGGCATCGCCGCCATCGGCGTCATCAGACGCAGGGACTCCCCGCACGTCGCCATGGTCTGCATGGCGGTTCGCGGCGCGACTGGCCCGTCGTGAAGTGCGGCGGCGGCCGGGTCGCACACTGCTGGTGATGCTGCTCGTCGCCGTCCCGGTGATCGGTATGACCGGCGCAAGCATCATTGCGCGCTCGACGATCGAGACCAACGAGCAGGCGTTCACGAGGCAGTACGGCACCGCCGACGTCGTGGTCTTCACCGACCCCGAGTTGGCTCACGGCGGCTCCGTTCCCATCCCGAGGCTTCCCGACCTCCCGGAGGGCACGAGAACGACGACCTATTTCACGGCGTACACGACCGTTCGCGCGTTGATCGATGGTGATCAGGTTGGACAGATCGTCAGGTTCACCGATCTCGACCTGACCGACCCGATCACCGAACCCGTCGTCTTACTGTCGGCGGGTCGCGTTCCGAAGGTCCCGGGGGAGGTGCTGATCTCCCCCGATGTCGCCGAGGAGTTCGGCGTCGCCGTCGGGGACCGGGTGACGTTGGTCCGTCCAGGACTCGAACTGACCGTGGTCGGTCTGGGTCTCGACCGGTCGTGGGTCGATGCACCGTTGATGGTGGTCAGAGGCTTCGATCGGGACCTTCTGCAACCGACCTCGACCCTTGTCGAGACGCTCGTCGATCTCCCCGATTCGCTGACACCGGAGGAGCGCACGTTCGTCGACGCCGAACTCGATCGAACCGGCCAGCCGACGCAGCGATCGGACGACGCGTTCTTCTACGACGGCGTAAGCGTCAGCGCCCGACAGATCGCATGGGGTTGGGTCGCGGGTGTGTTGGCCTTCGTCGCTGTCGGCATCGTCATCGCCGCGGCGTTCGCCACGTCTGCACGGCGACAACTCGTGACGATCGGGCAACTCGCATCGAACGGGGCTGCACCGCACCTGGTGCGCAGGACCATGGGCCTGCAAGGAATGTGGACCGGACTCCTCGGCGCGGCGATCGGCATCCCTCTGGCGATTGCCGGCGGCGTGGTCGTGCGCCAGACGACCCTGCTGGATCGCATCGCCGGCCGGCCGATCGATGACCTCCGATTCGCTCCGCTCGATCTCCTCGTGATCGCCGGCACGGCGGTCGCTGCTGCAACGGTGGCGGCGTTGGTGCCGGCC
>JBBKWQ010000169.1:0-50142 GCA_037969115.1 Ilumatobacteraceae bacterium
CGCCTGACGGACGGGCGTTTGGACGCCGATGGTGATCCCGCCGACGCAGAGGAGCGCGAGCGCCACGGGAAACGAGTCGACGATGCCGACGCCGACGAGAGCGAGCGAGAAGATGCCGCCGGCGCCGAGGAACATCGTGGATCGACGTCCGCACCATCGCATGACGAGTTCTACGGTCGCGTTGCCGATCATCATCGACATCGCCAACAGCGCGGCCACCAGACCGGCCACCCACACTGCGTCGCGGTCGAGCAATGCGAGGAAGTAGGGCTGCCACGCATACCACGCCCATGCCATGAAGCCGACCTGGATGGTCGACACCAGCATCAGCAGCCGTAGCGACCGGTTCCTCCACGCAAACTCGACTCCGTCGGCCGCGACGCGCGAAGCCTCCCGGGGAACGTCGCGAAGTGCAACGCGCCGAGGGGTGAAACCAAGGTCGTGCATGCCGGCCGATGCCAGCACGAACAGCGCAGCGAGCAGCCCCGAGCGAACGAGGAACGGCAGGGCCAGGTCGATCTGACCGAGGCCTCCGCCACCGATGGTGCCGACCAGCATCGCAGCACCGCTGACGATCTGACCTCTGCTGAAGATCTGGTCGAGTTCGCCGTCGTAGCCATGGAAGCGGAGCCCGTCGACGAGCCATGCCTCCATTGCCCCGGAGTAGAAGGTGAAACCGAGACCGAGCAGCACCGACACCACCACGAACGCGGCGATGCCGCCGCTCAGCGATGCCATGCCCACGTACGCGAGCGTCGCGGCGAACAGGATCCCGATCGACAAGAGGAACGAGGCCCGTCGTCCGAGGGTGTCGGCCACGACGCCGGTGGGGAGCTCGAACAGCATCGTGCCCGCAGAAAACGCCGCATTCGCGATGAACACGTCGCTCACCGAGAGGCCGGCGTCGAGTAGGAAGAGTGTGTTGACGCCCCATATGACCGACGCCGCAAGTGTGTACAACCCGCTGAGTGTGTAGTAGCGGCGGATGAGCGCCGACGCCTCGTGCGACATTTCGGCCGATCGAACCACCACCGTGACCCTAGTGGTGGCCCCGTCGGTCGGGCAGGTGGGATGCTCGTCGGGAGGGTTCGGTTCAGATGATCGTCTTCACCAGGAGCGCAGAGGCAGAGACGGCGCACACGGCGAGCACGATCGGTCTGAGTCGTCGGGCCGGGACAGCGGCTGCCATGTGCTTCGATACGTACAGGCCTGCGAGCAGGCCGGGCGCGGCGATTGCAGCGAGGTGCAGCTGACGGAGGCGGAGCTCGCCGACGGCGACCAGGCCGACGATCGTGAGACTCGCCCCGACCGTGAAGAACGCAGCGAGGGTCGATCGCATCACGGCCGGTTCGCTGTGTTGGTAGGTGAGTGCCATGGGTGGACCGCCGATACCGACCGACGTGCCCGTGAAACCGGAGACGACGCCGGCCAACACGAGGTTGCGCGGCGTGGTGTTGAAACGCATCGCCGTGATGGAGAGGATGACGGCGATGAGCACGCTCGTGCCGACGATCCATCCCAGCACGGTGGCTCCGGTCGTCGCAACGATGACGGAACCGAGGACCACGCCCGGTATCCGACCCGCGACCGCCAGGCTTGCGCCGGCGCGGTCGATGGAATCGCGTTCGCGAAACGCCACGCCGATGCTGAGTGGCACCATCATCAGTGCGATCGCCCCGGGAACGAAGTCGTGATCGATGAGGGTGAGCACGGGCGCGGCGACGAGTCCGAGCCCGATACCGAGCGATCCTTGAACGGCTGCGCCGGCAAAGACGATGGCGATGGCGCCGAGGGCGAGCCACGGCGAGAGCCCGCTGAGCATCGCGCTCAGCGATCCTTCAGCCGTCGGGGGCTGGCGGTGGCCGGGTTCTCTGGCCACTGATGTTTGGGGTACCGCCCGGCCATCTCCTTGCGAACTTCGGCCCAGGTTCCGGCCCAGAAACCCGGAAGGTCGGCCGTGACCTGAACAGGTCGATCTGCCGGTGAGAGCAGCGTGAGGACGATGGGTTGCCCGCCGGCCAGTGGGTGCTCGGTCAGACCGAACAGATCGTGAACTCGAACGCCGACGGAGGGCTGCTCACCGGCGTAGTCGATCCGAACAGTTCGGCCGGTGGGCAGTTCGAGGGTGGTGGGCGCGACCGAGTCGAGTGCGCCGCCCATCGGCCAGGGGAGTTGCGAGCGCAGAACCGTCGCGAGATCGAGCCGGTCGAGGTCGGCCCGCCCGATTGCGCCGGGCAGGTAGGGAGCCAACCAGTCGTCGACCGTGGCGGTGAGCGTGCCGACGCTCCAGTCAGGCCACGGGTCGCCAACGGTTCGGTGGAGGTAGTCGACTCGCTGACGGAGCTGGATCGAGCCGTCGGACCATCCCAGCACGGCCAGTTTCGTCTCTCGAACGCGGTCCACCAGCGCGGAGGTGGTGCTTTCCCCGGCCTGGGGGCGTCGTATCGTGGCCCCGAGTCGGATGGAACCGAGGCGGCGCTCTACCGTTTCGTACAGGTCGTCCCGATTGCCGTCCCACGCGAGGGTGACCGTTTCATCGAGTTGGTTCGCGAATGATTCAGCGACTTCGTCGGCGTCGATCGCAGCGGCCAGTCGGATGCGTGCACGGTCGCGCTTTCCGTCGAGGTCAGCGGCGACGACGAATGCTTCGTTGGCGAGCGGGTCCGTGGCGGGCACCCATGCTCCCGCGCCGTTGCGCAACCGGAACTGGCCCGGGCGACGGCGCCCGGCGAGCCGATCGGGAAAGGCATGGAGGAGTGCAAGACCGCTGTAGTCGGCATCGACGAGATCGGTGTCGAATTTGATCCGGGCGCGTCGGGCGATGTCGGCGGCACGGTCGCGGATACGTCGAGCCGCGCCTCGATCGACGAGATCGTGATGACCGTGTCCACACACGGCGCGGACGCGCAGCGCAAGGTCGATCGGTACGTCGTCGAGGCGACCGCGCATGATGTCGCGTTCGTCGACGAGTGCCGCGACGACACACGAGAGCGGTGACGGCGATGCCACGATCATCTTCGCGAGACGCGGGTGCACCGGTAGGCCGAGCATCTTCGATCCGGTGTCGGTGAGCGCGCCGTCTGCATCGATGGCCCCGAGATCGACGAGTAGTCCACGGGCGCTCGCCATTGCCTTGGCGGGCGGCGCGTTCTGGAACGCCATCTCGCCGACATCGCCACCCCATGCGGCGAGCTCGAGTGCGAAGCCGGCCAGGTCGACCTCGTCGATCTCAGCAGCCCTCTGGGCGGGTCGCGTGCCGTGCTCGATCTTGCTCCAGAGTCGGTAGCACACACCCGGCTCGACGCGTCCGGCTCGTCCGGCTCGCTGCTCGGCCGACGATCGACTGGTCGACACGGTCGTGAGTCGGCTCATGCCCGTGCGGACGTCGAAGCGTGGGGCGCGGGCGAGTCCGCTGTCGACGATGATCCGGACGCCGTCGACGGTGAGAGAGGTCTCGGCGATATCGGTCGACAGCACGACGCGCCGGCGCCCCACGGGCGACGGAGCGAGTGCAGCATCCTGTTCGGCCGGCGACAACGCTCCGGCAAGTGGATACACGTCGACCTCACCCGACACGGAGTCCTGCAGCGCGCGTTGGGTTCGGCTGATCTCGCCGATGCCAGGGAGGAAGACGAGGATGTCACCCAGTTCCTCCCGCAGCGCTCGATGGACGGCGTCGACCACTGCTGGTTCGATCTGTCGGCCAGGGTTGCCCCGAGGCTTGTTGCGTCCGCGCCCGCCGCCGCGGCTCGAGGGGCTGGGCGGCATCCAGCGAATTTCGACCTCGAACATGCGGCCCGCGCTCTCGATCACCGGCGCTCCGAGGAGCTCGGAGAGCGCTGCTGTATCAGCCGTGGCTGACATGGCGATGATGCGCAGATCGGGCCGAAGCGTCGACGCGACATCGAGCGCGAAGGCGAGGCCGAGATCGGTGTTGAGGTTGCGCTCGTGTACCTCGTCGAAGATCACGAGTCCGACTCCGGGGAGCTCGGGGTCGTTCTGGAGCCGGCGCGTGAGAATCCCCTCCGTGACGACCTCGATACGAGTGTCGGGTCCGATCTGTCGTTCGTCGCGGGTCTGGTAGCCGACGATGCCGCCGGGTGTGTCGCCGATCAGTTGTGACATGCGGCGGGCCGCGGCTCGCGTGGCGAGTCTCCTCGGTTCGAGCACGAGGATTCGCTGATCGCCCAGCCACGTCTCGTCGAGTAGGGCGAGCGGCACGATCGTGGTCTTCCCGGCCCCAGGCGGTGCCACCAGCACGGCGCGCTGGGTGCCGGCGAGCGCGTCTCGTAGTTCTGGAAGTGCTTCTGTGACGGGAAGCTCGGGCAGCGTCGGCACGCTCAGCCGAGCGCGGGTGACCCGGCGAACGGGCCGGGATCGCTGGCCACCGGAATGGTCGGTGGGCGCCACTTGGTGGTGACGCTGATCACCTTGGTGACCTCGAGCCACTCGTGTGCGTTCCAGCCTTCGGCCTTCGCCTCGATCGTGCCGTCGACGGTGACGAAGACGAACGCCGGAATCTGCGTGAGCTCCATGGCCTTCACCGCCGTTCGGTGGGGGTCGCAGAACACGAGGAACTGGTCGGCGTACGGCCCGAGGAAGGAACGGGCATCCTGCGCATCGGCGGTGACGAGCAGGGTCATGCGCGCATGGGCGCCACGCAACTGACCGAGAATTCGGGTGGCGGTCTTCAGGAGCCACGAGCTCTCGTTGGTGTACGGATCGAGGACCACGGTCGCCAAATGAAACGTGGTGAGCCACTGTTCGAGCTCACGGGGTTCCCCGCCGAGCGGCGACAGTTCGAGATCCAAGGGCAGTTTCGTTGCCACGAGGTGCGATGGTAGCGATTCGTGGGCTGGGCGGCCCAACAAAGGCCCACTTGGAGCCGACTTCGATCGAGGGGGATGCCGTATCGGGCGCGACTGGGTCACGAATGTACCGAAGCTGGTGAGCGCGGTACGTTGACGACGTGCATCCGATCGAGCACCTGCGATACGTGGCGCGGAGCGGCAGCGCCGACACCGCGGCACTGCTGCGAGAGGCCGCGTACGGTTTCGGCTCGTTCGACTTCGATTCAGCCGGGATGCTCGTGGCATGTCGGCGGATCATCCAACGACATCCGCATTGCGGGCCGCTCTGGTGGCTCTGCTCGCACCTGCTGATCGCCGACGACCCGTCCAGCGCCGCCTGGAACCTGATCGACGAGTTCGAGGCTGACCCGACAGCGAAGCTGCTTGCTGCGAAGATGCCCGACGGCGCAACGGTGCTCGTCATCGGGTGGCCAGACATCGGTGGGCAGGCGCTCTTTCGTCGAGGTGACATTCGCGTGCTCGTGGCCGACAGTCAGCACGAGGCGTCGTCGTTCATGCAGCGGCTCGAGCGTTTCGACGTGCCGTGTGAGCCGATTCCGAACGAGGCGCTCGCTCGGGCGGCGGAGCTCGCCGACCTCGTGGTGATCGACGCACTCCTCGTGTCGCGCACTCAGGTCGTCTCGCAGATCGGTTCGGCTGTCGTCGCCGCCGTTGCCCGGGCGTGTGGCACCGATGTCTGGCTGGCGGCCGGCCAAGGGCGGCGGTTGCCGGAGCGCTACGTCGATGCTGCGGCCCTGGCCGGCGGCGACGTCGATCCATGGCACCGCACCACGGACGTGTTCGACATCGCGTTGGTCGATCAGGTCGCTACACCCGATGGCGTCGGCGATCGGACCGAGTCGCTGAACACCACCGACTGTTCAGCACTGCCCGAGTTGTTACTCGGCGCCCGTTGAGTGCTCGCCCGTGCGGGCGCATGACTCCGACGTATCCGAATCGTACGTTCATCCGTGGATCATCGTGATCGAATCGCCCTCTGTCGACAGTGTGCGGAATCCGACGCGCTCGTACAGCGCGACCGCCGGGTTGCGGTGATCGACGCTGAGGCTGCAACGCCCGATGTCGGCGAGCAGTTGCTGGAGGAGTGCGGTGCCGATCCCGCTGCCGCGATGGTGCTCGGCCAGAGCGATCGCCAACTCGGGAGTCCTTTCGTCGACGAACCCGTAACCGGCTTCGTCCCGCGGGAAACGTCGCGCCCATGCGGCTCCGATCGGTTCTCCGTCGGTGGTCTCGGCGATCCAGCCGACGTCACCGTCTCGCGTGCCGAATCGGACGTGGTAGCGGGCGATGCCGGGCTGATCGACGACAGTCTGTGGGAACGGATCGGCGCCGAACGGGGTGAACATCGCTTCGTACTGCATTTGCCTGAGAAACGTCTCGTCGTCGCTTGTTGCCGGGCGGATCTGCCAGTCGGGCTCGGGCGCGTCGGTGATCTCGTCGATGATCGCTTTTGCGGCATCGCGATCGGGTTCCATCACATAGACGTGTGCCATGGACTCGATTCGTCCCGAGCCCAGATACGACGTGTGATCGTCGCTGATGACGGCGTGGATCCTGTGCTCCGCGAGTTCGGCCAGCGCGAGTTCGGCCTGCCAGCGGGGGAGGAGCGCAGCCGAAGTCGAGCGTGACGGATCGGGCGGCCGCGGCGGATGTTTGCCGAAGATCCAGTTGAACACTCCCATCGGGACGACGGTATCCCGACGATCGTTCACGTCGTCGACGGCCCGATCTTTCGCGGATGAGGTCGATGTCGATCCGTCCGGGAGATGGTTGGGTGTCGGGTATCGGTACTGGCCGTGACCTGGTCAGGTCCGACATGGGATACTGGTCCGAATGACGATCTTCGGAACGGTTCGATCGATCGGCGAGGCACTGGGACTGTGGAAGTCGCGGGCGGTGCCGATCGGCTGCTCGATGGGCAAGGTGGCCATTCGCGAGTCGAAGCGCTCGGCCCAGCTGGCAAACCTCGGCCGATCGAGTGAGCGGTTGAAGCCGGCGACCCGGGCGATGTTGAGGAAGATCTTCCCCGACCTCGACGTCGACCAGATCCGCGTGCGCCGTGGCTGCCGGCTACCGGCCAACCGGTTCGACAAGAGCGGCTCGACGTATGCAATGACGTTCGGCTACTCGATCTACTGGCGTGACAAAGTGCTCGACGAGGACGATCCGGTCCATCTGGTCAAGTTGATCCACGAGGTCATGCATGTCGAGCAGACCCGTCGGCTCGGCGGCGAGGCCGAGTTCGCCTGTGCATATGGTGAGGGATACCTCGAGGGCGGGGGCGACGTCCCGGCGCGGATCAAGAATCCGACCGCCTACCACCTCAATCCGCTCGAGGCCGAGGCGTACACGTTCGAATCGCAATTCCGCGACGAGCACGGCACGGTCGTGCCCGAACGTCTGCCCTGACGTCGAGCTGCGCCAACCGATCGAGCTCGGTCAACGCACCGCGGTGTACATGAAGCGCGACAGGAGTCCGTCACCGACGGCTCGGAGCGTCTGTCGGCGGGAGTCTGCACGTTCGTCGAATGTGTCGTTGCCGACGAGTTGACGAATTGCCACCTCGTTGCGGTTGGTGGCGTCGATCCAGCGCTGCTGGGTGGATGCGTACTCGTCGGTGACGTCGGTGGCGACGATGTCGGTGAATCCGGCCGTGCGAAGCAAGCTCGGATAGCTGGTCGGGAGCGCTACCGCCGACGGACCCATCCGGTGCGCCCGGCGACGACCCGACGAGTCGAGGCCGGGGGTTGGCTGAATGGTCAGGAACGCGAGGCGACCCCCCGTTCTGAGAACCCGTCGGCATGCTCTCAGCACGGAGAGCTTCTGGCGCACTCAACACAACAGGTCGCTCTGCACGACCACATCGACCGACCCCGACCGCAGCGGGAGTGCGATCGCATTTCCGCGCAGCGTCCAGGCTCGCTCCGCCAACCCATCAGTGAGAGCCCGTCGCCTTGCTACGAAGCATCCCTCGACGACCGGATCGACGCTGATGACCGCACAACCATGTTGGTCGGCGAGATACAGCCCCGGCCAGCCGCACCCCGCCCCGACATCGACCAGCACCTGCCCCGGACCCAGTTCGAGCACACGACCGAGTTCGTCAGCCTGCGCGACCGTCGTGTAACCGTTGGCCTGATAGTCGCTGCCGAGGGCGGCGGTTTCGGCAGCCAGAAGCGCTGCGGCGCCGGATATCGCATACCGTTCGCGGAACCGTTCGGTGTCGTCTGCTGCCGAGGCACCCACATCGCCAGCATCGCGCAACGAGCTGCGCCAACGATGGAGGTCGGTCACTCGCCGTTGAGCCTGGTCAGCTCATCGCGGCGTCGGCGATGGCGAGCGCGTCGTGGATCACGCGCAGGCCCTCGCGTGCTTCGTCGACCGGGGTGTTGCACGGCGGCACGACGTGGACGCGGTTGCCGGCGGTCAACGGCCAAACACCCTTCGACTTGCACTCGGCGACGATTGCCTTGAGCGTGTCGGGGCTCGCGGGGGAGCGTGACTCGCGGTTGGTGACGAGGTCGAGGGCCCAGAACGACGCGAGCCCGCGCACCTCGCCGACACTCGGGTGCTGTTCGGCCATCTCGCGTAGCGCCGGACCGATGATGTCGTCGCCCAGCATCCGGGAGTGTTCGAGGACGCCTTCTTCTTCGAAGATGTTGATGCTCGCAACCGCCGACGCGCACGCGAGCGGATGACCGGAATACGTGAGGCCGCCCTGGTACACGCGGTGCTGGAATGTCGCCACGATGTCGTCGGAGATGACGACACCACCGAGCGGCACGTAACCGGAGTTCACACCCTTGGCGAATGCGATCAGGTCGGGCACGACGTCCCACCTGTCGACCGCGAACCACTCGCCGCATCGGCCGAAACCGGCCATGACCTCATCGCAGATCATCATGATCCCGAACTCGTCGCAGAGTGCGCGCACGCCGGCGAGATAGCCGTCGGGCGGGATGAGGATGCCGTTGGTTCCCACCACCGATTCGAGCACGAGGGCGGCGACCTTGTCGGTGCCTTCGAACGTGATGACGTCGCGCAGATGCTGGAGCCCACGCTCCGCCTCCTGCTGCTCGTCGGCGGAGTGGAACGCGGATCGATACAGGAAGGGCCCCCAGAACTTCACGGCCCCAGGCATTCCGGGCTCGTTGTCGAGTCGTCGGCCCTCGCCGGTGAGGCTGATCGCGCCCGTTGTACTGCCGTGGTAGCTGCGATACATCGACAAGATCTTCATCCGGCCCGTATGACCTTTCGCCATACGGATCGCGTTCTCGATGGCTTCGGCGCCACCATTGGTGAAGAACACGTGGTCGAGGTTGCCGGGAGCGCGTTCGGCGATGAGCCTGGCGGCTTCGCTTCGGACGTCGTTCGCAGCGCCCGGCGAAACCGTGCACAACCGCTCGGCCTGGGCCTTGATCGCCTCGATCATCTTCGGGTGCTGATGGCCGATGTTGACGTTGATCAGCTGGCTCGTGAAGTCGATCCACTCGTTGCCCTGGTCGTCCCAGATCCGTGACCCCTTGCCGCCGGCGATCACCGTCGGGTTGAGTGTTGCCTGCGCCGACCACGAGTGGAACACGTGTGCTCGGTCGTTGGCGTACGCCGTGCCGAGCAGGTCGGAGTGAGTTGGCTGCGTGTCGAGCTGCGTCATGTCTGAATGCTATTCGACACAGTCTGATCCGTACAGACCCAATATTGTTACCGTACAAAGTGTGCGACGTCGGGACCGAAGGCCCTACCTACCGGTCGGTCGGCTGACGTAATGTCTGGGGCGATGAGTCTCGACACACCTGCGTTCCCGCGTCCCCGCTCGCAATCGCTCAACGATGTGCGGGCGGCCATCCCGGAAGCCTGCTACGAGCGATCGAAGTCGCGAGCGACCTGGACGCTGGTGCAGGCGACGCTGCTCTACCTGCTGCCCGTGGCCGGGTTGGCCGTCACCGACCGATGGTGGGTCGTGCTCCTCCTCTGGCCGCTGGCCGGCCTCGGGGTTGCCGGGCTGTTCGTGCTGGGCCACGACGCTTCCCACGGGGCCCTGCTCGACTCTCGCCGCGCCAACCGTGTGGTCGCGAAGGTCTGCATGGCGCCGAGCGTCCACGCCGAGGCGGCATGGGACCTCGGCCACAACCGAATTCACCACGGATACACGACCCGTCAAGGGTTCGACTTCGTCTGGCACCCGCTGACGGTGGACGACTATCGGGCGCTCGGCCGGATGGCCCGCGTACGACATCGGTTCGAATGGTCGTGTCTCGGTTCCGGCGCCTACTTCCTCCGCGAGGTGTGGTGGTTGAAGATGTGGCGGTTCAACGCGCCGGGCAAGCGTCGCGCTGCGATCGTGCGTGACAAGATCACACTTGGGTCGGCGCTTGCCCTCGGCGCGGCGGCGGCCGTGGTGTTCGGCGCATTCGCCGATGGTTGGCTCGGCGCACTCTGGATGCCCACGAAGCTGTTCGTCATTCCGTTCCTGATCTTCATCCAGATCATCGGTTGGACCGTGTACGTGCATCACGTGGCACCCGACATCCGCTGGTGGACACGACGAGAGTGGACGCAGTTCCAGGGTCAGATGGAATCGACCACGATCGTGCGCATCCCCTGGCTGGTCAACCGGCTGTGGTTCCACAACATCTTCGTCCACGTCCCACATCACGTCGATGCCCGGATCCCGTTTCACCAGTTGCCCACCGCTGCATCCGCGATCGCCGATGCGTACCCCGACACGGTGCGATCGTCGCGGTTCTCGGCGCGCGGATACCTGCGAGCCACTCGGGCCTGCAAGTTGTACGACTTCGACGGTGGACAGTGGTTGTCCTATGCCGCCGCCCGCCCTCAGAAGGCGTGACGTCAGAAGGCCTGACTTCGCCCTTCGTTCGAGTCAGCGCTGGCCCGAGTTGGCGTGTTCGGTCAGGGCTGCCTCGACGAGGCGGTCCGCGATCTCGCCGAGTCGGGCGTCGGGAACCAGCCCGGCCGTGACGCGCAGGTGCGCGACATCGGATGCGGCCGAGACGATGAACGGGGTACCCGGTGCGGCGCCGATGCCGCGACTGGCGAGCGACAACAACGCCGACTGCTCGTTGTCGACCGTCATCCACAAATTGATGCCGTCACCGTTCGGGTGCTCGATACCTGCGTCTGTGAGACGCGTCGAGATGAGCCGACGTCGCGCTGCGTACACGGACCGGGCATGTTCCAGCACCTCGGCCGTGCCGGGGTCGTCGAGCAACTCCAGCAGCACGGCCTGGAGGATCCGGCTGCTCCAGCCCGGGCCGAGCATGCGGCGCGTGTTCAACGACTGCACGATTTCGCCCGCTCCTCCGACCGCGGCGAGCCGCAGGTCGGGGCCATGGCTCTTCGAGAAGCTCCTGATGTGGATCGTGCGCTCGGGCAGGTGGCTGCCGAGGCTCACGAGAGGGGCCGACGAGATGTCGTTGGCGTGATCGTCCTCGATCACGGTGACACGCCGTTCGGCCAGCAACTTCGCGATTGCGGCGGCGCGTCGACGCGACATCGCCCGACTCGACGGATTCTGCGCGCGCGGCTGCACGATCAGAGCGGCCGGGTCGAGCTCGAGCGCGGCGCGGAGACCGTCGAGCTCGATGCCGTCGTCGTCGAGCGGGACGCCGATCACCTCGCAACCGAGTCGATCGAGGAGATCGAGCATCGGCGGGAAGCACGGATCCTCGACCACGACGCGGTCGCCGAGGCGGAGCACGATCTGACCGACCCGGTCGAGTGCGTCGAGGGCTCCGTCCACAACGGTCAGCGACTCTGTCTCGAACGGCCAATCGGCCGCCAACCGCTCCGCGAGCTCTGGCAACACCGGGTTGTCGAGATAACTCGATGTGAGCGACTGGCGACTCACCCGCGCCACGATCGGCCCGAGTACGGGGAGCAACTCGACGTCGGGAATCCCTGACGACAGGTCGAGTTCGTACTGTCCTGACCCGGCTGAGATCCGCCGATACCGGAGTTGCGTGCCCGGCATGCCGCTCGATCGCACGAAGGTCCCGTTGCGCCCGCGGGTCTCGATCGCTCCGGCTGCGGCGAGTCCGCGCCACGCCTCGCTCACGGTGGTCGGTGAAACACCGAGCTGCTTCGACAACTGTCGAACCGTGGGCAACTTGGCGCCGCTCTCGATGGTGCCGGCGGTGATCAGGCGTCCGATCACCGCAGCGATCGTTCGCGCGCTGCGATCGGTAGGCGCTCCGGAAGCAGGTGCTGCGACACTGTTCGAGTCGATGGCCTGCACGATGGCTGTGATCACGTTGCGTCCCTCATGGATCGGATCACGTCGATCCGAACTGGGGTGATTGTACGGTTACAAAACTTCTATTGTCCAGCAAGATCTGTATCATTTAGAGTGGGGTCGTTCGAGCGGTGATGTTCGTCGTCACGCGTCCCGGAAAGCGCCTCATCGGTGGGGTACTACAGTTTTTCCGGCATCAAACGATTTGGCGTTCGCGTCAGAAGGGGAATCCGATGGCAAATATCGTGAAGGCAGCCTTGTTGCAGACCGACTGGACCGGTGACAAGGAGTCGATGATCGTCAAGCACGAAGACGCGGCTCGCGAAGCAGCCGCTCAGGGTGCCCAGATCATGTGCTTCCAAGAGCTGTTCTACGGGCCGTACTTCTGCCAGGTGCAGGAGACCGAGTACTACGACTACACCGAGTACATACCGGACGGCCCCACCACCAAGCGGTTCCAGGCGCTCGCCAAAGAGCTCAACATGGTGATGGTGCTCCCGATGTACGAGATCGAACAGCCCGGGATCTACTACAACACCGCCGCTGTGATCGACGCCGACGGCTCGTACCTCGGCAAGTACCGCAAGCAGCACATCCCGCAGGTCAAGGGTTTCTGGGAGAAGTTCTACTTCAAGCCCGGCAACGGCGGGTACCCGATCTTCGACACAGCGGTTGGCAAGGTCGGCGTCTACATCTGCTACGACCGCCACTTCCCCGAAGGTTGGCGGGCGCTCGGTCTGAACGGTGCCGAAATCGTGTTCAACCCGTCGGCGACCCACCGCGGCCTGTCCGAGTACCTCTGGACCATCGAGCAGCCGGCTGCGGCGTGCGCCAACATGTACTACGTCGGTGCGATCAACCGCGTCGGCATCGAGCCGCTGGGCGACAACGACTTCTACGGACAGAGCTACTTCGTCAATCCGCGCGGCCAGTACGTCGGCGACAAGGGCGATCCGCACAAGCCAGAATTGATCGTGCGCGACCTCGACATGGACCTGATCAAGGAGGTCCGTGACGGCTGGGCGTTCTATCGAGATCGCCGCCCCGACGCCTACAGCGAACTGGTGGAGGGCTGAAGCGATGTCCGTCACGTTGATCCAAGGTGGGACGGTCGTCTCTGCTGTCGGTCGCAGAGACGGTGACGTCCTCATCGACGGCGAATCGATCGTCGGCGTCCTCGCTCCGGGGCAGGCCGCCGGCCTCGGGGTCAATGCCGACAGCGTGATCGACGCCACCGGTAAGTACGTGGTTCCAGGCGGCGTCGACGTGCACACGCACATGGAACTGCCCTTCGGCGGTACCGAGGCGTCCGACACGTTCGAGACCGGCACCATCGCAGCGGCGTGGGGTGGCGTGACCACCATTGTCGACTTCGCGGTGCAGAACACCGGCTTCAGCGTCCAAGAACGCCTCGCAGAGTGGCACGAGAAGGCCGCCGGCAACTGCGCGATCGACTACGGCTTCCATCAGATCATCGGCGGCGTCGACGACGAAGCCTTGAAGGCGATGACCTACCTCGTCGACAACGAGGGCATCACCAGCTTCAAGCTGTTCATGGCATATCCCGGCGTGCTCTACTCCGACGACGGCCAGATCCTGCGAGCCATGCAAAACGCTTCCGAGTCGGGCGCGATGATCATGATGCACGCTGAGAACGGAATTGCGATCGACGTGCTCGTCGCCCAGGCCATCGCGCGCGGCGACACCGATCCGAAGTTCCACTCGCTCACCCGGCCTGCCGAACTCGAATCGGAAGCGACGCACCGCGCGATTCAGCTCTCGAAAGTTGCCGGCAACGTGCCGCTGTACATCGTGCACATGTCGGCATCGGGCGCACTCGAAGAGGTCGCCGCCGCGCAGCATGCCGGTCTCAACGTGTTCGCCGAGACCTGTCCGCAGTACCTCTACCTGTCACTCGAAGATCACCTGGCGCAACCTGGGTTCGAGGGTGCCAAGTGGGTCTGCTCCACGCCGGTGCGCACCAAACACGAGCATCATCACGCCGACCTGTGGAAGGGCCTGCGTATGAACGAACTCGCCGTGGTCTCCACCGACCACTGCCCGTTCTGCTTCAAGGACCAGAAAGAACTCGGCCTCGGCGACTTCTCGAAGATCCCGAACGGGATCGGTGGCGTCGAACACCGAATGGAGCTCATCTATCAGGGTGTGGTGACCGGCGAGATCAGCCTCGAACGTTGGGTCGAGACCTGTGCTACCTCACCGGCTCGGATGTTCGGACTCGACAACAAGGGCGTGATCGAGCCAGGTGCCGACGCCGACATCCTCGTCTGGGATCCGAACTCGAAGACGAAGATCGGCATCAACGACAAGCATCACATGAACATGGACCACTCCGCCTACGAGGGCTTCGAGATCGACGGCAAGGTCGACACGGTGCTCAGCCGCGGCACGGTCGTCGTTCAGAACGACACGTTCACCGGCCGGAAGGGTCACGGCAAGTTCGTCAAGCGTGGCCTCTCGAAGTACCTCCACTAGATCTCCGCACCCGTTCCCCCGTCTCGTTCTCGTCAAAAGGAAAGAAGCTCATGAATCGAATCAGTCACTGGATCGACGGACGAGTCGTCGAGTCCACCTCCGGCCGCTCAGGAGCCGTGTTCAACCCGGCGATCGGCGAACAGACGGCATCGGTCGACCTCGCGTCGGTCGAGGAGGTCGACGCTGCAGTTGCGGCCGCGAAGGCGGCTCTGCCGGAATGGCGCTCGACGAGCCTGTCGAAGCGTGCCGAGATCTTGTTCCGCACGCGCGAACTCGTCGACGCCAACCGCAAAGAGATCGCCACGCTGCTCACCGCCGAGCACGGCAAGGTGTTGTCCGACTCGATGGGCGAGGTCGCCCGTGGGCTCGAGAACATCGAGTTCGCCTGCGGTGTACCACACCTTTTGAAAGGCGGTTACTCCGAGCAGGCATCGTCGGGTATCGACGTGTATTCGATCCGCCAGCCGCTCGGCGTGGTCGCCGGAATCACCCCGTTCAACTTCCCGGCCATGGTTCCCATGTGGATGTTCGCCAACGCGCTCGCGTGCGGCAACACCTTCGTGTTGAAGCCGAGTGAGAAGGACCCGTCGGTCAACATGTTCATCGCCGAGCTCCTCGCAAAGGCGGGTCTTCCCGACGGATGCTTCAACGTGGTTCACGGTGACAAAGTCGCCGTCGACCGCTTGCTCGCCCACGACGACATCGCTGCAGTCAGCTTCGTCGGTTCGACCCCGATCGCCAAGTACATCTACGAGACGGGAACCGCGAACGGGAAGCGTGTGCAGGCGTTGGGCGGAGCGAAGAACCACATGTTGGTGCTCGCCGATGCCGACCTCGACATGGCCGCCGACGCGGCGATCGGTGCCGCGTACGGCTCTGCTGGCGAACGGTGCATGGCGATCAGCGTCGTCCTGGCTGCCGACTCGATCGCCGACGAGCTCGTCGCGAAGGTGCGTGACCGCATCCCGGACGTGCGCGTCGGCCCAGGCAACGAACCCGACAGCGAGATGGGCCCGCTCATCACTGCCGAGCACCGCGACAAGGTCGCCGGCTACATCGACGGAGCGAGTGGCGACGGAGCCACCGTGGTTGTCGACGGGCGTCCGGAGTCGCCGACCGACGGGTTCTTCATCAACCCGACGCTCATCGACAACGTGAAGCCGGGCATGGCGTGCTACGACAACGAGATTTTCGGACCGGTGCTGTCGGTGATGCGGGTCGCCGGCTACGAAGAAGGCGTCGCCACGATCAATGCGAACCAGTTTGCCAACGGCACGGCGATCTTCACCCGTGACGGCGGGGCCGCGCGTCAGTTCCAGTTCGACATAGAGGTCGGAATGGTCGGCATCAACGTGCCGGTCCCCGTTCCGGTGAGCTACTACAGCTTCGGCGGATGGAAGGCGAGCTTGTTCGGCGACACGCACATGTACGGGCCCGAGGGCATCAACTTCTACACACGAGGCAAGGTGGTCACATCGAAGTGGCCGGATCCGTCCACCAGCAAGGTCGATCTCGGGTTCCCGGAGACGCGCTGATGGATGTCGGCATCGTTCTCCAGACCACGCCGCCGGCGT
The DNA here is from genome assembly GCA_037969115.1 of Ilumatobacteraceae bacterium. Classification (GTDB taxonomy): domain Bacteria; phylum Actinomycetota; class Acidimicrobiia; order Acidimicrobiales; family Ilumatobacteraceae; genus JBBKWQ01. Next base: position 16,194 of record JBBKWQ010000169.1, read on the forward strand.
TGCGAGTGATCGAACTCGCGAAGCGGGCCGAGTCACTCGGGTTCTCGCACGTCTGGACCTTCGACTCGCACATCCTGTGGGAAGAGCCCTACGTGATCTACAGCCAGATCCTCGCCGAGACGCGCAATGTCATCGTCGGGCCGATGGTCACGAACCCGGCGACTCGCGATTGGACCGTCACGGCGAGCACCTACGCGACGCTGAACGAGATGTACGGCAACCGGACCATCTGCTCGATGGGCCGAGGCGACTCGGCGGTGCGTGTCACCAACGGCAAGCCCACCACGCTGGCCACGATGGGCGAGTCGATCAACGTCATCCGAGAGCTCGCCAACGGTCGAAGCGTCGACTACAAGGGCTCGACGATCACGCTGCCGTGGGCATCGAAGTCACGCCTCCAGGTGCTCGGCGCCGGCTATGGACCGAAGGCACTGAAGCTGATCGGCGAGACCTGCGACGGGTTCGTGTTGCAGCTGGCCGACACCCAGATTGCCGAATGGACCATCAACGCGGTTCGGACGTCTGCTGAGGCAGCCGGTCGGAATCCCGACGATCTCACCATCGTCGTGGCGGCCCCGGCCTACGTGGGCGACGACCTCGCGTACATGCGCGACCAGTGCCGCTGGTTCGGTGGCATGGTCGGCAACCACGTGGCTGACATCGTGGCTCGTTATGGCGAAGATGCTCCGGTTCCGAAGGCGCTCACCGACTACATCAAGAACCGCCAGGAGTACGATTACAACGAGCACGGCCGGGCGGGCAACACGCACACCACGTTCGTCCCCGACGAGATCGTCGACCGGTTCTGCATCCTCGGCCCCATCGAGGCCCACATGTCGCGTCTCGAGGAGCTTCGCGCCCTGGGCGTCGATCAGTTCGCGATCTATCTGCAGCACGACGGCAAGGACCACACTCTGCTGGAGTACGGAGAACACATCATCCCGAATCTCAACGAACAGGCGCTCGCCAAATCGTGATCACGACGTGTTAGCCCGCGCGTTCCGCCGCACCACCCTCTTCGTCGTCGCACTGTTCCTGGTTGGGACGCTCTGGGAGCTCTACAAGCTCGTCGGTCCCGAACAGGGTGGCGAGGTACTCGGATCGCCCATCATTCCGGCCACGTCCGACCGCGCGATGCCCCATACCTGGGACATGGTGAGCCGACTCGGCGAGCCAGAGAATCGCGGTGGCGATCAGGCGATCTGGATCTCGGTTGCCGGGTATGCCTGGTACACGTTCCGTTTGGCGCTCGTCGGCCTGATCGGCGGTGCTGTCGTCGGGATCGGGCTCGCCGTGCTGATGGCGCGTTACCGATTCGCCGAGCGTGGTCTGCTGCCCTGGGTGATCATGTCGCAGACGGTGCCGCTCATCGCTCTGGCGCCGCAGGTGGTGAGCTGGAGTGGTCGCGTCGACGTATTCGGCCAGGAGATCCCGCGATGGGGAGCTGTCTGCATCCTGGCTTCGTTCCTGGCGTTCTTCCCGATTGCGGTCGGCACCTTGCGCGGGCTCAAGTCTGCGCCTGCGGCGGCGTTGGAGTTGATGGACAGCTATGCGGCCTCGTGGTGGCGCACGTTGGTGAAATTGAGGTTCCCGGCAGCGGTTCCGTCCATCGTGCCGGCTCTGAAACTCGGTGCGACGCTGTCGGTCGTCGGCGTCATCGTTTCAGAGATCTCCACCGGCATCAGCGGAGGGATCGGTCGAGCCGTGCTTTCGTACGGCCAGGCGGCAACCGGCGATCCCACGAAGGTCTACGCGGCCGTGTTCGGAGCTGCGGTCCTGGGTCTCACACTGTTCGGTCTCGTGGTCGCACTCGATGTGCTGCTGATGCGAAACCGGCCGATCGAAGCCGAAGGATGACTCGTCGCATCATGATCAGTCGCATGTCGAACCCTGGCTGGACGGACGCAACATGAGCGCTGTTGTCGTGCACGGCGTGTCGAAGATCTTCAACGAAGGCGGGGCGAACCAGGTCGACGCGTTGCTCGACATCGATCTCGTCATCGAACCGGGTGAGTTCGTGTCGTTGATCGGGCCCTCGGGATGCGGCAAGTCGACGCTGCTCAGGCTCATCGCCAACCTGATCGAGCCCAGCGGCGGCAACGTGCTCGTGAACGGCAAGTCGGCGTCACAGGCCCGTATCGAGCAGGACTACGGCATGGCGTTCCAGCAGGCCGGACTGTTCGACTGGCGAACCGTCGAGAAGAACATCGAGCTGCCGCTCGAGTTGAAGGGGTGGGACAAGGCCCGGCGTCGTGCCCGATCGCAGGAGATGCTCGAACTGGTCAAACTTCCCGAGTTCGCGCGATACATGCCCTGGCAGCTGTCTGGAGGCATGCAGCAGCGGATCGCCATCGCTCGCGCGCTCGCGGCGCATCCGTCGCTGCTCCTCATGGACGAGCCATTCGGGGCGCTCGACGAGATGACCCGCGAGCACATGCAGTCCGAGCTGCTCCAGATCTGTGCCGCCGCGAAGACCACGGTGGTGTTCGTGACGCACTCGATTCCCGAAGCCGCCTATCTGTCCGATCGGGTCGTCGTGATGTCGCCGCGACCCGGCCGCATCACCGAGATCGTCGATGTCGATCTCGGGTCTGATCGCGATGAAGACACTCGCGAAGACGACCGCTTCTATGCCTCGGTCACTGCGGTTCGAGACGCGTTGCGCGGTCTCCACGAGCCACACGACGCGGCTCGCGCTCGGGGAGTCGACAACTGATGAACGCTCGGCGCGTCGTCGATGTGTTGCTGCCCCCGATCTTCTTCGGGGTGCTGTTCGTGCTGGCTTGGGAAGGCATCGTCAAGGCATTCGACCTGAAGCCCTTCTTCCTGCCCGCCCCGAGCGCGATCGGCGAGGCCTTCGCCGACAACCTCGGCCGCGTCAAGGACGCCGCATTCCTCTCGGGTGGAAACGCATTGGTCGGGCTCGTGTCCGGCACACTGTTCGGCATCGGCGCTGCCTTCCTGCTGATGCGATTCCGAATTCTCAACGAGTTGGCCACACCTTTGGCGATCGCCCTCAACGCGGTTCCGATCATCGTGCTCGTCGCCGTCTTCAACAACATGTTCTCGATCACGACCGAAGTGCCACGGCGCCTGATGGTGACGCTGATCGTGTTCTTCATCGTGCTGGTCAATGTGGCGAAAGGCCTTCGCCAGGTGAGCCCGACCCACCTCGAGCTGCTGCGGTCGTACGCCGCGAGCCCTCGGGACGTGCTCCTCAAGGCGCGTATCCCCAACGCTCTGCCGTATCTGTTCACCGCACTCAAGATCGCTGCTCCGACTGCGGTGATCACAGCGTTCGTCGCCGAGTACTTCGGCGGGAGCCAGAACGGCCTCGGGAGTCGGATCACGTCGAACGTGGCGAACTCGAAGAACGCTGTTGCCTGGGCGTATGTGCTCGGCGCATGCCTGCTCGGGCTGTCGTTTTATCTAGTCTCCATAGCTCTGGAGAGCATCACCACACATAGACGGGGCCAGGCCCCGGGGGGAGTATGAACATGAGATCACGAAAGATTCAGCGGGCGGTAGTTCTTGCCGCTGCGCTCGGTTTGGTTGCCGCCGCCTGCGGTAGCGACAGCGCCGACGACGCGGCAGGCGATACCACTGCCGACACGGCCGCGGACACCACCGAGACCACCGAGGCCATGACCGAGACCACGGAGGCGATGACCGAGACCACCGAGGCCATGACCGAGGACACCGGCGACATGGAGACCGACATGGAGGAAATGCCTGCTTGCTCCTCCGTCGACGAGATCAGCCTGCAACTGCAGTGGTTCACACAGGCTCAGTTCGCCGGCTACTACGCGGCGGTCGACCAAGGTTTCTACGACCACATGTGCCTCGACGTCACCATCGTCGAAGGCGGCGTCGAGATCGTGCCGCAAACGCAGCTCGCCAACGGCGACGTCGACTTCGCGCTCGCGTGGGTCCCCAAGGCGCTCGCCAGCCGTGAAGCCGGCGCGAACATCACCAACATCGCCCAGATCTACCAGCGGTCGGGCACGTTGCAGGTGTCGTTGGCCGACGCGGGTATCACCTCACCGGCCGACTTCGCCGGCAAGACCATCGGCAACTGGGGCTTCGGCAACGAGTACGAGGTGTTCGCCGCTCTCGGCGCCGAAGGACTCAACCCGGCCTCCGACGTATCGCTCGTCGGCCAGCAGTTCGACATGGTCGCCCTGCTCGACGGCAGCATCGACGCCGCTGAAGCAATGACCTACAACGAATACGCGCAGGTACTCGAGGCCGTGAACCCCGATACCGGCGAGCTCTACACGCCTGACGACTTCAACGTCATCAGCTACGAAGAGTACGGCGTGGGCATGCTCCAGGACGCCATCTGGGCCGACGCGGACAAGCTCGCCAACGACGACGCGTACCGTGACATCGCGACGCGATTCGTGGCCGGCTCCATGGAAGGTTGGACCTACTGTCGCGACAACGTCGAATCATGCCGTGACATCGTGCTCGCCGCCGGTCCTCAGCTCGGTGCCAGTCACCAGCTGTGGCAGATGAACGAAGTGAACAAGCTCATCTGGCCGTCGGCGAACGGAATCGGTTTCACCGATCAAGCCGCTTGGGATCGCACCGTCGAGATCAGCCAGAGCACACCCAACCTCGAGGGAGCGACCGTCCTCACTGCGCCGCCGACCGACGGCGCCTACACGAACGAGATCGTCGAAGCAGCATGGGAGCTGCTGTCGGCCATGGATCTCGATCTGACCGGGACCGACTTCGCGCCGATCGAGGTCGAGCTCGCCGAGGGTGGCAACTGATCCGACCTCGACGACCACCGACCGGTGTCGACCGGTCGATGAACACGTGAACGAGAACGATCGCAGCGGACCCGGTGCCCAGCACCGGGTCCGCCGTGTCCTCGCCGAGAATGGCAAACCGATGGAATCGGTCTGGGACTTTCCGCGTCCGCCCCGGATCGAGCGAGTCGAGTGGCGCATCCGGGTCGTACACGGCGGCGTCTGCGTCGTCGACGCTCCCTCGGCGTTGCGAGTCCTCGAGACCAGCCAACCGCCGGCCTACTATGTGAGCTTCGAGCACATCGATGACGATCACCTGGTGGCGAGTCCCCATCGGTCGTTTTGCGAGTGGAAGGGCATCGCCCACTACGCCGATGTGACGGTCGGCGACGAGGTCCTCGAGCGAGCCTGCTGGACCTACCCTGATCCGACCGAGCCGTTCTCGGCGCTCGAACACCATTGGGCGTTCTACGCCCAGATGCTGGACGAGTGTTGGGTCGACGATGAGCGGGTCGCGCCCAACGACGGGTCGTTCTATGGTGGATGGATCACCAACAACGTGACCGGCCCGTTCAAGGGCGCACCCGGAACGGGACATTGGTAGCGATCGGCAGTGCCGGCCGGCCACGGGTGCCGACTCCGCACGCCCCGAACCGACGCGTGCGACGACGCGCTGTAACCGGACGCTCCGTCGCTGACGTCGACGCGCCCGTAGTTTCGTGTCGTCCGGCCTGCTAGCCATTCGGTGATGGCGGCACGGTTCGACGCATATCTGTTCGACGCCGGCGGGGTGCTCGTCCTGCCTGACCCGACGGTGCTGTCGCCGTTGCTCGCGTACTTCGGTGGTGACGTCGAGATCGACGCACATCGACGTGCCCACTACTGGGCCATGGCGCACAAGTCGTGGAACGGTGATTCCGAAACGGACTGGTCGATCTACGACGACGAGTACGTGGCGTCGGTCGGCGTGCCGCCAGAGCGCCGGACCGAGGCGGCCGCAGTGCTCCGCCACGTCAAGGGCCACTTCATCTGGCGGTGGCCCATTCCCGAACACCGCGCACCACTGGTCGAGTTGGAGTCACGCGGCACACCGCTCGGCGTGGTTTCGAACGCGTTCGGACAGATCGAGGCGTTGATGAATCACACGCGGATCTGTCAGGTCGGCCCGGGCCCTGGCGTGAACATGCGATGCATCATCGACAGCCACGTGGTCGGCGTTGCCAAGCCCGACCCGCAGATCTTCGAACACGCGCTGGCGTTCTTCCCCGAGTTCGAGCGATCTCGCGTCGCGTACGTCGGCGACTCGGTCACCATGGATGTGGAGGGAGCCCGTGCGGCGGGCCTTCACCCGATTCTCGTCGACCCGTACGACGATCACCTCGGCGCCGACTTCGAACGGATTCGAAGCCTTTCCGACTTGCTCTAGCGAGTCAGCCGACCAGTCGTCGAGCAATCACCTTGAGGCACAACGCCTCGTCGGCGCCTTCGAAGATCGAGAGCACGCGGGCGTCGACGAAGAGCCGGCTCACGGGAAACTCCTCGGCGTAGCCCATACCGCCATGGATCTGCATCGCTTCACGACTGACCCATTCGGCGGCCTTGCAGACATACGCCTTCACCATGCTGGCTTCGGTGGCGCCCTCTCCCTTGGCCATCATCGTGCCGACCGCATAGGCGAACTGTCGGCCCGCCTGGATGAGTACAGCCATGCGGCCGAGCTTCGCGCGGGTCAGCTCGTAGTCGATGATGTTCGTCTCGAACACCTTGCGGTTCTGTGCGTAGTCGAGCGCAGCCTCGTAGGCGGCCTGCATCACGCCGACGGCGCGTGCGGCCGTCTGGAGGCGACCGTTCTCGAAACCCTCCATCTGGTAGTAGAAGCCGCGTCCGAGTCCCGCTTCCTCACCGATCAGGTTCTCCGCCGGCACCCACCAGTTGTCGAACGCGATTTCGTAGGAGTGCATGCCGCGATACCCGATGGTGTCGATCGGCCTGCCCTCCATCTTGCCGATCTGACCGGAGCCGTCTTTCCCGCTGCCGCGGTCTTGCTCGAACTCGAAGCCGTGCGCATCGCCGCGGGGTTTGGGCACGATGAAGAGGCTGAGCCCTCGGTGTGTCTTGCTCCGGTCGGGATCGGTGCGTGCCAGCAGCGCGAGTACGTCGGCGCGGGCGCCGAGGGTACACCACGTCTTCACACCGTTGATCACGTAGCCGGGCTCGCCGGCCGAACCGCTCGCAGGTGTCGCGGTGACCTTGATGCCGGCGACGTCGCTGCCGTAGTCGGGTTCGGTGACGGCGACGGCCGGCATGACCTCGGCGACGGCGAGTTTCGGCAACCATGTCTGCTTCTGGGCCTCGGTGCCGCCTTTCACGAGGGCCCTGGTCAGAATCTCCGGCCGCGTGATGAGTGAACCACCGATGCCGAGACTTGCCCGGCTGAGCTCTTCGGTGGCGACGACCATGCCGGTGTACTCCTCGTCGCCGCCCTCGCTGTATCCGCCGTATTCCGCGGGAACGCTCAGGCCGAACGCGCCGATCTCTGCGAGTCCGCTGATGATCTCCTCGGGGACGTCGCCGTTGGTGCGATGCACGTGTTCGGCATGTGGCGAGACGACCTTGGAGGCGAACGACCGGAACGCGTCCTGCACCATGTCCATGTCGTCGCTGAGATGGCGAGGTCCTGGTTGCTCAGCCAATGACGCCAGGAATTCGGGGGAGCGAAACGAGGCCAGAAAACCGCGAGCGGTGTCGTAGTCGCCTGGGTCGATGCCCCACTGCGCTTCACGTCCGAAGGTCTTGGCGGCGAGGTCGTGGAGCATGTCGGCGACAAAGGCGCACGTGATCGCCGCCTCGACGTCGCCCTTGCCGCCGTAGTCGGTGAGTGCCTTTGCGGTCGCGACCGCAGAGGCGGCGTGAGCGAGGTCGTAGGCGAACACCTGGTGCTCGTCCGGGCCGCCGGTCTCGCCCAGACGCCGGACGGCGGTCGCGACGATTCGGTCCGCGAGCTCGATGACGTCGACGGCGGCGTGCAGATCGGGAACAGGAAGATCGGGCGTGGCCATGCCACGAACTTACCGCGGAGTAACCGACGAGTTCACCTCCGGCATCGCTCGTGGTGCCGGGTTCTACTTCGACCTGACAGTGTGTGCCGGATGCGAGACGTGGCGACGGCGAAACGGATCTGCGTGTTCTGCGGGTCGAACGTCGGATCACCGCCGACATACGCAACGGCGGCCCGAGAGCTCGGCGTCGAGATTGTTTCCCGTGGGCACGAACTGATCTACGGAGGCGGACGTGTCGGATTGATGGGCGCGGTGGCAGATGCAGCGCTCGCGGCCGGCGGTGAGGTGACCGGAGTGATGCCGATCGACCTGGTCGAACGCGAGATCGGCCACCGTGGGCTCACTCGCCTCGAGAGCTGCGATTCCATGCACATCCGCAAGGCACGGATGGCCGAGCTGGCTGACGGGTTCGTCGTCCTTCCCGGCGGATTCGGCACGCTCGACGAGGTGATGGAGATCCTCACGTGGAACCAGCTCGGGCTGGTGTCCTCGCCGGTCGTGTTCCTCGACATCGACGGTTTCTTCGAGCAGTTGTTCACTTTCATGGACGAACTCGTCGAGCGGCGATTCGTCAGACTCGATCATCGACGTACCGCGCAACGTGCCACCACCGCGGCAGACGCGGTGATGATCGCGTCTGCCGGAGTGCCGTCGGCTCCGACGGACGCGGACCCGACATCCAAGTGGCTCGACCTCGACGAACCCTCGTAGGTTTCGACGTCATGTCAACGTTGCAGGACCAGGTCGATGCGATCTTCGAGCGGCCCCCCGGCGACGGTGTCTCCCTTGCGATGGTCGTGCAACGCGGGGGTGCCGTCGTCGCCGAGCGTTACGGCTTCCAGCCCGACACCGAATTCGGCGCGGGCGGTCCTGTCACCGAAGCGACCCCGTTGATCTCGTGGAGCATGGCGAAGTCGTTCATCCATGCCGCCGTGGGCATCCTCGTTGCCGACGGCCTCCTCGACGTGGAAGCGCCTGCGCCGGTGCCGGCGTGGGCAGGAACACCCAAGGCGGCGATCACGGTGCTCGATCTGCTCGAGATGCGATCGGGTCTCGAATTCGTCGAGGACTACGTCGACGGTGAATCATCGAGTTGCATTGCCATGCTGTTCGGAGAGGGCTCCGCCGACCACGCCACGTATGCAGCCGGACTGCCTCTCGAGCACGAGCCGGGAACCGTCTGGAACTACTCGTCGGGTGACACCAACATCATCAGTCGAATCGTCGGCGACGTCGTCTGTGGGGCCGCTACTGCCGACGCGGCGACGGCGGAGCGACGAGCCGCGGTCGAGGCGTTCATGCACGATCGGCTGTTCGGTCCGCTCGGTATGGACTCGTCCTCGCTCGGTTTCGACGCTGCCCGAAACTGGGTCGGTTCGTCATACGTGCACGCGACGGCTCGCGACTTCGCCCGCTTCGGCGAGCTGTATCGCAGCGACGGCGTCGCACCGAGCGGCGACCGGATCCTCCCCGAGGGATGGGTCGAGCACGCCCATACGTGGATCGCCCACGACCCGACGGACGACATCGAATCCGGATTCGACTATGGCCGTCACTGGTGGGGGTGGCCGGAGTTCGACTGCCTCGGCGCCCACGGTTACGAAGGTCAGTTCATCGTGATCGAACCGGAACGCGAACTCGTCGTGGTACATCTGGGCAAGACCGACACCGAAGTTCGGCGTCATCTCGTGACGATGATTGCCGAGCTCATCCGAAGCGCGTGACCTGCTCGATCAATTCGTCGATGGTCGGTCGATCGTCCGGTCCGGCACCGCGGTAGATCCAAGCGATCCGACCGTCACGCCCGATCACGACGTCGCCGCCGAGTTGGAGTGTGTCGCCGTCGATGCTGAAGTGCCGGTTCACATTCGCGTCCCCAGACCTGAAGAGCTGCATGTAACGACGAATCGTTCGCCAACCCCAGACGCGCCACAACCGACCGCGTCCGAAGTCGAAAGCCCGATAGAGGACCCGGTTCTCGTCGGTGACGACCGTGAGTGGGTCGACGTATCGGCGACGGTAGCCGGCGAGGTTGCGTTGTCGCGTGAACGTCACGACGACGACCTCCGTATCGCCGAACTGGCTGAGGCGGTCGCGCACGGCGCTCGCATGTGCCCTGCACGGAAGTCAACCGAGGTGACGGTGGAACACGAGCAGAAGTGGCCGCCCCGCGTGATCTCTCGACCGCCACGTGCCGCCTGAATGGTCGAAAAGCTCGACATCGGGTGGCTGGTCTCCAACTTCGAGTCTCATCGCCCGTAGTGTTGCAGGTGGAGCGCCCAGGGCCGCGTGCATCGAGAACGACGACTTCGCCGTTCGTGTTCGTTGTGGCAAGGTTCATCGTTGTGGCAAGTGAGTCTCCATGGATTTCAGCGTGACCGACGACCCCGACCAACACCTCGCCACGGGCGAGCTCCCGGCGATCGGCTCCCAACCCCTGCAACGCAAGCGGTTCCGGTTCACGCTCAAGCTGCTGGCGTTCGTCGCGGTGGGTTACTACTTCATCATCCCGCTGGTCCCCGATTTCCGCGACGCGACCGACGAGATCCAGCGCGTCGAGCCCATCTTGTTGATCGTCGGACTCCTCCTCGAGATCACAGCGTTGTGGTGTTACGCACCGCTGATGAAGGCTGCGCTCAGCGACGCCGGCGAGGAACTGTCGCTGTTCCGGCTGTTCCGGATCCAGATGAGCACGAGGGCGCTGTCGAGCATCGTGCCCGGCGGCAGCGCGGCCAGCTCGGCGCTCGGGTATCGGCTGATGACGCTGTCCGGCGTGGCAGGTCCCGATGCCGGGTTCGCGCTGGCCACCGTCGGGCTCGGGTCTGCTGTGGTGCTGAACCTGATCTTGTGGTGTGGCCTCATCATCACCATCCCGATTCGAGGGTTCAATCCCGCCTACGGCACGGCTGCGTTGGCCGGGATCGTGATCATGTTGCTCGCCGCCGGACTCGTCTACGGCGTTCGGAGCAACAACGGCTGGTCCGATCGGTTCATTCGTTGGGCGGCCCGCAAGTTCAACGTCGACGAGGACAAGGCCTCGCGAGTGCTGGCGCAGATCGCAGAGCGCCTCGAACAGCTCATGGGCGACCGGCACCTGCTCGGCCGGGTGGCGTTCTGGGCGAGCCTCAACTGGTTGTTCGACGCCGCCGCCCTGTGGATCTTCGTCCGAGCGTTTGGTTCCACGCTGAGCATCGACGCATTGATCATCTCGTTCGGCATCGCCAACGTGCTCGCAGCCATTCCGATCACGCCGGGTGGTCTGGGCTACGTCGACACCAGCTACGTCGGCATGATGCGCGGGTTCGGCGTGCCCTTGCGCACCGCCACGCTCGGTGTGGCGTCGTATCGATTCGCCCAGTTCTTTTTTCCGATCGTGCTGGGCGGGATCATGTATCTGACGCTTCGCGTCGGCCCGTGGAGCATCGAGCGACGCGATCGTCTCATGCCGCTGCGCGACCTCGCCGAGCAGGAAAGCAAGCGCGGCGAGACGCAGATCGACTTCGCGCTTCGATTCCCCACACGCGACGACACGGGCGAACTCATCCGACCGGCCTCGGCGGTCCGTGACCGCGACCGCGAGAGCAAGCGGTCAGCGCGCGACGACCGAGACAGGTAGTCGGGCCCGCCGGGCACCGACTTGCGGGTGTTCGCGAGCGCACCACTAACGTCGACGTCATGACGGTTCACGAACGCCCCTTCGGCCGATTTCTCGAAGACTTCACGCCTGGTGACGTCTTTCGCCACTGGCCTGGCAAGACCATCACCGAGTATGACGACCACCTCTTCTGCATGATCACGATGAACCACCATCCGCTCCACACCAACGACTGGTTCGCGAGCGAGAGTGTGCAGGGCCGCAACGTCGTGGTCGGCAACCTGGTGTACTCCCTCGTGCTCGGCATGAGCGTGCCCGACGTCAGCGGCGCGGCGATCGCGAACCTCGAAGTCGAGACGTTGCAACACAAGTTCCCGACCTTCCACGGCGACACGATTCATGCCGAGACCCGTGTGCTCGAGGTGAAGGAGTCGAGGTCGCGACCCGATCGCGGCATCGTGAGTGTCGAGACCAAGGGGTTCAATCAAGACGGCAAGGAAGTCTGCTACTTCCGCCGCAAGGTCATGGTGTGGAAGCGCGATTCTGGCCCCGAGCGCACACGTCCGTACGACGGTGTCGACGTCTGGTCCGACTGACCCACGATCCTCGATGACACGGGGCGAGGCGATCGGCTCTCCGGCCAAAGACGTTGCCGACCGAGCACGAGCCCGGTCGATGACTCCGCTCGTGCTGGCGTGGGGTCTCCCTCGGCTGAGAGATCTGCCGTGGCGTCGCACCCGCGATCCATGGGCGGTGCTGGTGAGCGAGGTGATGCTGCAGCAGACGCAGGTGACTCGCGTGCTCGATCGGTGGGCGCGCTTCCTGACGGTGTTCCCGACCGTGGAGGAGTGCGCTTCGGCGTCGCTCGGCGATGTGCTGCGCGAGTGGCAAGGGCTCGGATATCCCCGTCGCGCCCGGAACCTCCACGCAGCCGCGCGCATCGTCGTGGACGGCGGTGGGTTTCCCAGGGAGCTCGACGGGTTGCTCCGGTTGCCCGGCGTCGGTCAGTACACGGCGAGGGCGCTACTGGCCTTCGCCTTCGAGGTCGACGCCGCCGTCGTCGACACCAACATCGCCCGCGTGTACGCACGCGTGTCCGGCGAGCGCTTGACACCGAAACGAGTGCAGGCCATCGCCGACGAAGCCGCGCCGATCGGCGCGTGCTGGTCGTGGAATCAATGTCTGATGGATCTCGGTGCGGTGCTCTGTCGACCGGCGTCGCCCGACTGCGCTGCCTGCCCGGTCGTCCACGTGTGTGCCTGGGCGGGTGGCCCCGGTCCCGATCCGGCCGTCGGGTCGAGCGGCGTCAGTGGGCGCCAGGCCAGATTCGTCGGGAGCGACCGCGAGGCGCGTGGGCGCTTGATGAAGGCGATGGCAGGCGGCCCGGTCGAGCGGAGGTCGGTGGCAGCGATCATGCAGCGGGACGAATCGACTGCTCAGCGTCTCGTCGGCGACCTCATCGCCGATCGGCTGTGTGAGCGCACCGGCGAGAACCTGCGGCTGCCCGCCTGATCGCGACCGGGGTTGTCAGGCCGTGTCAGGCCGTGATCTGAGCGACGACATCGTCGAAGACGAGATCGGCATAGGCACGCATCTCGTCGTCGGTGCGGTCTTGGATGGGGTGTGGTGTGAACACGCGCGCCATGGCCGCGTAGCCCAAGGACTTCGACTGCGCATTTGCCGCGTCGACGAACTCCGACGACGCCACGAACACACCTGGAACACCGCGCAATTCGAGGTCGCTGATGTCATGCACACTGCACGACGTGCAACTGCCTCAATCGGCGAGTGCCTCGATCACGACGTGACACTCGGTGGCGATCTCATGACGCAGATCGACAGGAGCCGGCTTGGCAAAGGTCGGCTTGCGATAGCGCTTGACGTCGGCGCCGATTGCGGTGAGTCGCTGCTCGATCTGATCGAGGAAGACGTTGCCGCGCGGCTTCGAGATGTCGAGCAATCCGACTGTTACCCCGTCGAGCGTGGCGGGTCGTGCCAGGCGAGCCCGCTCGGCAACGTTTTGCTCGCCCGTGGGGTCGAGAATGGTTCGTGCGCTCATGTGACTCAGTATCGCACCGCAAGCGTGACCGGGTCACTACCGACGTCGCCGTTCACCCATCCGGCGATGATCGCCGAGAACAATCCTGCTCCGCCGCCCGCGTATGCGAGCATCAAACCGTCGGGTCGGAACTTCGGGAGCGGGTTGGTGGCGAAGTCAGCCGGTACACCTTCTGCGATTCCACCTGCGCCCCGTACGAGCTCGTCGCCCGGAATGAGCAGCCGAGCGTGGAGTTCGTCGAGAATCCGGTGACGGGCCCAACCTGCCTCCGCGAAGACGTGTGCGTGCTCGGGCCCCATCACCAAGATGGCGTCGAATCCGAGCACCAGCTTGTGGTGATGGATGGCTCGCAGGTTCGCCGCAAGGCTGCCGGTGAGGCTTTCGGGGTCGCGTGACAGTTGGTCGACGACACATCGTGGACCCTCACCGGCGAACAGCGTGACCGCGTCGATTCCCGGCTCGATCCCGCGCTGCTCGGCGAGGGTTCCGTAGGGCGAGTCGACGTCGTTCTCGGCGAAGCAGAACGACAGCTTGCCGGGATTCCCGTGTGTCGCCCGGTCGACCTCACCGGGCCGGCCACCACCGACGTTGCGAATGACCAGTTGCAGCGCACGGCCGATGGTGGAGTTGGCGCGGTTGCCCTGACCGAGTGCGTTCCCGCCGGAGTTCATGCCGATGGCGCGAGTACCCGGCCCGCTACAGATCATCACGGGCCCGACCGGCATCGTGGTGGCCAGCAGACCGTGCATGTTGAAACGGTCGTTGCAGGCCGCCTCGACGGCAGTGAGCACCCAGGGAAGGAATTCCGGACGGCACCCGGCCATGACCGCTGCAATCGCGACCTTCTCGACCGTGACGTCGATCAGGTCGGGAGGTACGGTCGCAACGATTTCCTCCGGTGCTCGTGGCGTGCCGGTGAGCATGTTCAACACGCGTTCCTCCGTGGGCGGCACGACGGGCAGACCGTCGGTCCAGCCCCTGGTGAACATCATCTCGATCTCGTCCTCGAGTTCGGCAACCGCGATACGGCGCGACCGCAGGACCGACCCACCGAAGCGAACGCGAAGTTCGTCGACGCGATCGGGGTCGACGCTCAGAGATCCACATCCTGGGCGCATCACGGGCAAGTCGGGACCGAGTGCTTCGACACCGGTCAGCGCCTCCCACTGGGGTCGTGCCCAACCAACGGTTCGTTCGACCTCGGTGCCGTCGACGATGTTGATCAGCGTGGGCACCGTCTCGATGTCGTGGTGCCAACTCACCGCCAGATCACTGTCGTCGATGGCTGCCGGGTCGGTCGGGAAACCTGGATCGTCCTGCGTGTACACCGTGAGTGGGTGACCATCCGCGCTCGCGGCCGACGCGGCAAGCTGCTGGAGTACCGGCACGACCATCTGACACGTGGCGCATTCGCGCTTGACGACGACAACCAGGCCGTCAGGGAGCGGAGGCGGTGTCGTGGCGATCGTCATGGTGCTCCCGGATTTGTCAAGGTGGGCTCATGTCACGCTAGTCATCTGTTGCTCGCGATGCCGATGCAGGTAGCTTGGGTCGATCAAGGGGACATCGTTATCCATCGCGTTTCATGGCGTCCGCGGTTCGACGCCCTGTCATGGGCCGAGCACGATTCGTTACGGTGGGAACACATCGTGCGTGTCGGTTTCGGTGCCGGGACACGATCCCGTGTTGTTCGATCTCGGTACTGGTCTCCGGTACTTCGGTGCACAACTCGACGGCGATCCGCCTGTGCCGTTCCAGGGCACGTGCCTACTCAGTCACGTCCATTGGGACCACATACAGGGGCTTCCGTTCTTCCCACCGATGCTCAACCCGGCCACCGTGCTCAATGTGTACTGCCCTCCTGCGCACGACGACGTGTCGGTGGCCGACGTGTTCGGTTCGACGATCCGCCCACCGCTGTTCCCCATTGCGATCACCGAGTTCCCGGGAACCGTGGACTTCCACGAGTTGGCCGACTCCGAGATGCGCATCGGCGACATCGAGATCACGTCCCGCTTGATTCCTCACATCGGACCAACGCTCGGATACCGACTCGACTGGAAAGGTCGGAGTCTCTGCTACATGAGCGATCATCAGCAACCGCCGGACGGGTCGTTCTCTGTCACGCCCGGAGCTCTCGAACTGTGTCAGGGCGTCGACGTGATGATCCACGATGCGCAGTACACCAACGAGGAGTTCGCCGAGCGATCCACCTGGGGCCACTGCCAGGTCGACTACGCCGTGTGGCTGGCGATCGAAGCGAAGGTCAAGAAGCTGCTCCTGTTCCATCACGATCCGAGCCACACCGATGACCGGCTCGATCAGATCGTGGCATGTGCCCGCGCGGCCGGAGCCGCGTCGGGCGTCGACGTGATCGCAGCTCGCGAGGGCTTGGTCATCGAACTCAGCGGCACGTGACGCCGGCAGCCCAGATTGCTGGAGTCGTGATCGGGATCGCCTTCGTCGTTGCGGGTGGATCGAAGCTCGCAGCAGGCTCGGCGTGGCCGCCACAAGCGGTCGAGCTCGGGGCGCCGAGCGTCGTGATACCGATGGTGCCCTGGTTCGAGTTGACGGTCGGCGCTCTGCTCGCCGTTCAGGTGGCGCGTCGGGTGCTGGCGGTGGTTGCGTTCGTGACGCTCGGGGTGTTCACGGCGCTGATCGTGGCCCGGCTGCGGGAAGGCAAACGGCCGGCGTGTGCATGTTTCGGCGCCTGGTCGGCCAAGCCGATCGGTGCCGGCAACGTGGTGCGCAACGGCGTGCTCATGGCCGTCGCAGCCGTCGCAGCGCTCCCGTAGCTGTCGTGGCGGGTCGCTCAGGGAATGTGTTCGTGGCTCGCTGCGTCGTCGCTGGTGACACCGAGACGTTTGCTGTACTGCTGGCTGAACACGATGGCCGCCACGAGCATCGTCATGATGATGGCGAGGGAGACGTAAGTGTTCATGTGGTACCAGTGCGAGATTGCCATCTTGACGCCGACGAACATCAAGATGCTGCCGAGTGCGTGTGACAGGTAGTGGAATCGCTCTTTGGCGTTGGCGAGCAGGAAGTACATCGCTCTGAGACCAAGAATCGCGAACGCGTTGGACGCGAAGACCAAGTACGGCTCGTTCGAGACGGCCAGGATGGCCGGCACCGAATCGACGGCGAAGATGACGTCGGTGACCTCGATGACGAACAGCGCGGCAAGCAGCGGGGTGGCTGCGCGACGGCCGTTGATGAGCGTGAAGAACTTCTGGCCGTCGAGCTGATCGGACACCGGCATCACCCGGCGCAAGATGCCCAGTCCGCGGGTTGCCTCCTTGTCGCCCTCGTTTTCTCGGTGACGGATGATCTTGGCGCCGGTGTAGATCAGGAAGACGCCGAACACCAGGAGTAACCACCAGAATCGGCTGATGAGCGCAGTGCCGAGCAGGATGAACACTCCGCGCAGGAACAGCGCTCCGAAGATGCCCCAGAACAGCACGCGGTGCTGATACTTGACGGGAATCGCCAGCGTGGCGAACAGCATCGACCACACGAAGACGTTGTCGACGCTGAGTGACTTCTCGATCAAGTAGCCGCTGATGTACTCACCGAAGGCTGCTCCGCCGAACGCGACGGCGACCACGACGGAGAACGCGAGACCACAGGCCACCCACACGATCGACTCGGTGAGTGCCTCGCGAGTGGTGGGTGCGTGCGCCTCGCGGTGACGGTACAGATCGATGGCGAGCATCGTTGCAATGACGACCAGCAACGCGATCCAGGCCCATGCAGGCACGTCGAGATCGACGAACTTGGAACGGTCGGCTTCCACGGCGAACAGCATTCTCGGGACCTTTCAACTGCCTCTTCGAGGTGACGGACAGTCGAACGTCTCGCTCCCGCCATCGGGCGGTCGGGTGGCCGGGCAGCAACGCTGCCGTGATGACGACTTCTCCCGTAGGGCTACTCCCCTTCGACAGCGAGAGGATATCCGGTCGAGCGAGGAACTGCTTGCTGCGTCGAGTTGGATCGGTCAGGTGTTCACGAGGAGAAAGGTGAGCACGCGAGCCTCGTCGCGCCATGCGTCGTAGCGACCGCTCGGACCCCCGTGACCTGCCCCCATCTCGGTGCGTAACACGAGAGGTGCGCCGTTGGTGCGCACGTCACGGAGCTTGGCCACCCATTTCGCCGGTTCGTGATAGCTCACCCGCGGGTCGTTCAACCCGGCGGTGACGAACATCGCCGGGTAGTCCTGCGCAGTGGTGTTGTCGTAGGGCGAGTATCCGAGCATGTACGTGGCAGCCGGTTCTGATCTGGGATCGCCCCATTCCTCCCACTCGGTCACGGTCAACGGCAGCGACGGATCGCTCATCGTCGACACCACGTCGAGGAAGGGCACTTCGGCGATCGCCGCGACGAATCGGGAGGGACGCATCGTGACGCACGCGCCGACCAGCAGGCCACCGGCGCTGCCGCCGCGGAGTGCCAGCCGGTCGGGAGCGGACCAACCGTGAGCAACCAGGTGATCGGCGGCGGCCAGCGTGTCGGTGAACGTGTTGCGCTTGTTCTCGAGCTTGCCGTCGAGATACCACTGACGTCCGAGTTCGCCGCCACCTCGCGGGTGGACGAGCGCCCACACTCCTCCGCGATCGAGATATGACAGCCGCGCCGTGGAGAACCACGGGGGCAGTGTCGCCTCGTAGGCCCCGTATCCGTAGAGCACGGCTCTGGCGGAGCCGTCGGCGGGAGTGTCGACGTGTCGCACGATGTCGATCGGCACGAGCGTGCCGTCATCGGCGGCGGCCCATTCGCGCGTCGCCACGTAATCGGCCAGGTCGACGTTGGGTGTCGGGGTCTGACGCACGACGAAACGCTCGCCCGTGGTGACGTCGACGTCGAGCACCGTGAGTGGCGCCGTCAGCGACTGGTAGGTGAGCCGAACGACCTTCGTGTCCCACTCTGCGTTCGGTCCGATACCCACATCGTGTGGTTCGTCGTCGATCGCGATCACGTCGCTGGTGCCGTCGCGAAGCACGATCCTGATCTGGGGCTGAGCCGCGTGCCACTCGTGGAGCACGAGGTGGTCGGCGAACGGTTCGGCAGCGACGATGCGACGTCCGCGTTCGCCGGCGACGAGTTCGTGCCAGTCCGCTGGGCTGTCGAGTGCTGCCTGCATCACGCGGAAGTCGATGGAGTCGAGATTGGTGACGATGACGAAGCGGTCACCCCAGTGGTCGATGTGATATTCGACCTCGTCACGTCGTGGAGCGACCAGTTGTAGATCGGCGAGTGGCTCGTCGGTCGGAAGCAACCAGGCCTCGCTCGATTGTTTGCTGTTGAGCTGGACGACGATCCACTCGTTGCTGCGCGTCGAGCCGACCCCCACGAAGAAACGTTCGTCGGGTTCGGAGAAGATCAAGACGTCGTCGGTCTGTGCCGTGCCGATCTGGTGACGCCACACGTGGCACGGGCGCTCCATCGCGTCGGCGGTGACGTAGAACAGGTACCGCGCATCGCTGGACCATGCCGCTCCGGCCCAGGTGGTGTCGCGAATCTCGTCGACGAGGTCGACGGGTTCGGAGCCCGAGACGTCCCGGACGCGCATCGTGTAGTGCTCGTCGCCGCGTGTGTCGGCAGACCACGCGATCAGTCGGTGGTCCTGGCTGATCTCGAACACGCCGAGGTCGAAGAACTCGTCGGCGGCGGCCTCCACGTTCTGGTCGAGCAGCACGAACTCGTCGGCGCTGCCGGCGGAGCTACCACGACAATGGATGGGGTACGACTTGCCTTCCTCGGTCCGGGCGACGTACCACCACGGCCCGTGGGGCACCGGCGCCGACATGTCGGTTTCCTGCACGCGTGACCGGATCTCCGCGAAGATCGCGTCGAGCATGTCGTCATGTCGGGCGAACCATGAGTCGGCGTAGGAGTTCTCGGTCTCGAGGTAGGCAATCGTGTCGGGGTCGTCGCGATCACTCAGCCATGCGAACGGATCGTCGGACGGGCCCGTCGGCCTGCTCCACGTGAATGGGCGTTTCTTGGCAGCTGGCTCAGACATCGAGGGCAGGGTAGGCGGTATCCTCGGTGTTCACATGCGCGTGTGGATCGATCAAGACCTGTGCACGGGCGATGGTCTCTGCGTCGATCATTGTCCCGATGTCTTCGTGCAGCTCGAGGACGGCATCGCGTACGTGGCCGAGTCCGGCCAGGTGCTCAACGATCCGGGCGGTCCGGGAAGCCTCGCATGGGTGCCGAACCGCCTGGTACACGAGGTCATCCAGGCCGCCGAGGTGTGCCCGGGTGAGTGCATTTTCGTCGAGGTCGAGGTTTCGCCGGCCTTGAGTGAAGAAGCCGCCGCCTGAGACCTTGCCCGAGCGACACGACGAACGTCGTTCAGCGGCATACTTTCGGGTTCGGGATTGTTACTATGACCGTAGTGGAAATCCAACGAGCCCTTTTCGGGACGGAGCTGACGTGACCTCATTCGACCTCGATTTGTCCAAGTACGACCTGGGGTGGAACGACGACGCCGTCGAGTATGCGTTCGAGCCCGTCAAGGGCATCAACCCCGGTGTGGTCGATCAGATCTCGTGGTGGAAAGGCGAGCCGCAATGGATGACACAACTCCGCCAGCGCAGCCTCCGTCTGTTCGAGAAGAAGCCGATGGCCGAGTGGTTCGCCGTGAACATGCCCGACATCGATTTCCAGGACATCTACTACTACCTGCGCCCCTCCGGTGAGCAGGTCGACGACTGGGACGATCTCCCCCAGCAGATGAAGGACACGTACGAGAAGCTGGGCATTCCCGAAGCCGAACGCAAGTACCTCGCGGGCGTCACCGCCCAGTACGAGTCAGAGGTCGTGTACCACAAGAACCGCGAAGACCTCGAGGCCCGGGGCATCTTGTTCTGCGACATGGATACGGCGCTGCGCGAGTATCCCGACCTGGTCAAGCAGTACTTCGGCACCATCATCCCGCCGGGCGACAACAAGTTCGCTGCGCTCAACACGTCCGTGTGGTCGGGTGGCTCGTTCATCTACGTCCCGCCCGGCGTCGAGGTCGAGATGCCGCTCCAGGCGTATTTCCGCATCAACTCCGAGAATGCCGGTCAGTTCGAGCGCACGTTGATCATCGCCGACGAGGGTTCCCAGGTTCACTACATCGAGGGCTGCTCGGCGCCGGTGTACACCAGCGACTCGTTGCACTCGGCCGTGGTCGAGATCATCGTGAAGCCGCACGCCCGCGTCACCTACACGACCATCCAGAACTGGTCGCCCAACGTGTACAACCTGGTCACCAAGCGTGCCCGCGTCGAGGCCCACGGCCACATGGAGTGGATCGACGGCAATATCGGGTCGAAGCTCACCATGAAGTACCCGTCGGTGTACCTGGTCGGCGAGGGAGCGACCGGCGAAGTGCTGTCGGTCGCCTACGCCGGCGAGGGCCAGCATCAAGATGCGGGCGCGAAGATGGTGCACGCTGCGCCGAACACCACCTCGAAGATCGTCTCGAAGTCGATCAGCAAGGACGGCGGCATCACGACCTATCGCGGTCTGGTACGAGTCGACGAAGGTGCACACGGCTGTAAGAGCCACGTGCAATGCGACGCGCTCATTCTCGATGAGGATTCGGTATCGAAGACGCTTCCGTACATGGAGGTGGGCGAACGCGATGCTCAGATCGGACACGAGGCGACTGTCTCGAAGATCGCCGACGAGCAGATCTTCTACCTCCAGAGCCGGGGCCTGTCCGAGGAACAAGCGATGGGCATGGTCGTCAACGGGTTCATCGAACCCATCACCAAGACGCTGCCCATGGAATACGCGGTCGAGTGGAGTCGCCTCATCGAGTTGCAGATGGAAGGTTCGGTCGGCTGACCACGTGACGGGTTGATGTTCGTCCGTCTTCCACCCGTTCAGAGCTGAACCGGATCTTGAGCAGAGACGACTTCGCGTCACGGACACTTCGCTCTACGATGGTCACCATGCCGATGCGGACCGAGTGCAAGAACTTCGAGAGCCGCTCGTACCCCAATGGCGACACGGTCCGGAAGTGCAACCTCGATCTCGCTCCCGAGGCTCCGTGGCGGTGCCCGGACAATTGCCACGGCTTCCAGCCGCGATTGGCCGATGTTGCATGGACGCACGGGTCGCTCGTCGTGCCGCCGACTCCTCCCGAACCGAAAGTCTCGATGATGGCTCGGCAGCGGCATTGCTCGATGCAGCGGAAGACATCTTGAACGCGGCCGGCCGGCAGGTTGCTGCCGAGGTTGCTGCCGAACGCGAAGCCGGAGCGAAGCGTTTTCGCTGGGCGCGGTTCTTTCGGCGACCACGCTGATCGCCGGGGGATTACTCCTACGCGCGTAGTAGAATTGCTCCCGTGTCCGGGTCCCTTTCTCACGCGGTGGCGCCCTCTCGGGATCGCCTGACGGCCGCCACACTCCCCACGGCGAGCGAAGAGATCTGGCGTTACAGCCGGATCGACGAGCTCGATCTCACCGGTTTTCAACCGGTCGAGGTGCGCACCGTCGTCGACGATCCCGACGGCTTCGTCGTCACGAACCGGCCCGGCGACAGCCCGGGAGCGGCCACCGACCTGTTCGGCGGCGAAGCCCCCGATGTGTTCGCCGGGCTGAATCGCGACTTCGTCGCCGATCTCGGGTCGGTCACCGTGATACAGGTGCCGGACGGCGCCATCGGCCACGGCACGTTGATGGTGACCCATCACGTCGGTTCTGGAGCCGGGGAGGGTTCTTCGGCAGCGGTGTTCCCCCGCCTCGTCATCGACGCCGGCGCGAACAGCGAGGTCACGGTCATCGAGCGATTCCTATCTGACGACGACGGAGTGGCGCTCGTTGTTCCCGTGTTGCAGCTGCGAGCCGGGCAAGCGGCTCGGGTCACCTACCTCGGTATCAACGAACTGAACTTGAAGACCTGGCAGATCGGCAATCAACAGGCGGTCGGCGATCGAGATTCGCAGACCACGCTGGCGACGGTGTCGTTGGGCGGCGAATATGCGCGGGTCAGCACCAACTCCCGGGTGAGCGGTAAAGGCGCATCGTCGAAACAGATCGCTTTGTACTTTGCATCGGGAAACCAGATGCACGACTTCCGCACCACACAGGACCACGACGCACCGCACACCAACAGCGACCTCCTCTTCAAGGGAGCGGTGCAGGACCACGCCCGAAGTGTGTACACGGGTCTCATCAAGATCCGCGAGCACGCCCGCGGAACCGAAGCGTTCCAGACCAACCGAAACCTCACCCTGTCCGAGGGGGCCTGGGCCGAGAGTGTGCCGAACCTCGACATCGAAACCAACGACGTGAAGTGCAGCCACGCATCGACCATCGGCCCGATCGACGAGGAGCAGCGGTTCTACCTCGAGAGCAGAGGAATTCGACCAGAGATCGCCGAGCGATTGGTCGTACTGGGGTTCTTCGACGAAATTCTCGCCCAGCTTCCGGCCGGCGATCTCACCGACGAGCTCCGCAGTCGGGTCGCCGCCAAGCTCGACATCGGCTCGACTCCGACCGAGCGTCCCAGCGACCGGGCCACGGTCGGGAGCGGGTCATGAGCGACTCTGTGATCGTCTTCGCCCTCGCCGACATCGAACCCGGTACCGCTCGGAAGGTCGTTGTCGACGGCGTGCCCGTCAGCGTCGTCCGGATCGGCGACGACGTGTACGCCATCGGCGACATCTGTAGCCATGCGCATGTCAGCATGTCCGAGGGCGAGGTGTGGTGCGACGAACTCGAACTCGAGTGCCCGAAGCACGGCAGTACCTTCAGTCTCGTCACCGGCGAGCCGAGCACGCTCCCGGCAACGCAACCGGTCGCCGTGTTCGAAGCGAACGTGGTCGACGGCCACGTTCACGTCCGCGTCGCCGCGGAGGTGTCGTCATGAGTACTCTCGAAATCCGCGGGCTGCACGCATCCGTTGGTGGCAACGAGATCCTGAAGGGCATCGATCTCACGGTGTCCTCAGGTGAGGTGCACGCCGTGATGGGTCCCAACGGCGCCGGCAAGAGCACGCTCTCAGCGGTCGTCATGGGCAAACCCGGGTACGAGGTCACCAGCGGTGGCGTCACCCTCGATGGCGTCGACGTGCTGGCGCTCCCGACCTGGGAGCGGGCGATCGCTGGTCTGCATCTCGTGATGCAGTACCCCACCGAGGTACCCGGCGTGATGCTGAACGACGTGATGTCCGAGGCCTTCGGCACTCGCGGACGAGACGCCTCTGCGATCGACGCCATGCTGCGTGACGAAGCCGAGCGGATCAACTTCGACGAGCGCTTCCTCGACCGTCCGATGAACGTCGACCTGTCAGGTGGTGAGATGAAGCGCAACGAGACGCTCCAACTCGCCATGCTCCGACCGAAGATCGCGATTCTCGACGAACTCGATTCCGGTCTCGACATCGACGCGCTTCGTGACTGTTCGCGTCGCGTCGAAGACCTCAGCAACGATCGAGACAACGGCCACGAGCCGCTCGGCGTCCTGGCCATCACGCACTACAGCCGTCTCCTCAAGGAACTCAACCCCGATCGGGTGCACATCCTCGTGAAGGGCCGCATCGTCGCGAGCGGCGGTGCCGACCTGGCTGCACGTCTCGAGTCCGACGGCTATGCCGCGTTCGTTCCCGATGACGAGCTGGTCGAGGAACCACCGGCCTCGACCGGCGGCCTCGCCGACCTGTTCGCACTCTGACCCGCACCACGCGTCACGCGGTCTCCAACATCGGATTGCGGGTCATTGCGTGGCAAGCTCGCACCCATGACGGCCAACGCGACAGACCGCCACGGCGACGTCGTCGACGAGCTCGACACGTGGCTGGAATCGAACTGGGATCCCGATCTCTCCGTCGGTGAATGGTGGGAACTTCTCGGCTTGGCCGGCTGGTCTGCGCCGTCGCTGCCCGAGCACGCGTATGGGCGTGCACTCTCGCGCAACGACGCCGTACGGGTCGCTCAGGCGATCGCTCAGTTCGGCGCGTTGGGGGCGCCGGGTGGACTCGGCTTGCTGCTTGCCGCTCCCACGATCGCGACACACGGCTCACAGGAGCAGATCGACATCTACGTGCGCGACATCGTCACCGGTCAGCGCGGATGGTGCCAGCTGTTCTCCGAACCGGTGGCCGGTTCCGACCTCGCCGGATTGCAGACGCGGGCGATCGAAGACGGCGACGAGTGGATCGTGAACGGTCAGAAGGTCTGGACATCCGGTGGCCAGATCGCCGACCTCGGCATGCTGATCGCTCGCACCGACTCCGACGTTCCGAAGCACCAGGGCATCACGTACTTCGCGATCGACATGCACCAGCCAGGCGTCGAGACGAGGCCGCTGCGCGAACTCACCGGCAGAGCGTTGTTCAACGAGGTGTTCCTCAGCGATGCACGCGTGCGAGGTGATGCGATGATCGGCGGACGGAACAAGGGCTGGGCAGTCGCCAACACCACGCTGGCATTCGAGCGGGCCGGTTTGGGTTCCGGCGGCGGGCACGCCGCCGGAAGCACCGCGACTCCTGGCACCGTGGTGGGCGATCTCGGTCGACGGGCAGGCGACTTCGTGAGTGGCAAGCGAGGCCGACCGCAAGGCGGCGCCCAGTTCCGCGGAGCGGGCCGGATGCTCATCGAACTCGCCCGGGCGACCGGATCGCTCGATGATCCCCTCATTCGCCAAGATCTGATGCGGCTGCACACGCTTGCCGAGATCGGCCGGATGAGCACGCTCCGCCTCAAGGCTGTGAAGGCGTCGGGTGGTGACATCGCCGGCATCGGCAACATCGGGAAGCTCTCGATGAGCGACATGATGCGTCTCCAGCGCGATCTCGGGCTGCGCCTCCTCGGCGCTTCGGGGACGCTGCATGCGTACGACTCGGCGTCGCGCGAGTCACTCGACGCTGCGACCGGTCAGCCGATGAACGCCGTGGTCACCGAGATGGCGCTGTTCGCCCAGGCACCTCCCATCTACGGCGGCACCGACCAGATCCAGAAGAACATCATCGGTGAACGTGTTCTCGGCCTGCCGAAGGAACCGAACAACGATCGCACGGTGCCTTTCGTGGAATTGCCGAAGAACGCGTGAACGGGTCGTCCGTCGGCACGGATTCGCCAGCCGTCGCCGAGTCCGACAAGTTCCCTGGCTGGCAGGTCGTCACCGGTTCGTTCATCGTCCTCACCACCGCGTCCGGTCTCGGTTTCTACGGCCTGGCCGTGTACCTCAACGCGCTGAGCAAGGAACGCGATTGGGATGTGTCGTCGGTGTCGTTGGCGACCACGTTCTTCTTCCTCGTCGGAGGGTTCACCGGTCTGTACGTGGCGCGTGCAATCGCCCGATTCGATGTGCGGTACGTCATTGCCGCCGGCGGACTGTTGGCCGGTGCGTCGTTGGCGGTGCTCGGACAGGTCGAGGAGAAGTGGCAATTGTTCGCGGTGTACGGGCTGTTCGCCGTGGGTTGGGCAACGGCCGGTCTGGTTGCCGTCACCACCGTGATCACGCGTTGGTTCCATCGGCGGCGTTCGGTGGCGCTGTCGGTGGCCTCGACCGGACTCTCCGTCGGGGGCATCGTGATCACTCCGTTCGTCAAGTGGGCAATCGACGAGCACGGGCTCGCGGCGACCACGCCGTGGCTGGGACTGATCTTCGTGCTCGGTGTGGTGCCCTTCGCTCTGTGGCTCATTCACCCGAGCCCCGAGCTCCGTGGATGGATGCCCGACGGTGAGCGCTCGGTCGTCGGACGGACGCCGACTGCGCCCAGAGGAATGCAGTACGCCGAGGCGATCAAGACCCGCTTCTACATCGCTGTGACAGCGGGCTATGTACTCGCACTCGGTGCGCAGGTCGGAGCCATTCAGCAACTCGTTCGGCTGGTCGAGGAACGTACCAACGAGTCGACGGCGGCCCTTGCCACGCTGTTCCTCGCCGCGACATCGATCGTTGCCAGGTTGATCGGTGGGCGGATCACGGAGTCGGTGCCCATGCTCGGGTTCACCGTCGTCTTGGCCGCGACACAGATGGTCGCACTCGTCGGTCTGGCGTTCGCCGAGTCGACCCCGCTGATCTTCGTGACCATCGTGTTGTTCGGTGCCACCGTCGGCAACATCTTGATGCTGCAACCGCTGTTGATCGCCGAACGATTCGGGGTCCGCGACTATCCGCGCATCTTCAGCCGCTCGCAGTTCGTCGCACTGTTCGGAACTGCGGGCGGACCGTGGTTGCTCGGATTCCTCCACGACCAGGCGGGCGGGTATCGAACGTCGTACGTGGTGGCAGGTATGTGTTCACTTGGCGGAGCCGTCGTGCTCTCGTTCGCCGGGCCCGCAAGGGTGCCGTCCGAACAGTCGGCTACGGTGCCCCTCTCGTGAGCGACATTCACCGCAATGTGCAGCGGGTGATCGACGCCGGTGCCGCCAGCGGTGTCGCGGTCGAACCCGTCCGGTTTCCCGAGGGCACACGAACCGCCGTCGACGCCGCGACTGCAATCGGCTGCGATGTCGCCCAGATCGTGAAGAGTCTGATCTTCGCCGTCGACGGTGAGGTCGTGCTCGCCTATGTGTCGGGAGCGAACCAACTCGACGAGGGCAAGCTCGCAGCTGCCGCCGACGGCTTGACCTGTGCCCGAGTCGACGCCGACGTGGTGCGAACGGTGACGGGCTTTCCGATTGGTGGCGTACCTCCGTTCGGTCACAGCACCGAACTGAAGGTCTTCATCGATCCCGACCTCATGTCGTTCGACGAAGTCTGGGCCGCCGCCGGCACGTGGCACGACGTGTTCGGGCTCAGTCCCGCACAACTCGTGGCAGCGAGCAAGGGGCGCGTCATCGACCTCGCACGCGACCGACCAGGCAGATGAGACCGGCCCGGTGAGACCGGCCGGCTGACACCTCTCGGTTCGCCTACGAGTCGGACGGAAGTTCGTGGGCGGCCGTGACGCGGTCGAACAACGCCGGATCGACGGTGATGAACGTCGCAGTCGCGGTGACGAGGACGTCGTTGGATTCCACGTCGATCAGCTCCGCTGTGGTGTAGAGCTTGCGTCCCTCGAGCTTGGTCATGCGTGCCCGGCACACGAGCGGCCGGTGCAACGGCGTGGCGGCTTCGAACCGCAGGGCCAGTTCGCCGGTGAACGCCGGGACGTGCACCATGCCGAGCACGAACCCGAGCACGTCGTCGAAGAGTGCTGCGACGATGCCGCCGTGAGCGCGCCGCGGTGCTCCCTCGTGGGCCGCGCGCAAGGTCACGAACGCCCGGATCTCGTCGCCGTGCTGCTGCACGTCGAGGTCGATGCCCCAGGGCGACGCCCGTCCGCTGATCGGTCGATCGTCGAAACTGTAGATCGCCTCGCCGTCGGCCCTCGTGGCCGGGAGATTCTTGCGGACGCTCGCGCCGAAGGTCGCCGGGTCACGAAACCGGGGCTCGCCCTCGACCAGTTGGGCGGTGAGTTGTTCGAGCGTGCTCGCCACACGTTCCAACAGTTCGGGTGCAGCTTCGTGACCGACCACGGCATGACCGATGTCGCGAATCGACTGCCCGGCGCGCAGGCGCAACATCGCGTCGGTCATCGAGCAGCTTCGTCGTCCGGCTGCGCATCGAGCGCCTGCAGGAGCGTGTTCCACGACAGCGTCGCGCACTTGATGCGGACCGGGAACTTGACGACACCCTGCAACGCCTCGAGATCGCCGAGCGCGATGTCGCCGTCGCTCTCTTCGGCCGAGCCGGTGTCGTCGATCGACATCATGCCCTTGAAGCGCCGGACGATCGCGCGGACCTCGGGTACCTTCTTGCCTTTGACGGCCTGACTCATCATCGATGCCGACGACTGCGAGATCGAGCAACCCTGGCCGGACACCTTGACATCGCTGACGGTCGCCTCGGCTCCCTCGCCGTCGACGTCGATGTAGATGGTGATCTCGTCGCCGCAGAGCGGGTTGTGACCCTCCGCGACTCGGGCGGGAGGTGATTCCAGCTCGCCACGGTTCCGGGGGGAACGGTAATGGTCGAGGATGATCTCTCGGTAGAGGTCTTCGAGGCCAGGCATCGTGGCTGTGTCCTGTCTGTGGGGTTCAGAATCCGAAGATATCGCTCGCGCCGTCGAGCGCATCGGCCAGGGCGTCGATATCGGAGCGGTCGTTGTACAGATACACGCTGGCGCGCACGGTGGCGTTGGCTCCTAGCACCCGCATCAGGGGCTTCGCGCAGTGGTGTCCGGCTCGGACGCAGATGTTCTGTTCGTCGAGCACCTGGCTGACGTCGTGCGGGTGGATGTCGCGGAAGGCGAAGCTCATGACGCCGCCGCGAACCTCGATGTTGTCGGGGCCATGGATGGTGATGTCGTCGCCGTAGCGTCCCTGCAGCGTCTTGAGGGCGTATTGCGTCAGGTCGACCTCGTGCTGGCGGACGTTGCGCATACCGATCCGGTCGAGGTAGCGCACTGCTTCGCCGAACCCGATGGCCTCGATGATCGGGGGAGTGCCGGCTTCGAACTTCGCGGGGACGGGAGCAGTGGTGAATCCGTCGAGCCTGACGTCGTCGATCATGTTGCCGCCTCCCAGGAACGGTGGCATTGCGTCGAGCAGCTCCATGCGGCCCCACAAGGCGCCGATTCCGGAAGGACCGCACATCTTGTGACTGGAGAACGCCACGAAATCGGCGTTCCATGCCTGCACATCGGTGACGTTGTGCGGCACATACTGGCAGGCGTCGACGATGGCGATCGCGCCGGCGTCGTGGGCGGCCTCGACCAGTTTCGCGACCGGTGGGAGAGTGCCGAGCACGTTGCTCATCGCTGTGAAGGCGAACACCTTCGCGCCGTCGAGCAGTTGGTTGAGGTCGGTGAGGTCGAGCTGACCGTCTGCGGTGAGCGGTACCCAACGCACTTCGATGCCGCGTTCCGCGACGAGCATCTGCCACGGCACGACGTTGGCGTGGTGTTCCATGTGGGTGAGCACGACGACGTCGCCGGCGCTGAGATTGGACCGACCCCACGCTGCGGCGACGAGGTTGAGCGACTCCGTGGCGTTCTTGGTGAAGATCACCTCATCGGCATGTGGTGCGTTGACGAAACGGGCAACTGTGGTGCGGGCGGCCTCGTACAGGTCGGTTGCTTCGCCGGCCATGCGGTATGCGCTCCGGTTGATCGGCGCGTAGTGCGTGCGGGTGAAGTCGGCCATCGCGTCGATGACCTGGCGTGGCTTCTGCGATGTGTTCCCCGAGTCGAGGTAGATGACGCGCTTGCCATCGATCTTGCGGTCGCGAAACGGGAAATCGTCGCGGACGGCGGCCCAGTCGACCTGGTTCACGCGCCGACCCGGAAGGCTTCGTAGCCGTCGCGCTCGAGTTGCTCGGCCAGTTCCATCCCCCCGCTCGCAACGATGCGACCGTCCATCAGGATGTGAATGTGATCGGGACGGATCTCGTCGAGCAGTCGTTGGTAGTGGGTGATCAGGATCACACCCATGCTGGGCCGATCGGCGCGCACCTCCTGGATCCCCTTTGCGACGATCCGGAGTGCGTCGATGTCGAGGCCGGAGTCGGTCTCGTCGAGGATCGCGAGCTCGGGTTCGAGGATCGCCATCTGCATGATCTCGTTGCGCTTCTTCTCGCCACCCGAGAAGCCTTCGTTGAGATAGCGGTCGACGAACGACGAGTCCATCCCGAGCCGCTTCATCCAATCCATGCTCGCGAGCCGGAGCTCGAGCACGGAGAGATCGATGCCCTTTCGAGCCGACAGCGCCTGCCGCAGGAACTGGATCACCGAGACCCCTGCGATCTCCTGGGGATACTGAAAGGCGAGGAACATGCCGGCTTTGGCTCGCTCGTCGGTGGGCCAATCGGTGACGTCGTCGCCCTCGTAGGTGATCGTTCCAGCGGTGACCTCGTACTCGGGTGAACCGAGGAGCGCATTGCCGAGCGTGCTCTTGCCGGAGCCGTTGGGCCCCATGATGGCGTGGACTTCGCCGTGACGCACTTCGATGTCGAGGCCCGTCAGGATCTCGTCGAGCGGGGTCGCACCTTGCTCGACGGCGGGCCTGGCGCGGAGACCTTCGACCCTGAACAGCACGTCGTCGACTTCCGGCGCGGTCGGGCCCGACGAGCCGTTCTCACTCGCCTGCGTGTCGTTGGTCATGACCCCATTCTACGTATCGAGGCGGTATTAGCACTACCGCCGTAGGAGTAATGCCGGGTGCCCGGACCAGTCCTCGGCTCGTCCGACGCAATCTCGGGTGGGCGCATCACGGGCTTTGACACGCGTTCGCCCGTCGAACCTCTTAGATTGCCTCTGTGGCCGATCGCCAACCAAAGACTCATGCGCTCGACCGCTTGGCTGCGCTGGACGCTTCTGCCCGGCCGCCCGAGCAGGGTGCGTTTCGGCAGCCGCCGCGCCCGTCCGAATCGGATCCGGCTGGTCCGCAGAACCGTCTGAGCGCCGGGACCGAGTTGTTCTCGTCGGTCGTCGTCCCCGGCATGACTGCGCTCAGACGTCGGGCGTGGTTCGCAGTTCCGATGATGCTCGTGGGGTTCTTCCTCCCCATCGGCCTGGCCTACTGGGTCTACTCGCAGCGTGCCGACATCGTCGCGGTGGCGCTCGACCAGCAGTTCCTCGCGTTCGCGATGCTCACCGGGGTACTCGCGGTTGTGGTTCGGTTCATGGCGATCTTCGAGATCGCATCCAGTCGTCCGAACGAACGTGGGTTGGGCCCGAAGGTCGTCTTGGCGACGTTCGTCGTTGCCTTGATCGCGGTACCCGTGAGTTATGGGGTGTATCAGGCTGGCGATGCGCGGGCGGTGGTCGGCTCGGTGTTCAACGGATCGTCCGACGCTCCGGCGATCTACACGCCACCGGCCGGTGGCGATTCTTCCGCGACCAGTCAGGGCGTGACCAACGTGCTCCTGCTCGGTGGCGACGCCGGTCCGGGCCGTTGGGGACTCCGGACCGACACGATCATCCTGGTCTCGATCGACCAGGCATCGGGGCGCACCTCGCTCATCTCGATTCCGCGCAACCTGACGCGGTTGCGGTTTCCGCCCGGGACCTCACTCCACGACGAGTTTCCGGACGGCTTCAACGATCTCGCCAACGCAGTGTTCCCGCACGTCTCGACCAGCGAGTCCTTGATGGCCGCCTATGCACGCGATGGGTTGCAGCCCGAGGCGGTTGCGCTCACGGAGGCGGTCGGATACTCGCTCGACGTCGAGATCGACGACTATGCACTGGTCAACATGCAGGGTTTCCTCGATGTGATCGACGCGATCGGCGGCGTGACGCTCGAACTGGACTCTGCAATTCCCATGCCCGGCTCGATTCCCGGTGCGAAGCGCGAACTGCCGTCGTCACTCGGGCCCGGCTCGGTCGACATGGACGGCACCTTGGCGATCGCCTACGTCCGGTCGCGTTCCGCAGATTCCGACTATCAACGGATGGGGCGCCAGCGTCAACTCCTCGCAGCACTCGGATCCCAGGTCTCGGCGGCCGACGCGCTCAGCGGGTTCTCCCAGGTCACGGGCGCGCTCGACAACTCGATGCGCACGTCGCTCGCCGGTAGCGAGTTCACCGACCTGCTCGACCGTCTGGGCGACAACACTGCGATCGTGGAATCGGTCGGGCTGGCCCCGCCCTTGGTGAATCCTGGATCACCCGACTACGACGCTATCCGCCAGATCGTTGCTGCGGTCCAGCGCGCCATCGTGAGTGGCGAACCGTCGGGCTACTGACCGTCAGAGGTCGCGGTCGCGGCCGGGCGACCCGTCGGATCGGTGTTGCCAGTGGATGCTTCCGTCGTCTCCGGTGCAGTGCTGGCGTCGGTCGTGTGCGCCGGCGTCGTGGCGTCGGTGGCGTTCGGGGGATCCGACGCAGATGTATTCGTGGTCGTCGGACGTGTCTCGGCCGGCAGAGTGGCGGTCGGAGGCTCGTCACCGTCTTCGCCAGGCCGGTCGGATGGTCGAGTCGCTACGGGTGGCGGTGTTTCGCTGTCCGAGGGCTGGTCGCGATCGTCCGCGACCACCGTTGCGCTCGGTGCCTCGGTGGTACCGAGCGTCACGGTTCCCGTCGTGGTCGTGGTCGTCGTGGTGGGGGTCGTCGTGGTGGTCGTCGTGGTGGTTTGCGTCGTGGTGGACGGCGCCGTGTTCAGCATCGTCGTGGTCGGCGTGGTCGGTGTGACGGCGTTCCTGGTGGGCGCCTCGGTCGTCGTCGTCACCGCGACCGGCGCGATGCCCCGATCGAAGGAGTCGTTGCCGATGTCGCGATCGCCGGAACCGTTGCCGGATCGGTCGCCGTCGGCGAGAACGCGAACGATGCCGTCGTCGGTAACCGCGTACCGGCCGGGTCCGTACTCGACGTCGGCGATCTGCATCGACCCGCCGACGTCGATCGTCGAGCCGATCGGGAGTTCCAGACCCGGTTCGCCGCGTTGCGACGAGCCGTCCGGGAGCTCTACCTGCACTGAGACCGCCGACGCGATCACGTACGAGTCCCGCCCGTCCCCGAACCAGCCGGCGGCGAGGACGATCAGAGCGAGCAGACACGCCGCCACGCCGAGCACGATTGGTCGTGACCCTCGCGATTTCCGACGCGTTGCGACCTGAGGAGCGGTGACCCGGGCGGTGACCGGGCGGTCGGTGAGCCGGACGGACGACAGCCTGCTCAGGACGAGGCGCTCGATCGCGTCCAAGCGCTCCTCGACGGATTCGACCGGAGCGTCTCCGGCCGCGACGAGTGCCCGCTCGATCGAGATGCGGTCGATTCTCATGATGCGTCCTCCTCGAGACTTCGACGCAGCGCCGAGATGGCCCGATGGAGCAGCACGGCAACGTTGCCCCGGCTGACGCCGAGTGCGGTGGCCGTTTCGACAGGGGTGAGCTCGGAGAGGAATCTGAGCGAGATCACTGCCTGATACCGCTCGGGCAGGTCGCCGAGTGCTTCGAGAACGTGGTGGCTGTCGATTGCCGAGTCGACGGCTGCGAGCGCGTCAACGTGATTTCGGATGTAACCGCCGTCGGCCGGGATCTCGCCCCGCGAGGTGGCCAGGTGCTCTCGCTGCATCCGGCGTGATCGAGAACGCATCGTGCTGGCCATCTCGTTTGCGGCGATGCGGAACACCCACGGTCGGAATCGGTCACCATCGTCGTCGAGTCGATCGAGTGACCGCCATGCCTTCTCGAAGGCAACGGCCGTGATGTCGTCGGCGATGTCGGCAGATCGCGTACGGCGTTGCGCGAACGTGTGCACGGCTGTCGCATGTCGTCGAAACAGCATGCCGAACGCGGCCTGGTCCCCCGCCAGAGCGCGGGAAACAAGCGCTCCGTCGTCGGGAACGCTCGCGCCCGCACTGGTGTCAACGGACGCTCCGCCACGATCGCGTTGTCTCAGCTCGCCGGCTCCCTTCTGGGCTTCTCGTTCGTGCGGGGCGCCCGGTCGCGCGTCGAAGCTCGGGTTTTCTCCGCTTGCTGTGATTCGTTTCGATCGTCGGTCACGGCCGGCGGCGAGGCCGGTCGGTTCGGCGGGGGCTGAGGGGTGT
>JBBKWQ010000170.1:0-12743 GCA_037969115.1 Ilumatobacteraceae bacterium
AGACGAACGCCGCTCCCCTGGGTCCAGCCATGCACGGCGAGTTCACCGTCGCGGTGATCGAGACCGACGGCTACGTCGAGGATCAGCGAGGCCGCCTCCACCAACGACGGGTCGTTCACCGCGGCAGACCCCATCACGACGCGGTCGACACCGAGGTCGGCGAGCTCCTCGACATCGGCGACCGTGCGAACACCCCCACCGTTCTGCAACCGTGAGCGCCCCCGAAGCGCCGCTGCCACAGCTGCCACGACGGG
Organism: Ilumatobacteraceae bacterium; assembly: GCA_037969115.1. Classification (GTDB taxonomy): domain Bacteria; phylum Actinomycetota; class Acidimicrobiia; order Acidimicrobiales; family Ilumatobacteraceae; genus JBBKWQ01. Next base: position 255 of record JBBKWQ010000170.1, read on the forward strand.
CCGGTTGACCGGGTCACCGGACCGGGCCGCATCGAGATCGACCACATGGACCCACGGCGCGCCCGCGTCGGCGAAACCCGTCGCAGTCGAAACTGCGTCGTCGCCGTACACGGTCTCGACGTCGTAGTCCCCCTTGGTGAGGCGAACCACTCGTCCGCCTCGCAGGTCGATGGCCGGATACAGATCGGTGACGAACACGCCTGCGTCCTGTGCGCCCACGTCAGCCATGGAGCTGCAGACTCTGGGCGGCACACGATCCGACGAAGTTCTCGAGCAGCCGGAGGCCGCTCGTGCCCGATTTTTCGGGGTGGAACTGCGTGGCGAACACGTTGCCGAGCCGAAATGCAGCGTTGAGTGTGCCGCCGTACTCGCACGTCGCCGCCACCAGCGATGGATCGTCGGGCACCCCGTGCAACGAATGAACGAAGTAGACCCATGGGTCGAGGCCGAGCCGGTCGAACATCACGTCGTCCGCAAGCAGCAGGTCGAGTCGGTTCCACTGCATCTGTGGTCGCTTCACATCGCTTGCGATCCAGCGAACGGTGCCGGGCAGCACGCCCAGGCCCGTGGCCGTGTCGTCCTCCTCGCTGGCATCGAACAACATCTGCATCCCCACGCAGATACCGAGAAACGGTCGACTTGAACGAACGGCATCATGCACCGCCGACTCGAGTCCCGTCGAGCGCAGCGCATCCATGCATGCTCCGAACGCTCCGACCCCCGGAAGGACCACACCGTCGGCGTCGGCGATGAGCGCCGCGTCGTGGGTCAGGCGGGCATCGGCCCCCATGCGTTCGACCGCCTTGTGCGCCGAGTGGACGTTGCCGATTCCGTAGTCGAGGACGGCAACCAGCGGTCGGACACCCTGCGTATCGTCGGGCGGGGCGGTCACAGGACACCCTTGGTCGAGGGAACACCGCCGACGTCGTCGATGCGGACCGCGTCGCGTAATGCCCTGGCAATGCCCTTGAACGTCGCCTCGATGATGTGGTGCACGTTCCGACCGCGCACCAGCTCGACGTGCAACGTGATGCCCGCGGCCGTGGCGAACGAGGACACTGCGTGTTCGGCGAGCTGCGGGTCGAAAGCCGGCTCGCCGAGCGGTAGGCATTCCGGGATCGCGACATGCCATTCCACATACGGACGACCCGAGAGGTCGAGCGCGATGTCGACCAACGCCTCGTCGAGGGGGAACCTGCCACTCGCGAAACGGCGAACGCCTGCCTTGTCGCCGAGCGCCTCCCGGAACGCCTCACCCACCGCGATGGCCACATCCTCCACGGTGTGATGGGTGTCGATGTGTAGATCGCCCGTGGCATGCACCGTGAGGTCGAATCCACCATGTCGACCGAGCTGATCGAGCATGTGGTCGTAGAACGGGATGCCGGTCGACACGTCGGTGGTGCCCGTGCCGTCGATGTCGAGTGAGATCTCGATCGACGTTTCCTTGGTCGTTCTTGTTCGTGTTGCGGTGCGATTCATCGCAGAACCTCGTTCAGTGCGGAGAGGAAGGCGTCGTTTTCGTCGGGGGTTCCGACCGTGACTCGGAGACAGTCGGTGAGGCGCGGCCAGCCCGAGCAGTCACGCACGAGCACGCTGTGGTCGAGCAGCGCCTGCCACAACGCCCTGCCGCTCACCGATCGGGGCCTGAACAGGATGAAGTTGGCACCGCTCGGGAACACGTCGATCGCCAGCGAACCCATCGACGCCGAGAGTCGCCGACGTTCGGCAACGAGTTGCGCGACGCGGTCGTTCATGTCGTCGACGAACCCCAGCGCGAGGCGGCCCGCAATCTGTTTGGCGGTGTCGAGGTGGTACGGAAGCACCACCTTGTCGAGTTCGCGCACCAGCCAGGTCGGACCGATCAGGTAACCCAGCCGTGCCGCGGCCATGCTCCACGTCTTCGAGAACGTGCGTGTGACCACGAGCGGGCGGTCATCGCACACGAGCGGCAACGCTGACCAATCGGCGAACTGTGCGTACGCCTCGTCGACCACGACCAGGCCTGGTGCGATGTCGAGCAGTTCGGTGACCCGCTCGGCGGGTTCGACCAGCCCGGTGGGGTTGTTGGGCGACGTCAAGAACGTGACGTGCGGTGCGGCTTCGTCAACGACTCGGCGCATCTCGGCTGGGTCGAGCGTGAAGTCGGCCGCACGTTCACCCTCGACGACCCGCGCACCGGTGATGCGGGCGATCTGGGCATGCATCTGATATGTCGGTTCGAACGTGGCCACGGTGCGACCTGGCCCTCCGTACGCGAGCAGGATCGTCTGCAACACCTCGTTCGACCCATTGGCGGCGAAGACCTGCGCTGCATCGACGGCATGGAAGTCGGCGATCGCCTCGCGCAAATCGCTTGCACCACGGTCGGGGTACCGGTTCCATTCGACCCGCGACATCGCCGATGCGAAGGCCTCGCGGAACGCTGCAGGTGGTGGCGTGGGTGATTCGTTCGTATTCAGCCGGACCTGCACGTCGACCTGCGGCGAGTGATACCCATCGAGGGCACGCAGATCGTCTCGAACCGGAATCACCGGGTCAGGCTACCGACGACGGTCGTGACGCACTGAACCGGTTCGGGGGACGCTTCCGGTCACGAAACTGGTCATAACGTGGACGGCATGCCCGGCAACCTGCCCCACCCCGATCCGGCCACCACGTCTGCCGAGCTACTGGCGATCGTGGAAGGCGTGAGTCGGTCGCGCGGTCGCGTCGCCGGACTTGCCGAGCCGTTCCTCGGCTCCGAGCGCGAAGACGTGGCCATGGCGCTGCACGAGGCCGAGCGCCAACTGCGCAGCGCCGAGCGCAGTGTGCTCCGCGCCGTCAAGACGCTCGAGCGCTGAGCACCTCCGTCAGCGCAAGGTGGAGGACGGACAGAAGTCCTCCAGTACGCAGACATCGCAGAGCGGCTTCTTCGCATCACACACCCGGCGACCGTGCAGGATCGTTCGCAGACTGAAATTGCCCCGCTCCGCTGCCGGCAGGAACCCGTTCAGCTCCATCTCGATCTTCACCGGGTCGTCCTGTTCGGTCAGGCCCAGCCGGTTCGACAACCGCTTCACATGGGTGTCGACGGGCAACCCTGGCAGCCCGAACGCCACGCTCCGCACCACATTCGCCGTCTTGCGGCCGACTCCTGGCAGCGTCACCAGGTCGTCGCGACTCGTCGGCACTTCACCATCGAAGTGATCGACCAACTGCGTCGCCATGCCGACGAGGTTCTTCGACTTCGTCGCGTAGAAACCCGTTGACTTCACGATGACCTCGACATCGGCCAGGTCGGCAACTGCGAGCGCAAACGCATCCGGATAGGCGGCGAAAAGGCGAGGTGTCACCATGTTGACACGGGCATCGGTGGTTTGCGCAGAAAGCACCGTGGCGGCAAGCAACTCGAACGGATTGGTGTGGTCGAGTTCGCAGATCGCCTCCGGGTACTCGAGGGCCAACCGTCGAGCTGTCTCGCGGGTGCGTCCCTTCGGCGTGCGCGGTCGTCCCATGCGTCGCAGGCTAGGGCCAGCTACCGTTCTGGACGTGCGGCAGCCGGAGATCATCACGAGTGCTTCGGCAGCGACGATCGCCGCAGTGACGAGCCTCGTCGATGGCATCGAACTGGAGACGGGGGTCCGGCACCTGTCCGACCATCTGTGGCACGACCTCCGCGAGGGAGGCCGCCCCGGCTATGTCGGCGTGACGATGACCGAGTCCGACCGGTTGATCGCCTACGCGCAAGTTTCATCGGGCAACGAGCAACGACAGGTCGAGGTCGTGACGAGCCCGAGCCATGAACGGGTGGAGGTCACGGAAGCTCTCATCAACACCGTCATCGTCGCCGTGGCCGCGTCCGGGGGCGGAGACACGGTCTGGTGGATCCACGACATCGAGAACGGAGCACCGGCAATCGCCGAACGTGCCGGATTCTTCCCAGACCGGCGTCTCTACCAGATGCGGTGTGCTCTGCCGCTGAGCCGCCAATCGAGCGTGGTCACGCGTGCGTTCGTGCCGGGCGCCGACGACGCTGCGTGGCTGCGTGTCAACAACCGGGCATTCGACCACCACGATGAACAGGGCGGTTGGACGCTCGACATGTTGCGGCAACGGATCGAAGCTGATTGGTTCGACGCCTCCGGGTTCCGCTTGTACGAGACCGACGGAAAGCTCGTTGCATTCTGCTGGACCAAGGTGCACAGCGACACCAATCCTCCATTGGGCGAGATCTACGTGATCGCCGTGCATCCGGATGCCCACGGCAGCGGCCTCGGCAGCGAACTCACACTGGCGGGGCTCGATTGGCTCGCGAATCAAGGGCTTTCCACCGGCATGCTGTACGTCGACGCCGACAACTTCACAGCCGTGGCGATGTACCAACGCCTCGGTTTCACCGTCTACCGAACCGATCAGTCCTTCGTTCGCGAGATCGCTGCAACGGACTCCCCCAAGAAGGTCAACGAATGAGCAACTCCACCTCCACGAGCGCGAACGCCGCAGCCGACGACCTACCGCGCTGGAGTGTCGCCGACATCCACGAGTCGTTGGACTCACGTTCGTTCATCGACGCGATGGAACGCTCGGGAGCAGCCATCGATCGCCTCGATGCGTTGTTCGACGAGCACGACATTCGCGCGGTTCCGGCTCGGGCGGTCACGGACGCCGACGGCGCCTCGGCGGACGCTGTGATCGTCGCCTACAACGATCTCGTCGACGAGATCGACGTGCTCGCCGCAACGGTGTTCGCGACCGTCAGCACCGATTCGCGGCACGAACAAGCCCAGTCGTTGCTGAGCGAGATCGACGTCGACGGTGCACGTTTGCGACCGCTGATGGCTCGTCTCGCCGACTGGATCAACGCGCTCGGCGTCGAGGAGCTCGGCAGCGTCAGCGAACAGGTCGGCGAGCACGCGGGCCCACTCACCAGACTTGCAGCACGAGCCGCTCACCAGATGACCGAGGCCGAGGAGGGTCTGTACGCCGAGCTCTCGACGAATGCGTCCTCGGCGTGGGGACGCCTCCAGAGCGACGTGACATCGCAGTTGTCAGCGCCCGTCACCTTTCCCGACGGCCGCGTCGACACCATGCCGATGCCGGCGGTGCGCGGCCTTGCCACGTCGAGCGATGCCGAAGTGCGACGGGCCGCGTACTCCGCCGAGCTCGCGGCCTGGCCGACTGTGGCGACACCGGTCGCTGCGGCGCTCAACGCCATCAAGGGCGAGGCGAACACGGTGAACCGTCGCCGTCACTGGGCGTCGCCACTCGATGCTTCGCTGTTCGCGAACAGCGTCAGTAGGGCGACGTTCGAAGCGATGCAGGCGGCTGTGGTCACGTCGTTGCCCGATTTCAGGTCGTGGATGCGCACCAAAGCTGCGCTGCACGGCCACTCCGATGGCCTGCCGTGGGCTGATCTCGTCGCGCCGCTACCGAACGCATCGTCGTCCGTGTCGTGGCCCCAGGGCATCGACATCGTCCGGAATGCGTTCGAGACGTTCAGTCCCAACCTGGCCGGACTCGTCGATCGTGCACTGCACGAGCGTTGGATCGATGCGGAACCTCGTGAAGGCAAGATGGGCGGCGCGTTCTGCATGTCGTTCGCCGGTGACCGTTCACTGGTGCTGTTGAACTGGTCGGGGTCGCTCGATTCGGCTCAGACCACGGCTCACGAGCTCGGCCACGCCTATCACAACACCACGCTCGCGGGCCGAACTCCGCTCCAGAAGCGGCTCCCGATGGCGCTGGCCGAAACGGCGAGCATCTTCTGCGAGACGCTCGTCGTCGAGGAAGGTCTGGGCCGACTCACCGGCAAGGACCGACTGGCATTGTTGGACGTCGACCTGATCGGCTCGAACCAGGTCGTCGTCGACATCCATTCGCGTTTCCTGTTCGAGACCGAGCTCTTTGCACGTCGTCAGCGTCGAACACTCGGCGTCAACGAGTTGAACGAGATGATGCTCGAAGCGCAGGCGGCCGCGTACGGCAGCGGACTCGATCTCGAGACCCGCCATCCCTACATGTGGCTGCTCAAGTCGCACTACTACGGTTCGCACTTCTACAACTGGCCATACACGTACGGGCTGCTGTTCGGCCTGGGTTTGTACGCCAAGTACCGCGAAGACCCCGAGCAGTTCCGCTCCGGCTACGACACCCTGTTGTCGCGGGCCGGAATGGACACCGCCGAGGAACTCGGGGCCGCGTTCGGACTCGACGTCACCGACGAGGCGTTCTGGACGGCGAGCCTCGACGTGATTCGCACCCGAATCGCCGACTACACGAACCTCGCCGCGACAGTCTGAACGGACCACCACCGGCATGGCCGCCACCGCTCCCACGACCAGATACGACCTCACCCGCGAGATGCTCGCCGACCTGCTCGACGGCACGCCGCGCTACCGCGTCGATCAAGTCTGGGCAGGACTCCACGAGCAACTCACCGAACCCGAGGCGTGGACGAACATCCCGAAGGCGATGCGGGCCGATCTGGCTACACGGCTGCCATCGGCGCTCACCCCCGTCACCGAATCCGTGACCGACAACGGCGACACCGTGAAGTTCCTCTGGGAACTCGACGGCGGCAGCCGGGTCGAGACTGTGCTCATGTTGTACCGCGACCGGGCAACGGTCTGTGTGTCGAGTCAGGCCGGTTGCGCGATGGGGTGCGGATTCTGCGCGACTGGGCAGGCGGGCTTCACCCGACATCTCGGTCCGGGCGAGATCATCGAGCAAGTTGCCCGCGCAACGGCACGTGCGCGATCAGTCGATCGTCGGGTCTCGAACGTGGTGTTCATGGGGATGGGTGAGCCGATGGCCAACGAGACGAACGTGTGGGCCGCGGTCGAGCGATTCCACAGCGACTTCGGTCTGTCGGCACGGCACCTCACCATCTCGACGGTCGGGTTGGTCCCGGGAATTCGCCGCCTGGCCACGCGTCCGCTGCCGGTGAACCTCGCCGTGTCGATGCACGCCGCGAACGACTCGCTCCGAGATGAGCTCGTTCCCATCAATCGCCGCTACCCGATCGACGATCTGGTCGATGCGTGCCGCGAGTATCTGGCGGCCAAGGGGCGCCGCGTCAGCTTCGAGTGGGCCATGATCGAAGGCATCAACGATCGCGACAGCGACGCCGCCGAGCTGGCCGCCCTGTGTCAACGGATGCGACCGGGTGCTCACGTCAACCTGATCCCGCTGAACCCCACGCCCGGTTATCCCACGCGCGGATCGAGTCTGCGTCGCGTCCACGAGTTTCGCGACCTCCTCGAGGGCCACGGCGCGAACGCAACCGTACGGCAGAATCGCGGAACCGAGATCGACGCGGCATGCGGTCAGCTCGCAGCAGGTCAGCCCGTCACGCTCGGACGTCGCAGGTCGACACCAGCCGGGTGAGTCGACCGGCCTCGTCAACGCTCGAGGTACCCCGGGTTCGCCACTTCGAGTTTGTCGACGATGCTCTCTGCGACCAGACGTCTGACTTCGGGAAGTCGATCGTCGAAGCGTCCCGTTCGAATACCTGCTGCGAGCTCCACGTCGTCCGAGACGCCCAGTCGAGCCAGTCGCGCCGAGTGGGCCTCGGCGTGCGCCGGGCCGAGCACCAGCTCTCGTTCGACGATCGCGAGCACGTTCGCCGCCACGCGGGTGTGGAACTTGAGTCGGCCCTCAGCGGTCGGCAGCACATCGGCGATCAACCATTCGCGGACGGACTCGAGCAGCTCGGCGGCGGTGGGGACGTCGTGCGGGGCGTTCATTGCACCGACCACCGGTCGTCGAGCAGCTGCATCAGGTCGTATTCGTTTTCGCACACGCGTCGGCCGATCGCTGCGAGTTCGTGGCTGCGAGCTGTCCCGCTGCGGTGCACATTGGCCTGCGAGATGCACATGATGCCCCACTTGAGCGTGCCGAGCACTTCCCACCAATGCACCACCTCGGCATCGACGGCGCACCCCGTGACGCGTTCGTAGCCACCGAACAACTCGTCGTACGACCCGACACCCGCTGCGGGTTCGTCGGATCCGAATCGCCACGCCTTGACGCAGGCCCACCCGAGGTCTTCCATCGGGTTGCCGATGTGAGCGAGCTCCCAGTCGAGTACGGCACGGAGACCACCGTCGTCGACGATCAGGTTGCCGAGCCGCAAGTCGCCGTGCACGAGCGTTCTCCGTGTCGACTCGGGCCGGTTCGACAGGAGCCATCTGATCGCCAGTTCGAAGGCCGGATGCGGTTCACCGAGATCGTCGAGGACCGATTGGTAGTGGTCGAGCTGGTCATCGTCGTCGAGCCCGTCGATCGTTGCGACGTCGATCTGGTGGATTCGTGCCGCGGCCTCTCCGAGCTGGCCCGCCAACCGGCTCCGGGCCGAGCGGTACTCGTCGTCGCGAAGGATGCGTCGGGGAACGGTTTCACCGGGGACGAACTCGGTGATGAAGAAGCCTCCGCCGTCGGCGAACGATCCGCTCGCCAGGAGTTCGGCGACCGGCACGTCCTGACGCCAGGCCGCCGACAACACCGCAACCTCGACCGACATGTCTCGCTCATCACCGTTGCGCTGGCATTGCGCGATCAGCGGCTGCCCGTCGGCGGTGAAACGCCACGTCTCGCGCGACGCTCCCCCGGACAACCGCTGCAGACCGTCGATCATCATCCCGTCGAGGGCGAGCGACAACGCCGTCGACAGGTGTGTTCCATCGTTGATCACCGATCCAGCTTGCCCGAACGGTGGACGCGAAGGCGGGTCGCGGTGTATCCGAAGCCGTTGGCTAACAGATCGCAGCGCGAACCGACGGGTACGGGTTCACGTTCTCGCCGTTGTTCGGCCGGATTTCGAAGTGGAGGTGCGGCACACCGGTCGCATTGCCCGAGTCGCCGACGTATCCGATGACTTGGCCCACCTCGACGCGTCCCTCGAGCCCCTCGTATCTGCTCAGATGGGCGTAGTAGTACCGGTTGCCGTTGTCGCCCATGAGCGAGATGGTGATGCCTCCGAGCCCGTTGCTGCGATGCGAGACCACCCCCGACACGACGGCCTGGAGCGGCGTGCCCGAGAACGCGATCATGTCGACACCAAGGTGTCGACGGCCGCCACTTCGCGGCGCCCCCCACGTATCGGCGTACGCCGACGGACCCGCAACCGGGCAGACGATCGCATCGACATAGCCGTCGCCGGCGAACCGAGGGTTCGTGCCGCTGCCGCCGCCGCCGGTTCTGCCGCCGGCCGTTCCTCCGCTCGCACCGAAACTGCCCGACGTGGTTCCGCTGTTGGCGGTTGCTGCCGCAGGCACTGCCACCGGTGCGTCGACCGGCACCGATCCGTCGACCGGTGTCGACCCGTCGGTCGGTGGTGCAGGGTTGTTCGCGACGGGCGTGACGGCCGACTCGGCCCGACGTTCGGCCTCAGCCTGCCGGCGCTGTAGTTCTTCCAACTGGCGCTGTTCTTCACGCTGTTGTGCCGCCAGGGCTCGCTGCACGGCTTCGTCCTGGAGCCGATTCGACTCGATCTCGCGGAGGCGCTCCACTTCGGCTTCGGCGTCGGCCTGAAGCTTCAGGAGGTCGAGCTTCTTGACCTCGAGATCGACCTCGTTGCGATCGATGTCGTCCTGTTTCGCGCTGAGCTGCACTCTCGCCGCCTCGTAGTCGTCGAGCGTGTTCGCGCCCGAATCAGCGATGATGGTGACAAAGACGTCGGCTCGGAGCTGGTCGTTCGGATCGCGCACATCGGTCAACAACGGAATTCCCTGCGAACCGCTCTGCGCGAAGCGATTGACGGCGATGGCTTCGACGTTGAGTCGCAGCTCTTTCACCAAGAGCCTCAGCTCGCCGAGTTCTTCGAACAAGCGGACTCGCTCCAGTTCGAGAAGCTCGATGTCGGACTCGGCCCTGAAGTATTCCTCCGCTGCGTCATTGGCCCGCTCGCGGGCGGCCGCGATCTCGCGGGCGGCCTGCTGTGCAGCTTCTTCGTCGGTCTGTGCGGACGCCGCAGGCGTGAACGCCGGAAAGAACGACATCGACCCGACAACGACCATGCCCGCGACGAAGCAGCGAAGCAAAGTGTGCGATATGGGCGTGGAGGTACTGGTCATTGCAATCGTGTGACGGGCGCAAATGGAAGGATCTTCCGATGGCACGCTTCCCCGACATGATCGGCACGCCCGCCCTCGAACTTGACGAAATCTTGTACATCCGCGACGGACGAGCGATCATCAATGGGGTCAATCTACGCGTTGCGAGCCACGAACGGTGGCTGGTGCTGGGTGCCAACGGCAGCGGGAAGACCACTTTGTTGAGGATCGCGGCAATGTACGAGCATCCGTCGAGCGGCACGGTGCGGGTGCTCGGCGAACAACTCGGCCGCACCGACGTGCGGCAGTTGCGCCGCAAGATCGGGTACGCCTCGGCGGCGCTGGCCGCTCAGCTGCGACCCGACCTCTCGGCGCTCGACGTCGTGAAGACCGCACGATTCGCAGCGCTCGAGCCGTGGTGGCACCAGTACACACCGGGCGATGAGCAGGAAGCACGACGGCACCTCGACAGAATGGGAGTTGCTGCGTACGCCCATCGGTCGCTCGGCACCCTTTCGTCCGGTGAGCAACAGCGTGTGCTGCTGGCCCGGTCGCTCATGAACGACCCGGCCGTTCTCCTCCTCGACGAACCGTCGGCCCGACTCGACCTGGGTGGCCGTGAACAACTGGTCGCGGCGCTCGGCGACCTCGCGACCGACCCGAGCGCGCCGCCACTCGTCCTCGTCACGCACCACGTCGACGAGGTGCCGGCCGGCATCACCCATGTGCTACTCCTTCGTGCCGGCAGGGCACTCGCCCAGGGGTCGATCGACGATGTGTTGACGAGTGAGGCGCTGAGCGAATGCTTCGATCTCCCCTTGGTGCTCGAGCGCCGCGGCGACGGGCGACTCACTGCGTGGTCGACGTCGACACCTGCGCGATGATCCCGCGAGTCCCACGACGAATCTCCTCTTCGAGCACCTTCTCCAACAGAACACCGGTCCACAGGTTGCCCGAATAGTGCAGGCGCATCGTGAGCTCACACACCGAGCTCCGCTCCGAGATCGGCGAGATCTCGGCACGAAGTGCCCACATCGAATGCGAACGCCCGTCGATTTCTGACCGCTCGAACACCACCAGGCGCTGCGGTTCGATCTGCGTGCGCACCATTCGAAGCTGCTTCGAGCGCGCGAACACGCCGACCCGGGCACGCAACTCGACCCTCCAGGCGGGTTCCACGCCTGACTCGTCGCCGTCGCCGACGTCGACTCCGATTTGCTGTGCTACGTGCACGAGCGGCATCCACGACGGGTACCGATCGAGATCGGCGACGTACGGCATGAGCACCGCGGGCGTGCAAGGCACCTCGATCGTCCGTGACAAATCCATCGACAACTACCGTTGTGGCATGTCACGGCCACGAAATGCGCGGGCCAGCAAGGGACTGTTCACTTCGAGCAGTCCACCGAGATCGTCATCGTGGTCGAACGCAGGCGACCATGGCTCGACCAGTGCTGTGGCACCGTCCAAGTCGGTATCGGCGATCGCGGGACGCGGAATCTCGCCGGTGCCATCGAGTTCGAGTTGTTCGGGTCGTTCAGCGGCATCGGCTGCGGCAGGACGGGGTCGCCGCCGTCGCGTCGTCACCGCTGACCTCGTGCCCGTCGACTTGGGCCGGAAGAGTCGGGGCTGTGCCTCACGTCGATCATCGAGCGTCCACCCACGCGGTACCACCATGGCGTCGGCATGGCGACGGCACAGCAGACCGAAGTCGTTTCCCTCGACCTCGCCGAGCGAATCGACCCAGAACAACAGGTCTTCGGCGATCATCCCGTACGCGACGCCACCGAACTCCGAGCAACCAGGTCGTTCGCAATACCGTCCCACTGCTCGGGAATCTAGCCCGTCGCGCCCGACCACGATGGGGAGCCTCTCCGCTCGTGGCCGACCGGAACGGCGAAAGTACCCTCGTCGGGGCGGTCACGCCAGCGTGTCGACGAAGGGACGCAGCAATGACAGTTGAACATGTGGACGTGCTCGTCGTCGGCGCCGGCATCTCGGGAATCGGTGCGGGCTACCACCTCCAGCGGTCGTGCCCCGATCGATCTTTCGCGATTCTCGAAGGACGTGACGACCTCGGCGGCACATGGGACCTGTTCCGTTACCCGGGCGTCAGGTCCGACAGCGACATGCACACGTTGGGGTACAGCTTCAAGCCATGGAAGGCCGAGAAGGCGATCGCCGACGGCCCGTCGATCCTGGCGTACCTCCGCGAGACGGCATCCGAGTTCGATATCGAACGCCACATCCGATTCGGACATCTCGTGACGTTGGCCGAGTGGTCGAGCGATGACTCCACCTGGACGGTCGCCGCCAGTCGCAAAACCGGAGACGGAGACACCCGCGAGACCGTCACACTCACCTGCAACTTCTTGTTCATGTGCTCGGGGTACTACTCGTACAAGGGAGGCTACGACCCCGACTTCACCGGTCGCGACCGGTTCCAGGGTCCGAT
>JBBKWQ010000171.1:0-6213 GCA_037969115.1 Ilumatobacteraceae bacterium
CACCCTTCGACGATCGCTCGAATGGCTGAACATTCGGAGGGCTGCTCGGCCCACCCGTGGCGAGCGTGACCGTCGCCACCTGCGTTATGGAGCGCGCGTTCTGTGCGGGTCCGCCCGCACGGCGAGTGCTCAGGTTTGCCGGATAGCGCGTGGGTTGGGAGGCTGCCGACTCGCGCCGATATGCGTGCCCTCGAACCGGCGTTTGGTGGCACCCCGTGGGTCGTCCACGAGCTGACGATAGGTGATGCGTCGAGCCGGGGCCTGTTGAAGCGGCGGTTGCGGGTCGAGTCAGAGGCGACTGCAGGGAAGATCATGTGCCGGGCGCGTGTTCGATCCAACTCGGATCGGTCACTGCCTCCGAACGACCGAGGTGCCCCGCAGCGACGGCCGCCGATGGCCTCGTAACCGATCGAAGTGTCTACTGGATCGTGGAGTGCAATCGGCGCGACGCCGCCGCACCTGCGCCCGACGAGGAACGTTGGGGCTGGGGACAGCGTCAGCGCAGCGGGTCGGCCTTGGACCCGTCCCGGACCTGCTGGGAGCCCTAGTCGATGATGATCGGCTGGCCGAACCGGATCTTGCCCAGCAGGCTGATGTGATAGCTCACGCGATGGAGAACGGCGTCGACGTCGCGTACGGCGAGGTCGACCTGAACTCCGCTGAAAATGTTTCCGAAGTTCGAGTTTGAGACGGGGTCCGTGTCCGTTTCGAAGGGGTGCGGGCGCCAGCGGTCGACGGCGAACCCGGAATTGACAGAGTGGTTCCGGTTGAACATCGAACTCGGGGCGACATGCGGCGCCCACAGTTCGACCTGGAATCTGAGGCGATGTGGAACCGATGGTGTCGGGACGTTGTGGCGGTTGATCGCGTGGTTGAGCGCGGTGAAGATGTCTGGGCTGATCAGTGCGGTTTCGCCCAACCACTTCGAGCTGTTGCCCTGGAAGTCGATGATCACCACGCCGGAGAGCACCAACAGCCACAGCTGTTCTTCGGGATCGCTAGGAGGGGCCTCGGACACGGCGGATGCCGCGGGCGTGATCAGCCAATTCTGTCCGGCGAAGCTGCGTGGAAAGAGCAATTGATTCGTCCCCCTGTAGTCGACGTTGGTCGACTCGACGCACTTGTTCGAGTCGGAATCTCCGAGTGTCACGCCGCTCATCGGTGACGGCCGAACGCTGCGGCCGGTCGATTCATTGGGATGCGTGAGTTGCCGGTCGTGGATGGAGAAGTGGAGGTGATCGAGAATCGAAGTCCCGGTGTCGTCCATGAAGCCGAGGTGCGTTCCTAGTCGGATCGGCATTCCTTGGGAGACCGGGATCCGGAACGGGCCCTCCAGGTGGAGGTACTTCGACGTGAACCTCCGCAGGTCGGCGGGAGCGTCGGGGTCGGCGTGCTCCACCTCGACCCGGTTGGCGGACGTTGCGTCACCGGATTCTCGTCCGGCATCGACTCTGCTGACGATTCCTTCGCGAACGGCAAGAACGGGCGTGCCACCACTTTCGTTGTCGTACGGCACGAAGCGGCGGTATCGGGTGAAGTCGATCGCGAAGGCGTTCGCCTGGTCGTGCGTCGGCCCGATGTTGTAGTAGAAGCCACGGGGTCCCCATCCGCAGCAACTGGCTGCCGCGAGTCCTCCGGCCACGAGGGCCCCGAACGGCCAGGAGGCCGCAACGATCGCCGCTTCGGCGATGTGCTCCCAGAGCCCACCGGCGGTGAAACACTGATCCTTCGGCCACGGTGCGCGAATCTCGAAGGGCAGCGGCTGGTTGGTCTCGATCACCTCCGGTGTCCACCTGCTGTGCCAGCGATCGTTCGCGGCGCCGAGCGCGATCCCGGTCCACTGCCAACCCCCTGGCGCTTCGGAGAGGATGAGCGACACGTCGCCCTGAAACCAGGCGCCTTTCCATCCGGACGACGGCAGGTATCGCTTGCTCCCAGATCCCAGGAGTGCCCGTCTCGGAACGACATCGCTGGTCGACAGCTCGCTCAGGAACGTGTCGAGTAGCGCGAGATCCTCGAATCCGGTGTGGCCACCGGTGGGGCCTATCGCGAAATGCGTCTTGCTCGCCAGCGCCTGCAGCAACGCCGTGTCACGCCGTTCCAGCGCAGTGGTGAGCCGATCGGCCAAGTCCGTCGCGGCGCGTGAATAGTGGACGTCCGGCGTGTTCAGGCGCTCCAGGGCGCGCAACGCGAGTTGGGCGGGATCGTCGGTGCGCATCGACCGCTGCACGCTCGCGATACTCCGGTAGAACTCGTCGGCTGCGGCCGGGTCGCCGATGCGCTCGGATGCCAGACCCGCGTCGAGCGGGGCGGTCCGGTCGGCAGGTCGCTCCATGATGAGGTCTCGGTACGTTGCGATTGCTGCGCGTTCGTCACCGTTGAGGGATGAGGCTTGCCCCTTGTGGAGCATTGCGCCCGTGAGGAGATCCTGGCCCTCGGACATCGGGCGTGCCGTCTGGGTCGCCACGACGCAGACGTCGTATGCGCGCACAGCGCTCTCATAGTCTCCGTCGCTGGCGAGGTTGTCCGCTGCCCAGAGGCGGTAGACGGGAGCAGTCGGGGCCTCAGGTTCCCGGTCGGCGGCATCGCCAAGCGTCACATTTGTTCGGGAGCAGTTCTCGCCGCCGCGGCGAATGCTCAGCACCTGCTCAGCGAGCTGCCGCCATTCGTACTCGATCGCGCCGTCGAGCGATTCCGGTGACGAGGACGCGGTACCCCGAAGGTTCTCGGCCGCCTGACTCTCGTCGTAGCTCATCGCGAATCATCTCGATCGGTCTCGCACCACCAGGCCGCGCCAATTCGATTCTCGCGCCAGGCGAGGAGTCGTGCAACCCTCCGTCAACCGGTCACCATCCGCTGCGACGACACCGATGGGACGGTGACATCGATCCCGGGAACCGTCATCAGCCGGGGCATCCCGTATCGCTCGACGGGATCGTCTGGACCTTCCCCGATGTGCCGCTCGGCAGTGACGCGCGAATACAGCTCAGCCGGCGTTATGGGACAGGTTCAGTCGAGCGAGAAATGCAGATAGTGGTCGGGTTGATGTATCGGACAGCGTGGCGATATGCGTGACCCGGCTGGAGCGTCGATGACTGCTTCGTGAACCTGCGTTGCAGGTTGGTCAGGCGGGCGGCCAACAGCTAGTGCCCTCCAGTTCAGCGCCAGAACGGAGAGGTCGAGACACAAGCGATCGAGGAGACCCCTTGCGCTCCCTGAACTCACAACCGGCACGACAAAGGTTGGCGGCGAGTCACAACGAGTCGGCCCCGTTCAGTGGGGCAATGCGCTGGTAGAGCTCGATTCCGGCGACGTTCCCGGGCAAGCCGGTTGTTGCCGAGCGTCGCGGCGCCCTTCCGAACGCCGGACAAGAACGCACTTACCCCAAGGCGGAACGCGTAAAATGGCCTCGATCGGGCCCCCAGTTCTCGATCAGCATTCAGCAACACTTCGGCCGCCACCTCACCAGCCAAGACACCCGAGACCCCATGACAGCGACACGCAAGATCCTGAATCCTTCCGAAGCTCTCGAGTTGTAGTGGACGCGCTCATTCCACGCGACCACTACGCAGCGCTTGACCATGGCGCTTACTTGAATCAGGCGTCACTCGGTCTCATCCCGAGAGACTCGGTCGCCGCGATGACGAGCTTCATCACAGACGTCGCTCAACACGGCAACCTCCGGATGTCGGATGAGGCCGAAGCGCGTGTCCTCGACGAGCTCCGCGCAGCAGCGGCACGAATCCTTGACGCTCCACTCCACTCTGTGGCGGTGACGGGCGGCGCGAGCGAGGGGCTCAGCCAGGCTGCATCGCTCTTGGCGTCGGCCGCGGGCGAGGTCGTGCTCGTTCCAACCGACTTTCCGTGCGTCACCTATCCCTGGCTGAGCGCCCGCGACCGGCTCGGCATGAACGTGCTGTGGGTGGAAGACCAGCACGACACCGATCTCACCGCAGCATTGATCGACGCAATCACCGATACGACCACCGTCGTCTGTTGCAGTGCTGTCCAGTACGCCACCGGAACAACCGTGAACGTCGCAGCGATAGCGGCTCGCGCTCATCAGGTCGGCGCATCTCTCGTGGTCGATGCAACACAGCTCCTCGGCGCCGCACCGGTCAGCATGCGCGACTGGGGCGCCGACGTCGTGGTGTGCAGCGGATACAAGTGGCTGTCAACTCACGGCGGTGTCGCATTGCTTGCCGTGAGCGACGACTTGATCGCAACGACGCCACAAATCTTGGGATGGAAAGGAACGGTCGATCCGTTTGACTTCGACGCCGGCCGACTCCATTTGGCCGACGATGCCCGACGCTTCGAATTGTCGACGATGGCATACAGCTCTGCCGTCGGACTGTCGGCATCGCTGGCGTTGCTCGACGACGTCGGCATCGACGCGATCGGCAAACACGCCCGAACCTTGTCGACCGAACTGGTGAACAAGGTCGCAACCAGCGCATGGCGACCGTTCCGACCGCTGGCGACGGCCAGCGCGAGTCGACACATCGTTTCGCTCGTCAACGACGAGCTCGACGCGCACGAAATTCAACGTGGTCTCGCGACCGAACATCGGGTCTTTGTCAGCTCGCGTGGAGGGCGGATCAGAGTGTCACTCCACGGATACAACGACAGTGACGACGTCGAGCGACTTGTATCCGCCCTTGCACAACAATCGTAGAAAGTGCCCCACAGTCTCCGACAGCGTGCAGCTCGCTTGGGAACCGGCGGTGAGGATCGACTCCGCGAGGTCCACGCCGATCGACCGCTTCAGAGCGCGACTCGCAGAACTTTTTGGATCCTGCTCAGCGCACAACGACGCAACAGCGTCTACCACGACCCGCTCGTAGGCCGCGTGCTGCGCACGCATTGCCGCCCCTAAATGTTCGTCCCAGAGCCGGCGTTCTGGGACACGACTACTCGACGATCAGCGTCCGCTCCATTGCTATTCAAGGGGACTGAGGGCGAGCAAGACCTGCTGTGCGACCTCGATGGCGGCACGCACCGGGGCCTCAGTAGGTGCCTCCCCAAGATGGACGACTCCGTTCCGTGGCTCTGCTACCCGCTTCTGCACCATGCTTCGAGACACCGGAACATCAATCTGCAGTGCTTCGACTAGGTCGATCAACCCCATAAGTCCGTTAACACCCTTCAGGAGCCGTTCAACGCTCGCTGTCGGCGCATCGTCGCCGAGCCGGTTCCTAGCGGCACCCGCCAGCGCGACCTCAAGGGCCGTGGATGCGTCGACAGACGCCTTTCGATAGTCCGCCGTGAGAAGAGCGCTTCGGGCATCTCGGAGAATCAGATGATCTATCCCCGGTTCTTTATCAGCGTTCGTCCGCTCGACGGCGTCGGACCACGTTCCTTGTGACACGCTGAGAGGCTCGATGTAGGTACCTGCGTGGAGTACGTCGTAGGGATTGAGCCAACCAGCGCTGTCGGAGCGCCGGTCGACCGCCAGATTGACGAACCACGTGTGCTCCGTTGGCCTGTCAACCCAGTGGATGCCCCCAAACACTTCGAGCCAGTCGACGAACCCGTGCAACCATCGATCCATAACGTCTGCACCGCCTCGAGACAGTTGTCGACGCGCATCGGTCGACAACTGAGCGGGGACGTCGAACTCGACCACCGACAAGTTGATGTACGCCTCGAGTGGTTCGCCGTCTTCGCCAAATACCCAGGCGGTTCCCCAAGGATCGTCACCTCTCAAGCGTTCTACATAGTCTGATGCAGCGTCCGCCACAACCGGCGCAGCAAGGGCCGAGGGCCGAGCGCCCTCCGCGGGCCGCGGAAGCTTGAGTCGGACGGGCAATCGATCATGCCCTCCAACCTCCCAGACCGAACCAAGAATCTCAGCATGAACCGACAGGCGTGGCGGCATCCGTGTCAGGAAGTAAACGGAATCGTTCGAAGCATCGGCCGTCACTTCCCCAGTGTTGCATCGGGCGGACTCTCTAGCCATCTGGCAGCCGACCGGCTCGCGGGTGAGAACGGGCGTCGGCCAGCCGTGCGCATCCCGTGTTCGCCCGTGTCCCCGAAGTGCCGCTCGGCATCGGTCAAAGGGTGCAACGCTTCCGGCGTTCTGGGACACGCTGGGGGGTGCGTCTCAGATAGCGATCCTCATCTGATACGGCTTCGAGACTCACGACGTCGCGCTGAGACAGCCGGCGGAACCGTCCGGATGGCGTTCCCTACTGACGCCCTCGCTCGAGC
>JBBKWQ010000172.1:0-2718 GCA_037969115.1 Ilumatobacteraceae bacterium
CGTCTGTGTCCATCGGCGGGATCGGCGCACACCTGAACCCTGGCGCGACCCCGACGGAGCCCCGGCCTCGTCCGTGAGGCCGGGGCTCCGTCGTGGTGTCTCGTGCTCTCGTGAGCCCGCTCTACCGGGTGAACTCCTGGGTCTGCGGGTTGAGGTGACCCAGCTTCACGGCCTTGGCCGTCTCACTACCGCTGTAGCGGAACACATTCAGGCCCTCGGTGATGTTGGTCTCGTAGATGAACCCGTTGTACCAGTAGGCCGACCACGACCCGGCCAGGTCGAACGGGTCGATCGCGGGCGGGTCGCTGTAGGCCAGCTCCACCGGGTGCGACGGGTCGTTGAAGTCCACGACGGACACGCCGGACTGGTAGCTGC
Organism: Ilumatobacteraceae bacterium; assembly: GCA_037969115.1. Taxonomy (GTDB): domain Bacteria; phylum Actinomycetota; class Acidimicrobiia; order Acidimicrobiales; family Ilumatobacteraceae; genus JBBKWQ01. The sequence continues at coordinate 376 of JBBKWQ010000172.1, forward strand.
CGTGCACCAGGACGTCGCCGCCGTTGCGTAGCGGCACCACGTTGTAGTTGTGGATCGTGCAGTTCTCCAACGCGTCCTGCAGTCTGGGCAGCACCCACCTGCCCAGCTCGTCACCCGTGTCGGCGTCGAAGAAGAACATCGTCCTGTTGACCTCGGGGGTGGACTCCTGGCACTGCGCCTGTACGCCACCGCCCGGCTCGTGGCCGAAGATCACGATCTCGCCGTCCCACGAGAACGACGCTGAATGGCCGATGCCCACGCCCTCGATCGACCGCTCGTACACGACGGTCGGGTCCTCGAGTGATGTCGACAGGTCCAGCAACGCGTAGCCGTCGTCGCCAGCACAGGCGGCCTGCATGGCGTCGCCCAGGATGACGCCGATGTCATGGCAGTCACGCTCCAGTACGACGAAGTTGATCTGCGACGCGGCCGCCGGCTCGTCCAGTGGAACCTCGACAACGTCGATGCCCTCGCACGCGCCGCTCGAGCCGGAGTTGTAGACGAGCAATCGTCCGTTGTCCAGATCCGGGACGCCCGTGGCGGTGTGGGATCCGCACTCGAGAGCGACGGCGCCGACGAGGACGGGGTCCTCGAGGTCGCTGATGTCGAAGATGTGCAGGCCCTCGAACCCCTGGGGAACCGGCTCGCCGTCACAGGTCGCTCCCGCCGGTGCCGGTGCGTTCCACGACCGCACGAGCACGTCGTCCCAGACGATGACGTCGCCCTGGTTGCCGCCGCACGGTGTGAACGACACCTGCTTCGGATTGCCCGGTGCGCGGATGTCGCGGATGTTGAACCCGAGCCAGCTGCCCTGGAACGCGTACTTGCCCCAGAACGCGATGTCGGTGTGGACGTTGGGGTCGGCGATGTCCGGGTTCAGCAGACTCGCCGGTTCCTCGATGTGACCGAGCGCATGAAGGTTCTCGGTCGATGGATCGTCGTCGTGCCCCGCCGAGGCCGGCAGGCCCAGCAGCAGCAGCGACGCTAGCGCCACACAGGTGACGATGGCCAGTCGGGTCAAGCGCATGTGTGCCCCACTTCTGTTCAGGTCGTGCGGAGGAGTCCGCCGCTCGTCCAGCAACACCCCGCGACCACGGGAACCCATAGCACCGATGGTCTCGCGTCGAGCCGCCCTGGACGACAGGATCGTGCACTGTCACGTTCCGGTCGTGTGCCACCTCCTTTGTCGCGTTCGAGGGGGTCGTGGCCACGTGACCACGACCCCCCGATCGCATCGCTGGATCGTCGCGCGCGCCTAGTTGCCGGTGCCCTTGCCCTTCAGCTTGAAGACGTACAGGCCGCCGTTGCGGTCGGAGCCGAAGAAGTACGGCTTGTTCTCGAGCTTGTACACGCCCCAGAAGTCGTGCGGATTGCCACCGTTTGCTTCGATGAACTCGGGCGAGTTGTCGAAGAACCTCGCGACCTCGACCGGGCTGTACGGATCGGTCACGTCGAGCACGAGCATCCCGTCCGAGTACCACGAGATGTAGGCGAACGTCTTGTTGCCCCTGCTCTCGACCTGCACGTTGTGCACCGAGTAGGTGCCGGCGGGGTCGCAGCCCTCGATCGGCGTGTCCGCGGCCGAGCACTCGGTGTAGAACGTCGATGCCAACACCGGGTTCGCTGGGTCCGAGTAGTCCCAGATCCGCACGCCGCTCCAGGGGGTCGACTCGGTCAGGTTGTTCGCGATGACGATCGCGTCGGCTCCAGCCGCTTCGGCGTTGAAGTTCTTCTCGCGGAACGTGCACGCGCCCCTGCGCACGACCGCGATGCCGCCATTGGCGATCGCAGTGGCGTTCTCGATCGTGTCGCCGTTGCAGGCCCGTCCGATGAAGACGATGTCTCCGCTTACGGGACCGACGTCGGCGAACCTCGGCTGATCACCGGCGAGCTCGATGGCCGCGTAGGTGTTGCCGGCCAGCGGACCGCTGTCGACGACGAGCGAGTCGGCGTCGACCGTGCCATCGTTGCCGGTCTGGTTGGCCTCGAAGTCGTCACCGGCGGCGGTGCTGATCGCGACGCCAGGCAGCGGTGCGGCGGGGTCGCCAGCGCCGACCGTCAGGTTGCTCGGCGGCGCGAACTGCTCCCACGCGTCGAAGTCCTCCTCGGTCTCGACCACGATCGAGCCGTCCTCGCTGGGCCAGGCCGCGTGGCTGTTGAGCTCACCGTCGAGCGAACCCTCCGCCAGGTTGATCGCCTGTGACACGAACACCGGGTCGGTCGGATCGCTGATGTCGAGCAGCACCAGACCGGCGTCCCAGTTGGCCAGATAGGCCTGGGTGCCGTCGGAGCTGATCGTCACGTCGTGGAGGAAGCGATTTGCCGATGCGCCGAACCCAGTGG
>JBBKWQ010000173.1:0-4301 GCA_037969115.1 Ilumatobacteraceae bacterium
ACTTCGACCAGATCACGTTCACGTCCGGTGCTCCCGCTGCGTTCGACGCCGTGGTGTTCGACGACATGGAGCACGGCAACCCGTTGGGCAACGGCTGGTTCGCGTTCAACGGTTCGGTCGGCGGCGGCGGAATCGCGCCGAACGCAGCGGACCTCCCGCCCGCGCTCGGCGGGGCGTTCTCGCTCGAGACCGGCTGGGGTTCAGGCGGCACGCCAGGCTTCTACGGTGGATTCGGGCGGACGAGCCCGATTGATCTGTCCGGCACCGAATACTTCAACTTCTGGCTCAACCCCGACGCAGGTCAGGACTACACGCTGGAGATCAACCTCCAAGAGGACGACAACAGCGACGGCGCGGCCAACGCGTCGGACGATGACGAGTTCCAGTTCAACTGCGTCGTGTCTGCGGCCGGTCCGTGTGCCGTCCCGGGCGGCGGTTGGCAGCTCGTTTCGATCCCCTTGGACGACTTCTTCGACGACAACTCGGTCTTCACGGGGGGCAACGGCGTGCTCGACCCCACGCCCGCAGCTCGTGGCGGCAACGGCGAGCTGATCAACACGCTGATGGTCGTGGTCGGCAACGGCAGCGACGTCAACTTCCGAACCGACTACTGGGCGTTCAGCCTTGCTCCGATCGTGCCCGAGATCCGCACCGTCATCGACGACTTCGAGAACGGCCTGCCGAACGGCGCCGATGGCAACGGCGCGCCGCTGGGCTTCTACACGTTCCAGGGCGCCGGAAGCGGCATCGGCATCCTCACCGAGGGCACTCCTCCAGCACCCGTCCTGCCGGCGGTCGGCCCGACCAACAACGTGCTGACGATGAACATCGACTCGACATCGTTCGCCGGCTACATCCACGCCTTCGAGAACGCCGCGGTCGACACGTGGGTCCCGCAGGACTGGTCGACGAGTGAGGGCATCTCGTTCTGGTTCAACGGAACGAACTCGGGCGCAGGAATGTTCATCGACATCCTCGACAACCGCAACGCCGGCTCGACCACCGACGACGCCGAGCGATGGACCGTGGCGTTCACCGACGACTCAGATGGCTGGAAACTGTACGAGCTTCCCTTCTCCGGTTTCACCCGCAAGGAGATCGGCAACGGCGCCCCGAACGACGGGCTCGGCCTGTTCCAGATGCACGGGTACGCATTCGGCGCCCTCGGCACCGGTGGCCCACAGACGTTCTACTTCGACGACGTCGCCCTGTATGGCGTCGCCGAGCCGCCCGCGCTCGCCGCTCAGTTCGCGGTGAACAACACCTTCATCGACGAGGGCACGACCGGCAATGTCGCGGTCAAGCTGAACCGGCCGATGGGCCCGGACGACCCCGCTCAGGTGAGCATCGACTACACGACCGAACCCAGCACCGCCGTGCCCGGCGAGGACTACACACCCACCAGCGGCACGCTGACGTTCGTCAACGGCGGCGTGAACGAGTTGACGTTCCCGGTCGAGACGTTCGACAACACCAAGTTCACCGGCGACAAGCGGATCGTCCTGCGACTGTCCAACCCCGTCGACGTCGAGCGCGGCGCGCTGTTCCAGGGATCGGTGCTGATTCGTGACGACGATCCGTTCGACCCCGACCTGCTCGACGATTTCGAGCAGGGCAGCCAGTACCAATGGGACACCGACGGCCTTGTCGAGTTCGAGGCGCAGCGTGTCGAGATCGGTACAGCGAACGAACGGCCCGGCCAGGACGCCGTCGAGCACGTGCTCGCGGTGTCGACCCCCAGCGACGAGCCAGGCTTCGACACGGTCAAGCTGGGCGTCGTCGCCGATCTCCGGGCGCTGCTCCCGGCGAGCAGCAAGCAGACCACCAAGCGCATCGAGCGGGCGATCGAGCACATCGAGGCAAGCCTGTCGCCCGAGTTCTGGTCGAACGGGTCATTCCTCGACCTTGACCGCGGATTCAAGGTGTTCATCTACGAGCGCCTCGCCGTGAACTCTCTCAAGAACGTCGGCGGAGCGGAGGAAGCTGCCGTCAAGACGGCCATCGATTCGCTCGTGCAGATCGACGCCGGTCTGGCGCAGCTGGCCATCGACGTCGCGGTTCGAAACGACGGCATCAGCTCGAAACTCAAGTCGGCTCGACGCGCCATGGACAACGCCGCGCGTCAGCTCGAGAACGGCCGGCCCGGTCGCGCGATCGCAGCCTACGAAAAGGCATGGACGTGGGCGGTCTTGTCCATCGGCGACCAGGACCGAATGAGCCTGGGTTCGGTGGGCCACGACTTTGCTCTCGGGCAGGACTGGACCGGCACCGAGAGCCTCGACTTCTGGTTCAAGGGCACCGGTAGCGGCGACGACATCACCGTCACGTTGAAGGACAATCGGGCGCCCGATCCCGGTCCGGCCGGCTGGAGTCTGGCGTGGAGCGACGAGTTCGACGGCGCCGCCGGCGCACCGCCGAACCCGGCGAACTGGACCCATGAGATCGGTGACGCCACGCCCGACGGCAAGAACGGGTGGGGGAACGAGGAGTTGCAGTACTACACCGACGACCCCGACAACAGCTCCACCGACGGCAACGGCAACCTCGTGATCACCCTCGACGAGGCCGACCCCGGACGCGAGTGCTACTACGGGCCGTGCGAGTACGAGTCGGCTCGCCTCCTCACGCAGCACAAGGCCGAGTTCGCGTACGGGCGGATCGAGTCGCGCCTGCGGGTCCCGACCGGCGGTGACGGCCTCTGGCCGGCGTTCTGGAGCCTCGGCACCGACATCACCTACAACCCGTGGCCCGGCGCCGGCGAGATCGACATCATGGAGTACGTCAGCCGGCTCCCCGACGAGATCTTCGGCACCATCCACGGCCCCGGCTACAACGGTGGCGGCAGCTTCAGCGGCATCTACGACTTCGGCGAGCGGGTCGACCAGGAGTTCCACACGTTCACCGTCGAGTGGGAGCCGAACCTCATCACCTGGTACGTCGACGGCATCCGGTACCACCAGGCCACCCCGGCCGACGTACCCGGGCCGTGGGTGTTCGACAAGCCGTTCTTCCTGCTGCTGAACTTCGCCATCGGCGGCAATTTCGGTGGCACACCCGATCCCTCCAACACGTACCCGCAGCAGTACCTCGTCGACTACGTCCGGGTGTACTCGGGCCCCGACACGTCCGAGCGGTTCGAGACCACCTTCACCGACAGCTCCACGGGCTGGCAGCAGGTGTCGATCCCCGTCACCGATTTCGTCCGCAGCGCCGACCAACCGGTCGGGGCCCCGAACGACGGTCTGAACCTCGACGACGTCTGGGGCTACGGCTTCGAACTGCCGTACCCGGCCGCGGGCACATACCTGATCGATCAGGTGGTGCGCACACCCGTTCCGCCACCGACTGCACTCGTCGTGACCAACCTGAACGACAGCGGGCCCGGCTCGTTGCGTGAAGCGCTTGCGCTGATCGCCGACGGTGGCACGGTCACGTTCGATCCGGCATTGGCCGGCGGAACCCTGACGTTGACATCCGGTGAGATCGTCATCGACCGCTCGGTGACCATCGACGCCTCGGCCGCTGTCCCGGTGACGATCAGCGCCGGGGGCGCGTCCCGCGTTGTCAGCGTCGGTGCCGGTATCACCGTTTCCATCAGCGATGTCGTGATCCGCGACGGTGTTGCCGCACCACAAGGCGGCGGCATCTTGAACGCTGGTGCCTTGAGCCTCGACCGTGTGGTCGTCACCGACAACACGGAGAACAGCGCCGGGCCGGCGAACTTCGCATTCGGCGGCGGCGGCATCTACAACGGCGAAGGCGCCACGTTGAATCTGACCGACAGCACGGTCAGCAACAACTCGACCCTCAACCAGCCGGGCGGTGGGATCTACGGATTCTTCGGCAGCACGATCAACATCACTCGGAGCACGGTGTCCGGCAACGTCGGCGGCGACGTCGCCGGCGGACTCCGATCGCTCGGCAGTTCCACCGTCGTCAACAGCACGTTCAGCGGCAACACGTCGACGGCGTGGCACGGCGGTGGCATCTTCCACACCGACGGACAGCTGACCGTCACCAACTCGACGTTCGCCGGCAACATTGCCCCGGCGGGTACGGCATCCGGGATCCTCGTGGCCACGTTCGGCGCCCCCGCCAACATGACGCTGACGAACAGCGTGATGGAAGGCAACGTCGGCGCGTTCGCCTGCGCCATCGAAGGTGGCGGCGCCGCGACGATCACGTCCGGTGGGTCCAACGTCATCAGCGATGGTTCGTGCAACCCCAACGGAACCACCGATCAGTCGTCCACCGATGCGCTGCTCGGCGCGTTGGCCGACAACGGCGGCCCGACCCTGACC
>JBBKWQ010000174.1:0-7026 GCA_037969115.1 Ilumatobacteraceae bacterium
GATTCGCCGCGTCGTCGCCGAGAACCCGTCGAAGTTCACGTACCGGGGCACCGGCACCTACATCGTCGGCCACGGCGATGTGGTCGTCATCGACCCTGGCCCCGTGCTCGACAGCCACCGCTCGGCAATTGCCGCCGCCGTGCAGGGCGAGCGTGTGCGGGCGATCCTGGTGACGCACTGCCACGCCGACCATTCACCGCTCGCAGCGTGGCTGAAAGCCGAGACCGGTGCACCCACCATCGCGTTCGGCCCGCACGGCATCGTGTCGGACGATCCCGATGACGCGTCACATGACGACGATGACGGCGGCGCGGCCGGCGACAGTGACGGCGAGCGAACTGACGAGGCCGTCCGGGTCGAAGAGTCGGTCGATGTCGATTTCGTGCCGGATCAGACTGCGGTCGACGGCGACATCGTGGTCGACTGGGGAGGTCTCACCATGTCGGCAGTCTTCACGCCCGGGCACACGTCGAATCACATGTGTTACTCGCTCGCCGAGGAGTCGACGCTGTTCACCGGCGACCACGTGATGGGGTGGAGCACGACGGTCGTGTCTCCGCCCGATGGAAACATGGCCGACTACATCAGTTCGCTCCGTAAGGTCGCCGCCCGCAGAGACGCAGTGTTGTGGCCCACCCACGGTCCGTCGCGCACCGACGGACCTCGATATCTCGACGCGCTGGTCGAACACCGACTCGAACGTGAACGACAGGTACTCGACGCCGTCCGCGGCGGTACCGGAGAGATCGGCGACATCGTCAAGCTGCTGTACGCCCACGTTCGCGAGGAGCTCCACAAGCCGGCCGGTCGCAGCGTGCTCGGCCATCTCGTGAAGCTCGTGGACGACGGTGTCGTGACCACCACCGACGGCGAGCGGGCCCGGTTGAAGAGTCACTACGTCGCCGTCGACGGCTGACCCGTAGCCGCAAACCCACAACCGACGCCTGACCACTCAGATCAGGACGTAAGGCCCTACGTCGTTGCGCCCGCAAGGAGCACACTGGGAACCAAGAGTTCGTGAAACTAATCACAAAACTTGTGAAGCAACCAAACAGAAAGGTGTGTCATGCAGAAACGACTTGGAGTACTGGGAATCTTTCTCATCGTGGTGGGACTGGGATTCTTCATCGGGGCCGGGGTCGCCTACACACGAGTGCAGGCCGGGTACGACTCGTTGCAGTCATTCAGCGAGGCACAGAACGTGACGCTGAGCTACAACGAGGACGGCCAGCTGATCGATCGTGGGACGACCGAGACTGCGCAGGAGATCATGTCGCTGCTGCGGGACGACTGGAACTACCCGGTCGTCGACTCCGATCTCGACCCGAACGATCCGCTCGTCAACTCCGGAACCGAGTACATGTTCCAGATGGCCACCATCGCCTTTCACGTCTTGCACGGCACCCAAGAGGTGACCTTGGCCGAGACGGTCGAGTACGAGGGCGAGACCTTCGAGGCAGGCACGTACACGGTTGAAGTCGACGGCAAGTACTGGACCGACTTCGACCGCACGCATCCGCTCGAGGGCCCGGCCCGCGACCTGGCGTGGAGCGGAACCGCTCACGCACTGATCGGTGAGCTGGGCGTCGGCTCGGTCACCAGCAGCACGCTGCAGATGGGCCTCGGCCTGTCGGCACTGCTCGGTGGTCTGGGCGTTGTGTTCCTGCTGACGGGCGGTGGACTGATCTGGGCAGGTAAGGGCAAGAACGGGATCACGATCCCCGACACGGTCCCGGAAGCGCTCGTGACCGGTACCGCCAAGGAATCGGACGTCTCGGAATACGCCAGCTGAACCTTCAGCCGACGATCCCGAACGGTTCACTCGAGGGCCCCTCCGATGGAGGGGCCCTCGGTCGTTCACGGGGCGGCGGCGATGGCGGCGATGGCCACGGCCACGTCGCGGTAGCGCGTGGTGAGTGGGGAACAGCCGAGCCGGATCACATCGGGCACGCGGTAGTCGGCGATCACCCGACGTTCGGAGGCGAGCCGAGCAACCAGCGACTCGGCATCGGGGTGCCGAATCGAGATGTGTCCGCCACGGTGGCGCGCGTCGCGCGGGGAGGGCGAGTCGAGCCCGACGGTGTCACAGCAGTCGAGCGCGAACCCGGTGATCGCCCGTCCCTTGGCGGCGATTCGTTCGATGCCGGCTTCGGCGGAGATCTCGATGCCACATTGGGCGGCGACCAGCCCGAGGATGCCCGGCGTGCCGATCAGCATCCGACCGATATCGGGACGCGGCGTGTAGGCCGCATCCATGTCGAACTGGTCGACCTGGCTGAACCAACCCGGGATCGGTTGCTCGACGCGGTCGATCAGGTTGCCGGCGACATAGTTGAATGCCGGTGCACCAGGACCGCCGTTCAGGTACTTGTACGTGCAGCCGACTGCGAACTCGGCACCTGCGGCGTTGAGTTCGATTTCGAGGAGCCCGGCGCCGTGCGAGAGGTCCCAGACGGTGATGGCCCCCGCCGCCGATGCTCGTTCGGTCTCGGCTGCGATGTCGGTGACGACGGCGGTTCGGTAGTCGACCATCGAACGAACGACCACGCCGACGCGTGACAGATCGTCGAAATCGGGCTGCACGGCGAGGCCGAGTTCGCCGGCCACCCCTTCGACGATGTAGCGGTCGGTCGGGAACTCCGTGGGCGCCACCGCGATGGCTCGACGGTCGGGGCGGAGTCGGGCTGCGGATCTGACCGCCTGGTACAGATTGACGGTGGTGGAGTCGTGCACCACCACTTCACCAGGACCGGCGCCGACCAGCGGCGCGAGCTGGTCGCCGACGCGCTGGGGGAGGTCGAGCCAATGGGCCCAGGACGCGATGAGATCGTGTGCCCATTCACCACGTATGACCGTATCGACTCGGTCGAGCGTGCGTCTCGGGGTCATGCCCAGCGAGTTGCCGTCGAGGTATGCAACGTCGTCGTCGGTGATGACGAACTCGTCGCGCCATCCTTTGAGCGGGTCGGCGGCGTCGAGTTCGATCGCCTGAGCGAGCATTTCGGTGGTCATGCCGGGCCTTCCACGAGGTCGATGAAGCTTGCGTGCCGGACGAGGCCGTCGTTGGTGAACTCGGCGATCTCGATCCTTGCTGCGAGTCGCGGATCGACCCACGTGGCCGCGCGGGCGTAGGCCTTCGGGGGTGGGGGCTCGAACGGGCAATCGTCGGTCGCGAGGTCGCGCAGCTGCGACGTGAGTGCGTCGAGTACCTGGTTGGTGAAGCCGGTGCCGACACCGCCGGCGAAGACCAGGGCATCGCCGTCGTATCGCCCGACCAGCAGCGCGCCGAACGACCCCGACCGGTTGCCTGCACCGGCTGTGAACCCACCGATGACGACTTCGGTCAGTGTGCGATTCTTGACCTTCAGCCAGTCGCGGGACCGTTTCCCGGGCGTGTACGTCGATCCGAGGCGTTTGGCGAGCACTCCCTCGAGACCTTGGGCGGCGGTGGCTTCGACGAGGGCGGCCCCACCTCCGACCCGGTGGGTCGGCGCCATCCAGTTCGCTCCGGGCTCCAGCACACCGTCGAGGAGGGTCCGCCGGGCCTCGTAGGGGAGCGAGATCGTGTCGTGGCCATCGAGCGACAACACATCGAACACGAACAGAGCGGCTTGGCGCGCGTGGCGTTGGACGAGTTCGAAGCGTGGACGACCCTCGTCGTCGACGACCACCAACTCGCCGTCGAGGATCGCGCGGTTGGCATTCACCCCCTCGGCCAGCGACGCCAGCTCGGGCCACTGCTCTGTCACCTCGTGGCGGTTCGACGACTGCAGCCGGACGCGACCGTTGTCGACGAGGGCGAGCGTTCGATAGCCGTCCCACTTGATCTCGTACGCCCACTCGTCGTCGGCATGTGGCAGGGTGCCGAGCGTGGCCTTCATCGGGGCGACCGGGAACGACAACGCCAAGACGGCTACTGCTCCGAACGCGGCGTCGGCACACGATCGGAGATCACGCCCCGCGCCGCAAGTTCGTCGATACGTTCGTCACTCAGCCCCAAGACATCGGACAGCACGGCCCGGTTGTCCTCGCCGCGGTAGCGCGGCTCACCGTGCACGCCGACCTCCGGGGCCGCCGAGAACCGCCATGGTGCGTTGGGGATGGTGAACGTGCCGTCCGCTCGGTCCGACACGTCGACGGTGACGTTCCGCTCCGCGGCCCAGTCGGTCTGGATGATGTCGGTCACCGCCCTCAGCGTGCCGACAGCGAGTTGATATCGCCCGAACTGCTCCTCGAACGCCTCGACGTCTCGAACGGTTGCGGCGTACTCCCTGATGAGCTCGAACAGTACATCGAGGTGTTCGAGGCGCTCTCCGACCGTCGCGAATCGAGGATCGTCCTCGATCTCGGGTCGTTCGATCGCCCGGGCGTACATCTGGAACGTGCCCTGCTCTGCAGGGTGGCCGCTCACGACAACCGTGGAGCCGTCGGCCAACGTGACCACAGGTGAATCCTGCGGGCGGAACGATCGGAGCCAGTTGGGATCGGTTTCGCGATCCCAGACATCGTCGTGGAAGTGCTCGTTCACGTACAACATGGTCTGCGCCATCGACACGTCGACCCACTGGCCGATTCCGGATTGCTCGCGTTGGTACAGCGCCGCGAGGATGCCCGACGCGGTCTCGAGCGAGGTGTACACGTCGGCATGGCTGTGTCGGTCGTTCTGGTGGCCGGGCTGCCATCTGGCGTCGCCTTGACTCTTCATGAGGCCGGTTTCGGCTCCGACGACCGGCGCATACGCCCGCCGCTGGGTCCACGGACCGGTTGCCCCGTAGCCCGAGATCGAGGCGTAGATGACTCGCGGGTTGCGAGCGTGAATCGCCTCGTAGCCGAGTCCTTGTCGGTCCATCACTCCGGCTCGGAAGTTCTCGACGACGATGTCGCATCGATCGACGAGTTGCATCAGGATCTCGATGGCTTCGGGCTGCTTGAAATCGAGACTGATGTTTCGTTTGCCGGTGTTCTGTTGGACGTAGTACGTCGCCATGCTGTTGGCGCGGGGGCTGGTGAAGCGGGTGATGTCCCCGGCCGGTGGCTCCACCTTGATGACGTCGGCACCCAGGTCGCAGAGCATGCGCGTGCAGTGCGGCCCAGACAACACACGACTGAAGTCGAGGACACGAATCCCGTCGAGCGGCGCAGTCATCGACCCATCGTTGCCCAGGGTGCGATCTCATGACGAACCAGCGCCGAGCGCGTACCGGAACCCGTGCCCGACGCGGCGGTTCTACAGGCAGCGTTCGGCCACTGCGAGGAATGCCAGGCCGGAATCGTCGTCGAAATCGCGGACGTTCGCCAAGCCGGTCGACACACGCTCGATGAAGCCCCATTGCCAAACGGCTTCGGGATCGACCTCACACAGCGATGACAACAGCTCGGCACGCTGTCGTACCAAACCGGGCGTGTCCCCGGCAAGGAGCGGCAGATTGTACTCGCGCATCGGCACAGCGAGATCGTGAGCGCGTTCTGACAGCAGCCCCTCGGGGTCGACGAACTTGAACCCTCCGGCGTCCGTTCGGAGTGTGTTCCAGCCATGAGCGTCCCCGTGCACGAGCACCGCATCGGTCGAATCGAACGAATCGGCACGCTGTTCGCAGTACTCGATCGCACGGTCGATCACCTCCCGGCTGCACGGTCTTTCGAGGTCGCCCCACGAAGCCGAGATGTATCGGGCCAGCCAGACCGCCTTGTCGGCACCGGTCGGAAGGCCGCGACCGTCGCTGACGGGTCGCCAGAACGACCGAAGCGTGGCTGCAATCGTGTCCAAGATTCGAGGAATCGGCATCCCGAGATCGTCCAGGTTGGGACCGAGCCGTTCGAGCAACATGGCCGGCGTCGTGGTGTCGTAGGCGAGCAGTTCAGCACACGCTTGGCCGTCAGCAAGTTGATGGACCACGACGCTGCGTCGAAAAGCGTCGAGTTCGTCCATGTCCAGCGGCATCGCCACCTTCAACACGCAGGCGCGCCCCGAACCGTTCGTTGCAGCTGCGACGAACGAGGCGGTACCGCCGTGCATCGACGGTCCGAGTTCGAGGTCCCAGAGTTCGGCCATCGCGGCGACCGCCTCGGGCAGCTCGTCGAGCCATCGTCGTCCGGCCGCCCCGTTCGACATCGCCCGCTGCCGGACCAGAGTCGGAACATCGAGGTGCATCGACATGTTTGGCGCCCGATCAGATGCCGTCGGCAGCTTCTGCCGCAGCGCTGTCGGCGACGACACCCTTCGGGAGTTCGTCGAAGAATGCGGGCGGGTCCGACCACGCCGGAATCGGCGTGCCGGCTGATGCCGCCCGGATGGCCAGCCAGACCCGTTCGGGCGTGCACGGCAGGTCGATGTGCATCACGCCGATGTGGGAAACGGCATCGATCACTGCATTCTGGATCGCGGGTGTGGACCCGATCGTGGCGGCCTCACCGATGCCCTTCGCTCCGAGCGGGTTGAGCGGTGTGGGTGTCTCGGTGGAGTGGGTCTCGAACGAGGGCATCTCGGCGGCCGACGGCACTCCGTAGTCGGCGAAGTTGGCGGTGTTCGGATTGCCGTCTCCGTCGAAGCGGACTTCCTCGTAGAGGGCTTGACCGATACCCGAGCCGATGCCGCCGTGCTGTTGGCCCTCGACGAGCAGCGGGTTCAGCACGGTGCCGCAGTCGTCGACTGCGATGTGTCGGATGAGGCGCGATTCGCCGGTTTCCATGTCGACCTCGACCACGGCGATGTGTGCTCCGAACGGAAATGTCGCGTCGCCCTGATCGAAGATCGCGTCGGCCATGAACGGACCGTCGTCGTGCGATGCGGCGTCGGCCGCGAGGTCGGCCCACGTGAGTGCAGAGGCGGGAACACCTGCGACGCCGACGGTGCCGGCCGAGCGGTCGACCACGATGTCGGCCGCATCGGCTTCGAGGATCCGAGCGGCGGCCTCCTTCGCCTTGTCCACGAGGGCTTCAGTGGCCCTGCTGACCGCGGAGCCGCCGAGTTGCAACGACCGGGAGCCGCCGGTGCCGCCCCCTTGACGAACGCGGTCGGTGTCGCCG
>JBBKWQ010000175.1:0-3533 GCA_037969115.1 Ilumatobacteraceae bacterium
ATCACCAACGGTCCCCCTCCGGCACCCTCAGTGGCCGGCCCGAGTCCGGAAGTTCCCCCGGCGCAGTCAGGCGACGTGAGCCAGCTGTCGCAGACGCTCGATGCCCTCGTTCCGAAATCCTCCCCTCAGCCCGATCCGGCCGCCGCCCTCCCGAGGCGTGTCAGGTCGACAGATCGCGCGTCCAGCACCGCCGCGGCGACGCAACCCCAGTCGGTCGCGCCACCGGCCCACCACGACCTCTTCGCCGATGTCGCCGACACGATCCCCACGCTCGACCCCTCCACCGCCGACACGGGACAAGTTCCTGTGATCCGTGCGGCAACGCCCGCTACCGTGAGCAACGAACTCGAAGCCGCCTCGGGAGCAGTGGCGGTCATGGATCTCCCCATGCTGCCCGAGGCTGACCTGCTCGCTCCTCCACCGCCGGTCGTGTTCGCGCCACAGACCGGCACGAGCGAAGTCGCAGAGGACGCGATCAAGCAACGCGCCGATCAGTTGCGGCGACGCCAGCAGAAACAAGGGCCGAACGCGCTGCTGTGGACCTTCGTGGTCGTGGTGATGCTCGCCGTAGCCGTCGGTGCCGCTCTGATTTTCGGTCGCAGCTACCTCTTTCCCGAGGAGTGGGACGCCGTGCTCATTCCCACCGTCGACGAAGTGCAGTTGGCGACCGGCGTCGAATTCGAGCAACCGGTACCACTCGTCGTGCTCAGCGATGCCGAGTATGCCGAGATCGTCGTGGCGTCGACCGACGGACCCGACTGGAGCGACCGTGTCGCTCACTGGCGCGCCCTCGCTCTGGCAGACGGCGAACCCGCTCCCGCCGAGAGCTCTGCCCGGTTGGCCAGCCTGGTTGCGGTGTACGACCAGCCCAACTCGCGCATCGTGCAACCGACGACGATCGAGGCTGGAGCCGACCTGCAGAGTGCCTATCGTGTCGCGCTGCTCGAGGCGCTCGCGGCTCAACTCGAGACGGGCGACTCCGACGGGACCGATGCCACCGGGCTCGGTTCTGCAGGCTTCACCCGCACCTCGAACGGGTCGACGTTCATGCAGGCCGTCGAGGCAGCAGCCTCCGCCGGTGATGCACCGGTCAGCGACCCGGCGAACCTTGCCGGGCTGCCGACACCCGCCGCATACGAGCGTGCCGCGATCGCGGCCTTCGGAGCGGAACTTCGGGCCGGCTCTTTCGATTCGGCCGTTGTCGCAGGGTCCCTCGACGATCGAACGGGACTTGCGCCCGAACCGCAACTCGCCGAAGGTGACGAACCTACGGCAGCGGCGATGTCGCTCGGTAGTGACGATTGGTTCCTGGTGTTGGCCGGTCGGATTCCGGTCGAATCGGCCGACGAGGCCGCCGACCTGATCGCCGCCGATCGATACCAGCCGGTTCTTCGGAGCGGACGTGCCTGTGTCTATGGCACCTTCCAGACAGCAACCCCGGAGTTGACAGCCCAGCTCAGAGGTTTCTTCGACATCTGGGTCACAGTCGGGCCGGCGGAGGCTGAGGCGTTCACGTTCGATGTCAGCGATGACACGTTCGGTGTGTTCAGTTGTGACCCGGGAACCGCAGCCGTGTCATCGCCGAACAGCGTCGACGCCGCGTTGGGTCTGGTCGATCTGCAAATCTCCCGAATCGGCGGCTGAGCAGCGACCGTCAGTCGCGGAAGTTGTTGAACTGGAGGGGGATGCCGAGGTCGGCGCCCTTCAGGAGTGCCATCACGTCCTGAAGGTGGTCACGTTTCTTGCTCGTGACGCGGATCGAGTCGCCCTGTGTCTGGCTACTCACGCCCTTCGGACCGTCCGACTTGATCAACTTGTTGATCTCTTTGCTCGTGTCGGATGAGATCCCGACCTTGATGGTGACGACCTGGCGCACCGTGTTCTGGGTGGCCTCCTCGACCTTGCCGTAGTCGACGCCTTTCAGTGAGACCCCGCGTTTCACGAGCTTCTCCTCCAGCACGACGCGGAGTGCATTCAGCCGATCTTCGCTCACGGTGCGCAACGTGATGACCATGTCGGCCTGCTCGATGGACGAGTCGGTGTTCTTGAAATCGAACCGGTTGGCGATCTCTCGCTGGGCCTGGTCGATCGCGTTGCGGAGCTCCTGCTCGTCGACTTCTGATACCACGTCAAAACTTGCCATGACGCAACAGGGTAGCGATTTCGACCCGGTGGACGAACCGCCGCGCGGCACCCCACGTTTCGCGCCCGCATCGGAGCCGGTGCCGCTACCATTCAGGCGACAATTCTGGGTCGGTGCCCGAGCGGCCAAAGGGAGCAGACTGTAAATCTGCCGGCATTGCCTACGTAGGTTCAAATCCTACTCGGCCCACCAATTGAGGTCTCGCGAGAGATCGAGGAACAGCCCGAGCCCGCAACGGTTCGGGCTGTTTCGGTTCTGGTCAGACGTTGACGCCACCGTACGGCACGCCGGTGAGGTGCGCCATCTCGCGGTCGAAGGTGCCGACTCAGGCGGTCGTGTCCGCACTCCCTGGCGACCACTGCCCAAACACGCGCCGGTTTGGATTCAGAGCAGGAGTTGCATCACGGCGACGTCGAGCCATCGGCCGAACTTGCGTCCGACCTGCCGCTCGACCCCGACGAGTTCGAATCCACACGATGTGTGGAGTGCTCGTGACGCGGTACCGGAGGCTTCGATCCGGGCGATGATCGCATGGAATCCGCTGTCGCGGGCGACGGCCACCAAGCTGGCGAGCAGCATCTTGCCGACGCCGCGACCCGAGTGATCTCGGCCGACGTACACCGAATCCTCGACCGTGGTGCGGTAGGCGGCGCGCTCCTTGTATTGCGAGAGCGACGCGAAGCCCAGGAGTTCCCCGGAGATCTGATCGACCGCGGCGATCGCGCTGAACGCGCCCGAACGCTCGTGAAGCCACTGCTGCTGCGCCTCGAGCGATCGTGCGACGAGGTCGAATGTGGCTGTCGTCTCGAGCACCTCACGGTTGTAGATCGCCAGGATTGCCGGGGCGTCTGCCACGACGGCCGATCTGATCAGCACACTCGTCGACGGCTCAGGCATGACGGCGAAGCGTACCGGCCGGCCGTGTTCCGATGCCGTCCCGACGCACGACGACAACCAGTCAGCCCGTGGTGTGAACGGCCCTGTGGGCGATACACTCTCACGCTGGTCGCGGCACTGCCGCGCCTGAAAGAGCGCCCTCTTAGCTCAGTCGGTAGAGCACAGCCATGGTAAGGCTGGTGTCGTGGGTTCGATTCCCACAGAGGGCTCGACCAGAACGGTCGGAACTACTCTGGCCGGGGCAGGCCTGGCGCCGTAGCTCAGTTGGTCAGAGCATCCGGCTCATAATCGGAAGGTCATCGGTTCGATCCCGATCGGCGCTACTCGTAATACACATCAGTCAACAATGACCCTGACGACAAGGGAAGAGAACAATGAGCAAGGCGAAGTTTGAGCGTACGAAGCCCCACGTGAATATTGGTACGATGGGTCATATTGATCATGGTAAGACGACGTTGACTGCGGCTATTTCGCGGACGTTGGCTGATCGTGG
>JBBKWQ010000176.1:0-4720 GCA_037969115.1 Ilumatobacteraceae bacterium
TCGGGCTCTTCGTCGTGGCCGCTTCCATCGCCGATGTTCTCCTCATCATTCCGAATGGCATCAGCCAGGTTCTTCTGCCACAAGTCGCTGCCGACGGGCACGGTCGATCGACGGGCCCACTAGTCGCGTTGAACGTTGCCTTCGGGCTCATGGGTGTTGCTGCGATCTATCTATTTGGCAAATTCTGGCTTGCCGATCTCTTTGGCCAGCGCTACAGCCAATCGACCGAACCATTGCTATGGCTGTCTGCCGCGTCCGTCGCGACCGGAACATGGAAGCTCCTGCTGTCGGACCTTGCAGCGAGGGGGAACACCTCGGTACGAATCCGCACATCGACTCTTGCAGGCGCCGTTGTCATTTCCCTCGATCTGGTTCTGCTCGAGCCGTACGGTCTGCGCGGAGCCGCCGTTGCGACGCTGGTGGCCTCAATGGCCGCGCTCGCGCTGGCGTGTGCTGAATGGACGCGCGGAGCGGACCGGCGAGTATCCGATCTCTTTCAACTGGCGCTCGGGCTGCGGCTAGCGAGGAACGCTGCGTGCGGCGCGTTCCGATGACCGACATCGGTGAGGCGCCAGACAAGGTGTTACCGGTCTTTCAACGTGCTCATTCGACGCGCCGCGGTTCGCGACGCTTCGCTCATGAGGGCGGGAAGCAGAACGCGAAGTCGCGCCAGCGGTTTCTCCGAGATCCGCCAGGCCTGACGCAAGGAGTGCCGCTCCACTGCCGCATTCACGAGCACGCGGCGGCGATCACGGCGACGACGCGGCAACGGTGTGAGGTTCTGCAGCGTTTCCACAACGGTTGCGGCACGTTGGGCGTAGGTGTGATTCAGAGCTATCGATTGCTGCAGCTTCGTCGCTGCCTGCTGTCGACCCGGCAGATCGAGTGCTGATCGAACTGCGTCACTCCACTCGGCCGGATCATCACTGTCGACCACGAGCACTGAACCTCGAGGAGCAACCTCATCGAGTCCATTCATCGGCCCGGTGACAACGAAAGCTCCCGCCGCTGCGGCTTCGAAGATCCGCATGTTCAGATCGTTCGCGAGCGGGACGTTGACGACGACCTTGGATGTTCCGTACCACCCTGGAATCTCGTCGGGGGGCACATACCCGTAGTTCCGATGAAGGTCGAAGTCGATGGCAAGTCGGTCGAGAATCCTTGCTCGGGGCGTACCTGCCTGGACGAACCCGACGAACGAGACATCACGACGACGCTCATGTACCGACTCCGCGGTACCTGCACCGAACGCGGCGAGCGGAAGCCAGGAGGTCGGAACACCAAAGTCTTGGATTGCCTGAACTGCGTCGATCTGCGCCACGAAGCAATGGTCGAACGCGCCGGCGAGCGGTCCGCGCCAACGAAGCCCCCGGTGCGTGTCGATCATCCATGCAGCGCTAACGCGCGACTCCAAATCTGACGGATGCGGGAAGGACGCGAGGCCCGACTCGATCCACAGCAGCGGCGTACCATTCGGTAGTCGGTCTCGCGGACCGGTGTGGCCGCTACCCACTTCGGTGACCCTGACTCCGAGAGCGCGCAAGCTCCGGACCAAGTGATGTCCGGTTGCGTGCAGCTCATTTCCGTGATGGACCACGAGGTCAGCGCCTGTCATGGTGATGTTGCGGTCACTGCAGTCTCCGCGACGACGATGAG
The DNA here is from genome assembly GCA_037969115.1 of Ilumatobacteraceae bacterium. Classification (GTDB taxonomy): domain Bacteria; phylum Actinomycetota; class Acidimicrobiia; order Acidimicrobiales; family Ilumatobacteraceae; genus JBBKWQ01. The sequence goes on from JBBKWQ010000176.1 coordinate 1,657, forward strand.
AGACCAGTTCGGCACGCAGGGTTCACACATGATCACGGACCAGCCCAACAGATCGAGCAGGCCCGAGAGGTACGAAGCGTTGAAACTGTGAAAGTGGGTCGGATCCAACTCGACCGTGCGGCCCTCGTATGCATCCTCGTCGGGAACGACGAAGATTCCCCTCCCGCCGGGAACGAGGATTCGATCCCATTCACGAAGGACTGCAATCGTGTCGACATAGTGCTCAAGGTTGTGCCTGGCGACGACGCAATCGACCGAGTTGGTTCGGATCGGCAGGGCGCGCCCGTCGGCACAGAGATCCGCCTCGCTCGGCCGACCTCGCGCGTTGCCGACCAGACCGTCGACTCCACCCGGCGTCAGGTCGACGCCGACGAATCCGTCATCAGTCTTTCTTGGACCGCATCCCACCTCGACGACCCGGTCGCCGACGGCGTGCTCAAGAACCGCCAAACGCTCAGGATGCTCGAGGTCGGACACCGATGGCGCAGTCAGCCCGGCTCCAGCCAGCCGAGAACCCAGCGAAACCCTGATTGCCTGAGGAAGCAGTCGGAACATTCTTGCTCCGAGCGGCCGGACAAGGTCCGTCGCCCGTCGACCGGCACTCGATGAACTCACTGGATCACTGTACTCAGTCGTACAGGAGGCCCCCGGCTCGCGCCGACCGGTAGTGTCATGGCGTTGAATACTGAGTCCTACTATCGAAACAGTCGACCCGAAGTCTGCGAGCTCGTGCCCATCGGGAGCGGTGCCGTGCTCGATGTCGGCTGCGGTGCTGGCGTTCTCGGTGTATCCCTTCAACGAGCGGGCCGAGCCGAGTCGGTTGATGGGGTTGAGTTCCAGCAGGACGCGGCACAGGCTGCGCGCCTCGTGCTGAACGAGGTTTCCGAGTTCAATCTCGAACATCTCGACGCACTTGACCAGTTTGCGGATGACCGGGTCAGTCACTATGACGTACTCATCCTCGCCGACGTTCTTGAACACGTCCGTGAACCGGAGCTCGTTCTCGGCACGTTGCTCCGCGCTCTGCGTCCGGGCGGCTTGGTCGCCGCGTCCATCCCGAATATCAGATCCACAGGCGTGCTCATTCCGCTCATCGTTCGTGGCCGGTTCGACTATCGGGACCGAGGTGTCCTCGACCGCACACACGTACGGTTCTACACGCGACGAACGGCGACGGAGTTGCTCGAAGGTGCCGGCCTAGAGATTCTCTCCGTGAGTCGTGCGGAAGCATGGTGGCGGTCGGGAGTCCGGCGACACATCGGGCGAGTGCTCGGGGACTTGGGAACCGAGCAGTTCCTGTTCTCCGCCCGAAAGACCTCATGAGGATCCTGTACATCCATCAGTACTTTGTCGAGCCGTCGGGTTCAGGCGGTACCCGATCATACGAATTTGCCCGACGGCTCGTGCGAGATGGGCATCAAGTCACCATGCTCACTTCTACCGCGTTCCTCGAACCGCACCGGATCTCGGATCGCGGGGTTTCAAGGTTCGAGGTCGCTGGCATCTCGGTGGTCGCACTACCAATCCGATATCGGAACTCATTCGGTGCGGCGCGACGAGTAGCGGCCTTCGTCCGGTTTGCGATGGCTTCCGCCTGGCACGCGTCGCGAGCGCAGCGTCCTGACGTCATCTTCGCAACATCAACCCCGTTGACCGTCATCATTCCTGCACTGGCAGCGAAGGTCCGGCACCGCTGCGTGATGGTCTTCGAGGTGCGCGACCTCTGGCCGTCGATCCCGATTGCGATGGGATACCTCCGCTCCAAGCCGCTCAGGTGGGTTGCAAGAATGCTCGAGCGAATCGCATATGCGAGCGCTGATTCGATAATCGCGCTTTCCCCTGGCATGGAAGCCGGGGTACGGACTATCAACGAAGACAAGACTCCGATCGCGATGATTCCGAACTCGTCTGACATCGATGCTCACTCAACCGGAGACCTTGATCGCTTGCCAAGCGTCTGGCCGGACCTGAGTGGACGCCGTCTCATCACTTACGCTGGAACAATCGGCCCAGCCAACGATCTCGCGTGGCTCATCAGAGTTGCAGAACAGATCTCAAGTACCGATGGCGTCGCCATCGCAATTGTCGGCGATGGCAAGGAGCGACCAGAGATCGAACGGCTTGCGCTCGAAGCCGGTCTGCTCGGAACCCGAGTCTTCGTCCTGCCGCCGATAGCGAAGTCCGACATTCCATGCGTGCTTCGACGGTCGACCCTTTGCCTCTGCCTGTTCGCCGACGAGCCACTGCTGGAGACGACATCACCGAACAAACTGTTCGATGCGTTCGCCGCTGGCAGGCCGATCGCCATCAACTACGGCGGATGGCAGCAATCGCTGCTGGAGGACAGCGGCGCCGGAATCGTGTTGTCGCGCGATGAACACGAGGCCGCTACGGAGATTGAGCGATTCATGGCCGACACGGACCGTCAGGATCGATGCGGGTTGATGGCACGGGAACTGGCCCTGACGCGCTTCGACCGTGAACTGTTGTACCGTCAGATCGTCGAGGTCCTCAGCAATGCGACGCGAAGTAGCCTGTCTTGAGCAGACTGCGCCCAGCAGCGCCACCGCCCGGCGTCGCTGACATACGGCGCATGCCGTACATCAGTAGCCCCCGACCGCTCCAGGTGGTTGGTGAGAGCATCGGCGCGTGCGCAAACCATGTAGAAACGCGAATGCGACCATAGCGGCGTATCCGCCACTGGTGCCGAACTGTTCCAGCGCGCTTTGCGGCTTGGCGACCGGCGTCTCGGTGGTCACGACTCGTCCAGCTCCAACAACCGTGCGCGCATGGTCCGCGCGAGGTCGGTGTCGCCACTCCGTTCTGCGATCAGAGCGAGGTTCCGTAGTGAGAACTCGTGATACGGCTGAAGCTCGAGCGCGCGCTCAAACGAACGACGTGCACCTTGCTCGTCGCCGTATGTGAGTTCTCGTACACCGAGACTCGCCCACCAAAGTGGGAAATCCGGCTCTGCCCGCGTCGCCTGGCGACTCCAGCCAAGCACTTCCGAGCGAACTTCGGGATCAGGGTCAGCCGGGTTCAAGACGAATGTCGCAGCTTGCGA
>JBBKWQ010000177.1:0-2840 GCA_037969115.1 Ilumatobacteraceae bacterium
GAGTTGCACGTCGATCTGCGACCAGGCGTTCTCGACCTGGTTCTTGCTGCGGATCAAACCGTTGTACATCGCGACGCCCGCAAGGACCGCGATGACCACGATCACGAGCAGGACGATGAACGGAATCATGCTCCCGAGTGTACGGGCCGCCGTGCGGCCAGATCGTGATAGATCTCGATGTATCGATCCGCCAATGTCGACATCGCGAATCGTTCGGCTCGGGTGTCGCCTGCAGATCGCAGGCGACGAGCGAGTGAGCCGTCTGTCAGCGCGCGCCGCAGCTGTGCGGTCAGCGCTTCCACGTCGCCAGCCGCGCTGAGCAGGGAATCCACTTCGTGCGTGGCGACGTTGCGGTAGCCGTCGAGGCTGCTGGCGACCACCGTGGTGCCGGCCGCCATGGCCTCGATGAGGACCACGCCGAACGACTCGCCGCCGAGCGACGGTGCGCAGAAGACGGAGGCGGCGCGCAGCCGTGCGAACTTCTCCTCGTCGCTGATCTGGCCGAGCCAGCGGATGCGGTCGTCGTTCGACGTGCGCTTCACCAGCGCTGCCGTGTCCGGACCGCTGCTGGCGATCCACAGCTGAGCGTCGACGTCGAGGAGTTCGAATGCGTCGAGGAGGACGGCGAGGCCCTTGCGCTCCTCGTGACGGCCACAGAAGAAGATTGCCGGCGGCTCGGCGGAGTCCATGGCGAGCGCCGGCGTGCGACGGATCCGATTCACTTCGACACCGTTGAACAGAACTTCGTATTCACCACCGAGGTGGGACTGGACGAGGGCGAGGGCGTCCTTGCTGACCACCACCTTGTGGTCGATCCGCTTGATCCACGACACGAGCCACGGCTTGATCAGCTTGTAGCTCGACGATCGTCCGGCTGCGTGGAATGTCCCGACCGTCGGATACCGGTGGGTGACCGCAGCGGTCAACGTCGGGCCGGGCGCCATCGGCTCGTGGAGGTGCAACACGTCGAAGCGTTCGGCTGCGAGCACTTGGAGCGTCCGGAACATTGCCGGGGGGTCTGGAGCGAGCGGTGCGATGGAGCCGTTCGCCGATGTGGGCAGCGACTTGCCGAGCGGCGTGACGAAGCTCGCGGGTGGTGGGCCGTCACACGGCCCGAGCACACGCGCCTCGACGCCTCGGGTGCGCAACTCGCGTGCGAGTCCGAGAACCTGCATCTGGACGCCTCCGGGCACGGTGAGGCTGTACGGACAGAGGATGCCGACACGCATGAGGGAGCGGGTCACCCGGCCGACACGAGGTCCACGCCGAATCGTCGACGCACCACGTCGGCCTCGAGCGGGCGCGACAGCAGATACCCCTGGCCGATGTCGCATCCGAAGTGCCGCAACGCGTTGAGCTGACCCGGCCGTTCAATCCCCTCGGCGACGCTGGTGACTCCCATGCTCGACGTCATCTGCAAGATCATGCGAGCGAGCGAGGAACGTGGTTCGTCACTGTCGACCTCGTCCACGAACTGACGGTCGATCTTCACCACGTCGACCGGGAACTTCTGCAGGTACGACAGCGAGCAGTAGCCGGTGCCGAAGTCGTCGATCGCGATGCGAACGCCGAGCCCGCGCAGCGCGTTCAGCGCGTTGGACGCCGACTCGATCTCGTCGACCAGCACGGTCTCTGTCACTTCCAACAACACCTGCTCGGGCGCGAGGCCGCTGAATTCGAGCGCATCGGAGACCTGCTGGATGAAGTCGTCCGTACGGAGTTGCACGGCGGACACGTTGATGCTCACGTAGCGCGGACCGCGAACCTGCCAGGCCGCAGCTTCACGCATCGCCTGATGCAACACCCACTCGCCGATCTCCTTGATCAGCCCTGACCGCTCGGCGACCGGGATGAACTCGGCGGGCGACACCTCCCCGCGCGACGGATGATGCCAACGAAGCAACGCCTCGGCACCCGTCACCTCTCCCGTTCGGAGGTCGACGAGGGGTTGGTACACCAGACGCAGTTGACGGTTCTCGAGCGCGGTGGACAGCTCCGATCGATATTCGAGTTGGGTCGTAGCTCCCAGACGCATCGCCGGATCGAAGATCTTGATCTGTCCCTTCCCGGCGCGTTTGGCCTCGTACATGGCGATGTCGGCATCACGCAGCAGGCTGGAGGTGGTCATGCCCGGAGCCGCCACAGCGACGCCGACGCTGGCGAGCACCGCGAGGTCGTAACCCGCGAGGCGTACCGGCTCGCGTAGCCCGTCCAGCAGCCGCTCTGCGACATCGAGCGCTCGGTCGACGCCACCGCGATCCTCCAGCAGCAACGCGAACTCGTCGCCTCCGAGTCGCGCCGGCGTGTCGCCGCTTCCGGACGTGGCCTTGATGCGATCGGCAATGGTTCGCAGGAGATGGTCGCCGACCCCGTGACCGAGCGCGTCGTTCACCGACTTGAAGTCGTCGAGGTCGACGAACAGCACGACGACGGGGTCGGCATCGGAACGGGCGACCCGCAACGCGTGGTCCATCCTGTCGAGGAACAGCGCCCGGTTCGCCAATCCCGTCAGTTCGTCGTGGAACGCACGGTGACTCAGCTTCCGTTCGAGGTCGCGTTGCTCGGTGACGTCGCGAAACGTGGCGACGACGCCGTCGACGGCATCACCGCCCAGCAGATTCGCGAACGTCGCCTCCATTCGTCGTCGCTGGCCGTCGACGCGGACGAGGCTGGACTCGAAGCGCACGGTCGCATCCGTCCCGTCGGTGAACAGCCGTTCGAGCTCATCCCCCGCTGCATCTCGATCCTCCTCTCCGATGAGGTCGACGATGGGTCGCCCGATCCAGTCAGCGGAGCGATGACCGAGCGTGCCCGTCAGACCCGGACTGGCGTATTTGATG
>JBBKWQ010000178.1:0-2624 GCA_037969115.1 Ilumatobacteraceae bacterium
ATGCAATGCCGGGCCCCCCAGACCCCTTGCCCCGCCGCGGGGGCGGCCTCGGCGGACGCCTTGGTCGACGGGCGCGTGGCTTGTGGACGAGGCGTAGGTTCCTCACTCGGATCTTCAAACGTTGAGAGCCGACGTGGTGACGAGATCAAGATGTCGCCAGGTCATGCGAGGTCCAACGTCGTTGTCCGCTCGCGTTGTCGCGTTGGTCTTTGTCGGCGCCGTGTTGTCGTCATGCGTGGGAGGATCCGACGCCGTTGTGGCATCGACGAGCGCGTCGGAAGCGGTCGATGTGGTCGACACGGTTGTGACAACAGCGCCGGTTCTTGGGCCCGAGGCGGTTGTCGTTCCCACGACGCCTCCGCCTACTGGCGTGCCGACGCGGCCTGATCCGGCGACAGAGGCTGACCAGACGCCGCCGGTGCTAGGGGTGGGCAGCGAAGGGGCCACGGTGCACGACACACAGGACCTGCTCAACGATCTCATCGGCTACGCCGATTTGCCCCTCGACCGTATCGCCGAGGACGGCATCTACGGCCCGAACACGGCGGCCGCCCAACTTGGGTTCGAAGAGTACGCAGGACTCGCCGAGGACGGACTGTCAACACCCGATGACCGCATTCGCCTCGAGGCAACCGTGGCAACGCTCGAAGCAGAGAGCGCGGACAGCGTGGTCGCCTTAGGCGACACATCGCCATTCGTCGGAAGCTGGCAGACTCTCCTGAACACGTGGAACGTGCTGGCGCTGGAACAACCGATCGAGATCGAGGTCGACGATCGCTTCGGCGCCGACACCGAGCAAGCAACTCGCGCACTCGAGGCCGCGCTTGGGCTGCAGGTCGACGGGATCGTCGAACCCGAAGATCGCACCGCCGCCCGAACCGCTATCACCGCCGCCCGAGCCGATTCCGGCGTCACCGTGCTGTTGCGAACGACCGACGGCGACAAACCGGTACTCGTCAAGTCGTTCTTTGACAACGATCGATATTGCCTTCGATTCGTCGTCGGGCTCGTAGCCGACGAACGTTGCAGCCAGAGCCCCAACGGCGACATCAACAATGCCTTCTTCGTGTCGGTCAATGGCGTGTCGTTCATCGCCGGCACAGCGAATCCCAACGTCGCCTTCGTCCTGCTCGGTACTGCGGGTACTGGGGGCGTCGAGCCGCTGGCAACGCGCCAGATCGGTGACTCGCTGGCCCGGGCATGGGTTCAGATCGCAGACGACGAACCAGACACCATCGAACTACTGAACGGAGAAGGTGAGTCGCTTGTGGAACTCCGATTCACGATCACGCCCACCGAAAGGGACTTCTTCGGTGCGACGGTCTCGCTAATTTCCCTCGACTATTCGACGACCTTCTTCATCGACGACTGCGTTCGCCCTGGCGGCAACGGCCTCGAACTAAAGGGATCGCTGTCCACCTCGACGATCACCATGGACGTGATGGCCGGGGTTGGGACCCTGACGATTACCGCGGGAACCGAAGCATTGCCCGTCACGATCAATGGAGACATTGACAGGGCCACTGTCACCGATGAGCGTTTCACCGTGACCGGCTCGTTCGACGACGGCATCTTCAACGGTGCCCCGTTCACCGCAACTGGCGCCTGCTGAGCCGTGACGCCCTTCCTTCCAGGGCCTATCGAAGTCGACTCTGATTGACCCGTCTACGGACGTCAGCCAAGGTTGTTCTCGAGTTGGTGACGAAGTGGGTCAGCTCATCGCTTCTGGGGATGCGGGCGACGGATGGAGCGAAGCGCTTCGCCCGCCCCCGCTCAACAGGTCAGAACGGCGTTGGGATGAAGTCGATGGCGTCGAGGCCGAATACCTCACAGTCGGACCGCGATCGTTGTGGTCCGTACGAGACAAAGGTCTTTGTACCCTTCACGCGACCCTGTCGCTGGTTCACGATGGTCACTTCACGAAGAAGGAGATCACGATGGCTGACGCGACTTATGCGGTGAGTGAAATAGTCGGGACGTCACCCGAGGGGATTGACAAGGCCATTCGGAACGGCCTCAAGAAGGCCGCTGAATCACTGCGGAACCTCGACTGGTTCGAAGTTACCGACATTCGCGGCCAGTTGGGCACCGATGATGGGTCGGTCCAGCATTTTCAGGTCACGCTCAAAGTCGGGTTCCGCTACGAGGATTGAGCGACCGGCGGGCGGGGCGCGGGTTCGATCGTGGCGATGGCGTCTTTCAGCACTCGAATCGACTTCGCCCGCGGTGGCGTGGGTAACTGAGCGAGAGCGTCGAGTCGTAGGTCGCGGCTGGCGGTTGCCGCCGACCGACCGGCGGCCGTCAGAATCACGGCAACTGAGCGGCGGTCCTGCCGCCGACTCCTGAGGCTCGATGCACCGATCGGGTTCTGGTGGTGGGAGGCCGTTCTGGTGGTGGGAGGCCGATAGGGGCGAGATGGAGGGTGATCGTGATGTGACGTGCGCGGCCGGTGCGGAGCGTGTCGGCCGACGGCACCCCCCTCCTCGCTGGTCGGTGAGGCCGCCCTTGATCCGGGACTTGTCGGTTCGGCTCTTGCGGTCGTGTCGATTGGGAGTAGGGTGACGTAGGAGGGCAGTCTGCTCTCGCCCACGTTGCTCCGGACCATGGTCGCGTGTTGAACCCCG
>JBBKWQ010000179.1:0-10213 GCA_037969115.1 Ilumatobacteraceae bacterium
GGAGAGACCCATGACCAAGATGACCGGGGCACAAGCCCTGATCAAATCACTCGAGCAGGAACAGGTCGACGTCATGTTCGGCCTGCCGGGAGGCTGCATCCTGCCTGCCTACGACCCGCTCATCGAGTCGTCGATCCGTCACGTACTGGTGCGTCACGAGCAGGGTGCGGGCCACATGGCGGAGGGCTATGCCCACGTCACCGGCAAGCCCGGCGTCGCGCTGGTCACCTCTGGCCCGGCAGCCACCAACCTCGTCACGCCACTGATGGACGCCTACATGGACTCCATCCCGATGGTCGGCATCACCGGGCAGGTGTCCACGGCGGCCATCGGCACCGACGCGTTCCAGGAGTGCGACACGGTGGGCATCACCCGTTCGTGTACGAAGCACAACGAACTCATCATGAGGGCCGAAGACGTGCCCATGGCCGTCCGCCAGGCGTTCCACATCGCGCAGACCGGACGTCCCGGCCCGACGCTGATCGATGTTCCCAAGGACGTGCTCACCAACGAGATGACGTGGCACTGGCCGTCAGACGACGAGGTCATCGCGTCACTGCCGGGCTACCGACCGAACACCAAGGGCCATCCTCGGATGATCAAGGAGGCCGCCCGCCTCATCCTCGAGTCGGAGCGCCCCGTGCTCTACGTCGGTGGTGGCATCTTGAAGGCTCGCGCTGCGGAGGCGCTGCGCGAACTCGCCGATCTCACCGGCATCCACGTGGTGACCACGCTCATGGCGCGCGGCGCGTTCCCCGACGACCATCCGCAGTGTCTCGGCATGCCCGGCATGCACGGCACCGCCACGGCGACGACCACGCTCCAGAAGAGTGATCTCCTCATCGCGCTCGGCGCCCGTTTCGACGACCGCATCACGGGCAAGGTCGACTCGTTCGCTCCCGACGCCAAGGTCATCCACGTCGACATCGACCCGGCCGAGCAGGGCAAGGTTCGCAAGCCCGATGTGCCGATCGTGGGCGACTGCCGCCAGGTCATCACCGAGATGGTGAAGGCGATCAAGAACCTGCTCGAAGGTGGTGCGGTGCAGGCCGACATCAGCGCGTGGAAGAGCCGCATCTCGGGCTGGCAGGAGATGTTCCCCACCACCTACGAACAGTCGCAGCCCGGTGATGCACTCAAGCCGCAGTACTGCCTCGAGCAGCTCCGCGATCAGGCACCCGAGGGCACCATCCTCACATCGGGCGTCGGTCAGCACCAGATGTGGTCGTCGCTGCACTGGAAGTTCAACGAGCCCTACACCTGGGTGAACTCAGGTGGCCTGGGCACGATGGGTTTCTCGATCCCGGCGGCGATCGGCGCCAAGATGGGCGCACCCGACCGCACGGTCTGGGCTGTCGACGGCGACGGTTGTTTCCAGATGACCGCGCAGGAACTGGTCACCGCCACGGTCGAGCGCATCCCCATCAAGGTGGCGTTGCTGAACAACAGCTACCTCGGCATGGTCCGGCAGTGGCAGGAGATGTTCTACGACGAGCGGTACAGCGAGGTCTATCTCTCCACCGAGACACCCGACTACGTGAAGTGGGCTGAGTCGATGGGTTGCGTCGCCATCCGGGTGGAGTCTCCCGAAGAGGTCGCGCCGGCGATCGAGAAGGCCAACGCCATCAACGATCGTTCGGTCGTCATCGAGTTCCGCACCGATTCCGACGAGAAGGTGTTCCCGATGGTTCCGGCGGGTCAGGCCAACGACAACTTGCTCGTGCACCCTTCCCAAGAATCGAACCGCGAGGCCCTGCGATGAGCACCACCAAGATGTCGAACGTTCAACACCACATCTTGTCGGTGCTCGTGCAGAACCGTCCGGGTGTGCTTGCCCGCGTTGCGGGGTTGTTCGCCCGGCGGGGCTACAACATCTATTCGCTCGCCGTCGCTCCGGCGGAGGACGAGGCGATGAGCCGCATCACCATCGTCGTCGACGTCGAGTCGGCTCCGCTCGAACAGGTGGTGAAGCAGCTGTTCAAGCTGATCGAGGTCGTCAAGATCAGCGAGCTCGATCCGCGCCGTTCCGTGGAACGCGAACTGCTGCTCGTGACCGTGCGTGTGGCAGCCGACGAACGCGCGCAGATCGTCGAGCTCACCACGATCTTCGAGGGCAAGATCCTGGCCGTCGGAGCCGACCGGCTGACCGTCAGTCTCGACGGCCATCCCGACAAGCTCGACGATTTTGAAGAGCTCCTGGCGGACTATGTAATTGTTGAGCTCCAGCGCACTGGTCGTGTGGCCCTCCCGAAACTCGACCGCGAGGCACGACTCCGTGCCGTCGACTCCCCGAACAACTCAACCGGAAAGGTGGGCTGACATGGCCGCCAATGTGTACTACGAGGCTGACGCCGACCCCGCAATCATCCGTGGCCGCAAGGTCGCCATCATCGGCTACGGCTCGCAGGGGCATGCACACGCGCTGAACCTCAAGGAGTCGGGCGTCGATGTGTGTGTCGGCCTGCGGGAAGGTTCGTCGTCGAAGGCCAAGGCCGAGCATGCCGGTCTGACGGTGAAGACGATCGACGAGGCGTCCGAATGGGCCGACGTCATCATGATCTTGGCTCCCGACACCGAGCAGAAGCACATCTTCGACAATCACATCGCCCCGCACCTGAAGCCCGGCGACGCACTCGCGTTCGCGCACGGCTTCAACGTGCGCTTCGGCCGCATCACTGCGCCTGAGGGTGTCGACTCGATCATGATCGCGCCGAAGGGTCCGGGGCACCTCGTGCGACGGACTTACACCGAAGGTGGGGGTGTGCCCGCCCTCATCGCCGTCGATCAGGACGCGACCGGCAACGCAAAGGCAGTCGCGCTCTCGTATGCCGAGGCCATCGGTGGCGCCCGAGCCGGCGTGATCGAGACCACCTTCCCCGAAGAGACCGAGACCGACCTGTTCGGCGAGCAAGTCGTGTTGTGTGGCGGACTCACACGGTTGGTGCAGGCCGGATTCGAAACCTTGACCGAAGCCGGGTACGCGCCCGAGATGGCGTACTTCGAATGTCTGCACGAGGTGAAGCTCATCGTCGACCTCATGTACGAGGAGGGGATCGCCGGCATGCGCTATTCGATCTCCGACACTGCCGAGTACGGCGACCTCACCCGCGGACCCCGTATCGTCACGGCCGACACCAAGGCCGAGATGAAGAAGATCCTGGGCGAGATCCAGTCGGGTCAGTTCGCCGACGAGTGGGTCGCCGAGAGCGAATCGGGCCGTGCCAACTATCACCGGATGCAGGAAGAGGGCAAGACGCACCCGATCGAGCAGGTCGGGGCAGAGCTCCGCGCGATGATGCCGTGGATCGGCGCCGGTCGTCAGAAGGTTGCCGAAGCCTCCGGCGGCTGAACCGTTCCGTAATCCCGAGTTGTGAGGTCGGGATTCGTCGCCTAGTGTTTCGCAACTATGAGCGACACCTGGGGTTTCGAGACCAAGCAGATCCACGTCGGCGGCGAGCCCGACCCGACCACCGGCGCGCGTGCAGTGCCGATCTATCAGACCACGTCGTACGAGTTCCGCGACACGGATCACGCGGCGAACCTTTTCGGCCTCGCCGAAGTCGGCAACATCTACACGCGCATCATGAACCCGACGCAAGGCGCGCTCGAGGCGCGGCTCAATGCGCTCGAAGGCGGGTGCACGACCGCGATCGGCATTCCCGGAACGCTGGTCGTTGCCTCCGGTCAGTCCGCCGAGACGCTGGCGATTCTCACTCTGTGCGAATCCGGCGACCACGTGGTCTCATCGCCGTCGCTCTACGGCGGCACCTACAACCTGTTGCACCACACCCTGCCGCGCCTCGGCATCGATGTCACGTTCGTCGACGATCCTGATGACTTGTCGCAGTGGGAGGCGGCCGTCCGGCCGAACACCAAGGTGTTCTTCGGTGAGGTGATCCCGAACCCGAAGAACGACGTGTTCGACATCGAGGGGGTGAGTGGAGTCGCGCATGCCAACGGCATCCCGCTGATGGTCGACAACACCGTGGCGACTCCCTACCTGATCCGACCGATCGAGTGGGGTGCCGACATCGTGGTACACAGCCTCACCAAGTTCATCGGGGGGCACGGCAACTCGATCGGCGGCGCGATCACCGACGGCGGCACCTTCGACTACGGAGCCTCCGGCCGGTTCTCGAACTTCACCGAGCCCGATCCCAGCTATCACGGCCTGGCCTATTGGCCCGCACTCGGACACGGGTCGTTCATCCTCAAGGCACGTGTGCAGCTGCTGCGCGACCTCGGCATGGCGATCTCACCGTTCAATGCGTTCCTGATTCTCCAGGGTCTGGAGACGCTGAGCCTCCGGATGGACCGTCATTGGGCGAACGCGCAGAAGGTGGCCGAATTCCTTCAGGCTCGACCAGAGGTCGAGGGTGTGAGCTATGCGGGTCTCGAGTCGAGTCCCTGGCACGAGCGTGCCAAGCATCTCGGCGGCGGGAAGGGCTATGGATCCGTCATCGGCTTCGAGATCAACGGCGGCCTCGAGGCCGGCAAGAAGTTCGTCGAAGGGCTGACGCTGCACAGCCACGTCGCGAACATCGGCGATGCGCGCAGTCTCGTGATTCACCCTGCGAGTACCACGCACAGTCAGCTCACCGCTGAGGAGCAGGCGGCGAGTGCGGTCACGCCGGGCCTGGTGCGCCTCAGCGTCGGTCTCGAGTCGATCGACGACATCCTCGCCGACCTGACGCAAGGGTTCGCAGCCACGGGTACCTGACCTCGTCGATCATCTCAACTGGTCGGCAACTGTCGGCAACTGGTCAGCAACTGGTCAGCGGTCACGGTGTCGCGCCCGGTACCACACTTTGTCCTACAGTTCTCGCGTCGATTTGTCGATATCCATAACGACGTAATCCGGGAGAACGAAGAGACCCAAGATGACCAGCAGTTCGAGACGACGGGGTGGCGAGTTCAGACGCGCGCTCGCCGCATCGATGCTGGTGATGCTGGCCACGACGGTTACGTCGATCGTGCGGGCCCCTCTGGTCGATGCTCTGCCGAATGGGGCGTCGTGCGGGGCATCTCCGAAGTACCAGTGGACGACCCAGGCCCAGGGATCCACCCCGAGTGCTTTCACGCTCAGTGGTGTGACCGTCACACCGTCGCTGACTACCAGCGTGCCGGCCGGCTCGGAGTATTTCATCACCAGCGAACAACGAGGCGCCGAGACCGGCATCATCCGGATGTTGCTCGACGGCACACCGAATGGTCAGCTGATCGGCTGGCGGCTGACGTTCAGTGAACCGGTGTACGACTTCACGATTCCGTTTCTCGACATCGACAGCGTGAGCGGAACGTTCACCGATGTCGTCCAGTTCTCCGCGTTCAGCGGAGCCACCAATGTCACCAACACGGCGACTGCTGCTCTCGGCTCGTCCTTGGCGCAGACCGGCGTCAACCCGCTCGAGTTCACGGGCATCGCCAATGTTCCCAGCGAATCGACGGCCGGGAACGCCGTCGTCACCGTCCCTGGTCCGATCACCCGGATCGACGTCACCTACATCGACGGGCCGGGTCCCGACCAGCAGGTGCTCGGCATCGGCGACGTCGGATTCTGCGCGCCACAGACGGGTCTGGCGAAGCGCGTGGTGTCGGGTCCGACGAGCAACGGCAACGGCACCCATTCGGCCACCTACCGGTTCGTCCTCAAGAACCTCGGTGGCACCGGCCTCTACGACAACCAGATCACCGACAGTCTCACGGGAGCGTTCGGCACCCGCGTGGTCGGGACGCCGACCATCCCGGGTCAGTACCAGACCGGTCCACCGGTGATCGTCACCAACGCCACAAGTCCGCTCGCGGTCAACACCTCGTTCAACGGCTCGTCGAACACCGGACTGCTGGATCCGGCTACCGGGCATCTCGCGGTCGGCGAGAGCATCGTGGTCGATCTGCCCATCACGTTCTATCCGACGTTCGTCGGGGCGACCTTCACCGCCAACAACACCTCCACCGCTGCCGGCGACACGTTGCTCAACCGCAACGGTATCACCAGCGGCAATACCACCGACGTGTCCGACAATGGAGCCGACCCCGACCCGAACTCGAACGGCAACCCCGGCCAAGCCGGTGAGAATGATCCGACGCCGCTCACTGTTACAGCGACCCGTTCGATCTCGCTCGACAAGCAGTACACCGGCTTCGTCGATACGGACGGATCGGGAACTCGATCGGTCGGCGATCGCTACAACTATTCGTTCCTGGTGAGGAACACGGGTGACGTGACTCTGACCTCGGTCGGTGTCACCGACCCCACTGCCGGACCGGTGACGTGCCCGGTGAATACGCTCGCCGCTGGTGCGAGCACGACCTGTACATCGTTCCGGACGTTGACGCAGACGAACATCGATGCGGGTGTGGTCAACAACACCGCGACCGCCTCCGGGACACAGGGTGGCATCACTGTGACCGCCGTCGACAGCGAGTCCACACCGGTGGCACAGATCAGCTCGATCTCGATCGTGAAGTCGTTCACCGGTTCCACCACCGGTCTGGTAGCCGGATCGGTCATGACCTACAACGCGGTCGTCACCAACACCGGCACCGTGACATTGACCTCGATCGCCGTGAACGACCCGATCGCCGCAAGTGTCACGTGTCCGGGAACGTCGCTGGCCTCGCGCGCCACGATGACGTGCGCGATCACGTATCTGGTCACGCAGGCCGACGTCGACCGCGGTCAGATCGACAACGTCGCCAGCGTCGCCGGAACAGATCCCAATGGCGCCGTGCGTGTCGACAACGACGCCGAACGGGTCATCCTCAATCAGACACCGTCGATCGACATCAACAAGCCGGCTCCCGTTCGTACCGACAACGATTCGTCCGGCACGACCTCGTTGGGCGACGTGCTCACGTACAACATCGTCGTCACGAACACCGGCAACGTCACGCTCAACTCGGTGGCCGTCACCGACTCGATCACCGGACCCGTCACCTGTACCCCGACGAGCCTCGCACCTGGGGCGATCGCGACCTGCGTGACTTCCTTGACCGTGAACCAGGCGCAGGTCGACGCCGGAGTGATCTCGAACACGGCAACCGTGACGGCGAACTCTGTATCGGGCGGCGCCGTTTCCGACACCGACTCCGAGAACACGCCCGTGCCCCGGAACAGCTCGATCTCGCTCGACAAGGTGTTCACGTCACTCACCGACACCGACAGCTCCGGCACCACAACTGACGGCGACATCGCGAACTACTCCTTCATCGTTCGAAACGGTGGCAACACCACGCTGACAGGCGTCGCCGTGAGCGACCCGTTGACTGGTCCGGTCGACTGTGGCGGCGTGACGGCGTTGGCGCCAGGCGCCTCGGTCACATGCACCGGGAGCTACGTCATCACTCAGGCCGACGTCGACGCCGGCGTCTTCGTGAACACAGCCACGGTCACTGCGACCGGCCCTGGTGGGAGCACCGTTCAAGACAGTGACACCGAGACCATCACGCCCACCCAGCAACCGTCCGTCGACGTCGCGAAGTCGCTCGCCTCGTCGAACGACCTCGATTCGTCGGGCGACATCTCCGTGAACGACGAGTTGAACTACTCGATCGTCGTCACCAACACCGGCACCGTGACACTCTCGAACATCGTCGTCGACGACTCACTGACCGGATCGGTGACCTGTCCGGTCTCCACACTCGTCCCGGGCGATTCGACCACATGTCTGACGACGTACGTGGTCGTGCAGAGTGACGTCGACGCCGGCATGGTCGACAACGTCGCCACGGTGACCGCGTCGACAACGTCGCCACGGTGACCGCGCATGACCCTGACGGTGACCCGCTCACCGACACCGACGACGAATTGGTCACCGTGCCGCAGACATCTGGCCTCTCGCTCGCGAAGTCACTGGGGACCTACGCCGATCTGGATGGATCGGGCGACGTCAGCCTCGGCGACGTGCTCACCTACGACTTCGTCGTGACGAACACGGGGAACACCACCCTCACTTCGGTTGGTGTGTCCGACCCGATGACGACGCCGCCGGCGTGTGGCCTCACGACATTGCTGCCCGCACAATCGACCGCATGCCTTGCGACCTACACGGTTCAGCAGTCCGACATCGATGCGGGCGCGATCAACAACACGGCGATCGCAACCGGAACGGACCCGACCGGCGGAATGCACTCGGCGGACGACTCCGAGAGCGTGATCCCTGCACAGAACCCCTCCATCAACTCGGAAAAGGCATTCGACGTGTTCACCGACGTCGACGGCGACGGTCGAACGTCTGCCGGTGACACGTTCGAGTACGAGATCACGATCAGCAACGACGGTGACGTGACGCTCACCTTCATCGTCGCCAACGACAGTCTCACGGGCGATCCCGGGTGTCCTGTCGCCACGCTCGCCCCGAGCGCCTCGATGACGTGCAGCGTGGTGTACACCGTCGCACAGGCCGACATCGACTTCGGCGAGGTTCTCAACGTGGTCGACGTGCGAGCTGAGCGTCCGGGCGGCGACCCCGGCGACCCGAGCGACGACGTCGTCGACACCGATGACGAGACCGTCGTGATCGCGCCGGTCCCGCAGGTGTCGATCGACAAGACGCTTGCCGGCTACACCGACGCCGACTCGAGCACCGACATCACCCCCGGTGACACGCTCATGTACGAGTTCGCCGTCACCAATACGGGCAATACGAGCCTGTCGAATCTCTTGGTGTCAGACCCCACCGTCGGCAGCGTTGACTGTGGCGGCGTGACGACGCTCATCCCACGCGCGACTGCGACCTGCACCGCCGTCTACGTCGTGGTCACGGCCGACGCCGATGCCGGCGAGGTCGTCAACATTGCGACGGTGACCGGCGACGATCCGAACAACACGACCGTCACCGACATGGACACTGTGACGACGGAGGTCACCCGCGATCCTGCCATCGACATCGACAAGCTCGACCCCACCATCAACGACAATGACGGATCGGGCGACATCTCGGTCAACGATGTGCTCGACTTCGACCTGGTGGTCACCAACACGGGTTCGGTCACGCTCACGGGCATCGTGACGACTGATCCCACGGCGGGTCCTGTCGATTGTGGAGGCGTGACGAGCCTCGTGCCCGGCGACTCGGTCACGTGTACCGCCTCCTACACCGTCACACAGGCGGATGTCGATCTCGGCGAGGTTCGCAACACGGCGACGGTTCAGGGCGTGGGCCCGAGCGGAGCGGTGGTCGGTGACAGTGACATCGTCATCGTGCCAATCGTGCAAGATCCGGCGTTGACGCTCACGAAGTCGTTCGATGGATTCACCGATGTGGACAGCTCGGGCAGGACCGACGTGGGTGACACCGCTGCCTATTCCTTGACGCTCGAGAACACGGGTGACGTGACGATCACCAACATCGTCGTGAGCGACCCCACAACTGCTCCCGTTGATTGTGGCGGCGTGACTTCGCTCGCGCCTGGCGCCTCGCTGGTCTGTACCGCCAGCTACACGCTGGTGCAGGACGACGTTGACAACGGCTCGATCGTCAACGTCGCCACCGCCTCGGGTGAAGATCCGGTCGGCGACCCGGTCGGCGCGGTCGACGTGGTGACCACGCCAGTACCGCAGATCGCCACGCTCGAAACGGTCAAATCCCTCGATGCGCTGAGCATCACCGAGTACTCGGCTGTCGGTGAGGTGATCGAGTACGACATCGCCGTCACGAACACGGGAACCGTCACGCTCACCGAGGTGACGGTGTCGGATGCGAACGCGGACACGCTCGTGTGTCTGCCGGGTAATCCGGCGGATCTCGCTCCGACGGAGTCGATCACGTGTGATGCGACCCATGCCGTGACGCAAGGTGATCTCGATGCTGGTTCGGTCGTGAACACCGCATCGGCGTCTGGTTTGGATCCCAACTCGGTGACGGTGTCCGACGACAGTGCGCCGGTGACGATCGATGCGGTGCAGTCGGCTGTGTTGACGACGACGAAGTCGACGATCGAAGTTGGCTATTCGGCGGTGGGTGAGGTGCTGGATTATGTGATCGAGGTGACCAACACCGGCAACGTGACCATCACCGAGGTGACCGTGACGGATCTAAACGCGGACACGCTCGTGTGTCTGCCAGGCAACCCGGCCGATCTTGGACCGACCGAAACCATCAGCTGTGATGCGACCCATACCGTGACGCAAGCCGACCTGGATGCCGGCAGCGTCATCAACACGGCTTCGGCATCTGGTTTGGATCCGAATCTGGTTGCCGTGTCCGAT
>JBBKWQ010000180.1:0-54132 GCA_037969115.1 Ilumatobacteraceae bacterium
GTTCGGGTCCACGCTGAAGGACCAACTCGTGTTGCCACCATTCGAGTTCACCGAGACGTTGAAGGTGCCATTCGGCAGATGGACACGCGGCATCACGACAACGGCGTTCTCCGACTGCAGGATCGCCTGAGCCGTTCCGGTCGTGTTGCCGGGATGGAGCACACACGTCTCGATCGGACCGTTGGGGCCTGTGATGGTTGCGTTCGCAGTGTTGACGCTGTTCGGCATCATGGCGATCAGTGGAAGACCGGCGGCGCCGGTCCAGTTGCAGAACTCCATCGGGTTCGGAGTTTCGATCACGAAGCGGTTGAGCGAGACGGTGCTGTTGCGGCCCGGGAACACGATTGCCTGGCTGGGTCGAGTGGCGGCACCGTTGATGCCCCGAAGCACATCGAGAGTGGCGCCGGACTTCCAAGGGCTCGTCTCCGAGTTGGTGCATTTGCCAAAGCCGGACGTCGTGAGATTGTGACGCAGAATGCCGATCGCGTGGAACGGGCCGGTCATCCAGAGGTTGATGTGGTCGCGTGCGGTCGCCCCGAGTCCGCTCGACACGGCGACGTTGCCGTTGTTCCCGGCCGTGTCGCCCCCGCTGGTGTATCCGAGATATCCGGGCACCTCGTCGTGGGTGATGCCGTTGTACAGCATGTAACACGAGTGCGAATAACCCTGAGCCGACCAGTCGGCGTTGCTCGACACTGCGGAGAGGCCGGACATCGCGCGAAACGCGTTGACCGTGGCGAGCCAGTCGTCGTCGTTTGCGGCGCTCACGGGGCTGACCGGATTCGCGGCCAATCCGCCGATGAGGGCGATCGCGGCGGTTGCCGCGGTCAGGAGCGATTTCTTGGCGGTGCTTCGACGCATCTTCGACCTTCGATGTAGATGGGGGGCAGGTCCTGTATCGACGCGTCGAACGCCTCCTTGAGGCGACCCTGAGACCCTTGCCGCGATCTTGAGATGATCGTGACCAGAACCCGAATCGGCGATGCCGATCGGTCTCCACGGCACGCGCGAGCTGCGGGGCGGACTGCCGGGACACGGTCGACACGGAGAGGTACCGTCGCAGCCGTGTTCTGGCGTCGATCCTTCAACAGAACGGTCGGCGTCGCGGCTGCAGTCGCCGTCGTGCTGGCGGCCTGCGGAATCGCCGGTCAGCCGGTCGCGACGCGATCGGATCGGGCGCAGACGGGATCGAGGGCGACGGTCGACGAGACGATCGACGAGACACCGGCGGACGCGTCGACACCCGACGTGGCACTGCCCGGGACGACAGCGTCGTCGATGCCGGACGAGGGGGACGAGCCGGATGCCGCGAACGGCCAGACCGGTGTGGTCGTGTCGCCGACGGTGGGCGATGTCCTCTTCCCGGACCTGGGGTCGAGCGGCCTCGACGTGGTGCATTACGACGTGACGCTGGATTACGAACCGTCGAGCGGCCGGCTCGACGGCACGGTCGGGATCGATCTCGTGGTGCTGGCCGAAACCGACACCATCTGGCTCGACGCAGTCCAACTGGGTGTGACGAGGGTTGCCGTCGACGGCGCGCAGGTGCGCTTCATCGAGGGTGGCGGGGAGCTCGAGATCGAACTCGACGACGCGGCATCACCCGACTCCTCGCTGCACGTCGACGTGGAATACTCGACCACCGACCTCTCGATCACCGGCGCTGACGGGATGTCGTTGGGGTGGTCGACGAGTGGAACGGGCGCGTACGTCCTCAACGAACCCGACGGGCTTCGATCGTGGATGCCGGCGAACGATCACCCATCGGACAAGGCAACGTTCACGTTCCGCGTCACCGTGCCGACCGAGCTGGTAGCCGTCGCAAACGGTGAACTCGTCGATCGTGGCACGACTCCGGATGGGGCGTTCTTCACGTGGGAGCAGTCGGAGCCGATGGCGACCTACCTCGTCGGCGTGCTCATCGGTGAGTACGACCTCGTCGACGGCGGGAACCATGCCGGTGTCGTCCTCGATCACGTCGTGCTGTCGTCGCAACGTCGCTCGCTCGACGCGTATCTCGACGTCACCAACGATCAACTCGACTTCTTCGTCGATCACTTCGGTCCGTATCCGTTCGAACGGTACGGCCTGGCGATTGCGCCGTCGCCGCCCGGCCTGGCGATGGAGATCCAGGGGAGGTCGTTGTTCAGTGACGTCGATCTGGACGGTTCGCTCGGCTACCTCCAGCATCTGCTGCTCGCACACGAGTTGGCGCATCAGTGGTTCGGCGACTCGGTGAGTCCGAGTCGTTGGAGCGACATCTGGCTCAACGAGGGCTTTGCCACGTACGGGGAATGGCTGTGGCTCGACGAAGCCGGATTGCAGGACCTCGACGGTGCCGCGGCCGCTGGTCTGGTCGCTGCTCAGCAATTCGATCGGGCGGTGGCGTCACCGCCGGCCGACGAGTTGTTCAGCCCGATCAGCTACGTCGGCGGCGCCGTGGTGCTGCACGCGCTGCGCCGACACGTGGGCGACGACGTGTTCTTCGAGACCCTCCGACGCTGGGCGCTCGACCACGAGGATGCGTCGCGGACGTCCGAAGACTTCGTGGCTCACGCGTCAGCCGTCGCGCAGACCGACCTCGGCGACCTGTTCGACAGCTGGCTCTACGCCGACGACGTGCCGAACCGATATCCGAGCTGTCCACTCCTGCCCTAACGCCTCAGCATTGTGTTGTTGACGGTTGCCCAGAGCTTGCTGGGACGGCCGGTGCGCCGTTCGGTTCGGTCGGCGAGCGCCGCAGTGCGGCGGCCGGCATTGATGCCCAACCATCGCAGTGGCTCGGGTTCCCAGTTGGGCGAGTGGTGGGAGACCCACGGCAGACGGATCAGCGGGTCGTCGGTGCCGGCGATGAGTGCCGCCAGCGTTCGGCCAGCGAGGTTCGATGTGGCGACGCCGTCGCCGACATAGCCGCCGGCCGCACCGAGTCCGGTTTCCCGATCGAAGTTCACCGAACATGACCAGTCGCGTGGGACGCCGAGCGGGCCACCCCAGTGGTGCGTGATCGAAGTCGTCGCGAGCATGGGGAACATGTTGCGCAACGCGCTCGTCAGGTGGCCGCGAACCCTCGCATCGGTGTCGTATCGCGGATCGATCTTGGAGCCGAAGTGGTACGGGGCTCCCCGTCCACCGAAGGCAAGGCGCCCGTCCGCTGTCCGCTGGCCGTACACCAACAGGTGACGGCCGTCGTCGAAGGTTGGCCGACTGTGCAATCCGATCTCGCTCCAGACGGACTCGCTGAGCGGCTCGGTGGCGATCATCAGCGAGTACAGCGGCACGATGTCGCGCCGATGACCCGGGAGCGCCGACGTGTATCCCTCGGTGGCCCGAACGATGGCACTTGCTCGGATGGACCCGGAGTCGGTCACCAGGCGCCGCGGCGCGATGTCGGTGACCCGCGTGTGTTCGATGATTCTGACGCCACGGTCGGCGACCGATCGGGCGAGGCCGTGTGCAAGTCGGGCGGGGTGGATCGCCAGACAGTGCGGGGTGAACGACGCTCCCATGACGTGGGTGGCGTTGCACTGTTCGGCGGCCTCGGCGGCTTGGAGCCAGCGGTAATCTTCGTCGCTGAAACCGAAATGCCGGTACTCATCGAGTTCGGCCCGAACCCGCCCGACCTGATGCGATCCGCGTGCGAGCATCACGGTGCCACCGTGCGCGATTCCGGCGTCGATTCCGAGGTGACGACAGACGGCGCTCACCTCAGAAACCGTGCCGTGCATGGTCCGTTGCAGTTCGATCGCAGCGTCGCGTCCATGGCGTGACGCGATCTTCGCGAGGCTCATCGGAAGCAGAGCGGAGCACCATCCGCCATTGCGGCCGCTGGCACCGAAGCCGACGGTCTGTTGCTCGATCACCGCGATCGTGAGGTCCGGGTTCTGCTCCGCGAGGTAGTGCGCCGTCCACAGACCGGTGAACCCGGCGCCGACGATCGCGACGTCGACATCGAGGTCGTTGCCCAGGTGAGGGTCACGCGATCCGTGGAAACGTTCGGTCTCCTGCAGTGTCGCGTTCCAGAGTGACGCGCCCTCGCCACCGCCTGCCTGATGGACCGTGTCGTGGGTCACGCCCAATACGATACGACTTCGATTTGTCATGATGCAGTTTCCCCCTCCGAACACCGCACCTGCCGGCTGGTATCCGAACCCGCTGGGCGCAGGAGTTCGCTATTGGGATGGACGGTCGTGGGCCGCTCCTGCCGGCGCGGAGCTTGCCCCGAGGCGGCCCGACCATGCATCGCTGCCCCTCCCTGCGGGGCTGGGTGCGCTCGCCGTGCTGCTCGCGTCGCTGCTGATCGGTCGCGTCGTCGTCGAGCAACTCGTCAGTCTCGATTGGCCGGTCGTGACGTACGTGGTCATGCTGGTCGCCATGGGCTACGGCCCCAGCGTGTTGTGGTGTCTGTACGTCAGCCGTCGCTGGGGCTCCGGGCGTCTGACGGACGATCTCGGCATCAGATTTCGTTGGTCCGACGCCGGCTGGGGCCCGCTCACCTGGCTCGCCGCCATCCTCGTTCAGGTCATGCTCGTGGCGCTGGTGCTGCTGCTCGATGTGCCCCTCAGCAGCAACGTCGACGCAACCAGCGATTTGCAGGTCGACAGGGCCTACCTGATCGCATCGGGTATCGCGGCGGTCGTCGCCGCGCCGATCGTCGAGGAGATGATCTTCCGTGGTGTCGTGATGCGCGGCTTCCTGCAGCGGATGGGACCGATACTGGCGGTGCTGCTGCAGGGCGCCTTGTTCGGCCTCGCACACATCGATCCGGCGTTCGGCTGGGGAAACCTCGGGCTCGCATTGGTGCTCTCGGGCGTCGGTGTCGCCTTCGGTGTAGCCGCCTACCTGCTCCGACGCATCGGAGTCAGCATGATCGCCCACGCCATCTTCAATGCGGTCGTGTTGACGCTGGTGCTGCTTGGTGTCAATGATCGTGCACGCGAAGAGCTGCGATCAGGAGTCGTCGTCCGCGCGGATATCGAGTTGCAGGTTGTCGATCAGCCGTACGTCGCCGAACCAGACCGCGACCACGATCGCGAACTCGTCGGTGCCCAGCGGCGCCTCGACCATCGGCACCAGTGATCGGGCATCGACCAAATCCACGTATTCGGTGTTCGCGAGCGGCTCGGCGGCCAGCCGGTCCTCGACGAGTTGCGTGAGGCGTTCGGGTGATCGTTCGCCGCGACGGTGTGCCTCGGCCGCGTGCATCAGTCCTTCGTGCAGGCATGGGGCCGCGAGGCGACTGGCGGGATCGAGTCTGGCGTTGCGGCTCGACATCGCCAGGCCGTCGGGCTCGCGCACGATGGGATGCGCGAATATCTCGACACCGAGATCGAGATCGCTGGTCATCTGACGAATCACCGCGAGCTGTTGGAAGTCCTTGCGACCGAACACGGCCACATCGGGTTGGACGGCGCCGAACAGTTTCACGACCACCGTCGTGACACCACGAAAATGGCCGGGTCGGGATCGGCCTTCGAGCCGCTCTGCCAGTGCACCTGGTTCGACGGCGGTCTGGAACGCTCCGGGATACATCGTGGCGGCCGTCGGGGCGTAGACCGCGTCGACGCCGATCGATGTGCAGAGCGCGACGTCGGCGTCGATCGGCCGGGGATAGGAGTCGAAATCGGCGGGACGGTTGAACTGCAGCGGGTTCACGAAGATCGAGGTCACGGTGACGTCGGCTGCGGCTCGTGCGGATCGGATGAGCGCGAGGTGGCCATCGTGCAGAGCGCCCATGGTCGGAACGAGCGCGATGGTACGGCCGAGGCGATGCTGCTCCTGCGACCACGCGCGCATCTCGTCGGGCTGACCGAACACAAGCGTCATCGAGCGGAGAACCTACTCGTCGCCCGGCGCTGCGCCCCATCCCCGCCGGTAGCGTCCGGGCAGATGTATCGCACTCGGCCTCCCGACAGTGTCGCCCAGCGGATCAAGTCCGGTGTGAAGCGCGCTCTCGGCGAGGCTGTGCACCTGACGTGGGAGGCAGCGGTCGAGTTGGGCGCGATCGGTCCGGATTCTCGCCGCGGCAAGCGATTCGGTGCGTTCGGTGCCGACAGCGTGATCTGCTTTCCGGCCAACACCATCATGAACGAACACTTCATCACCATCGGTGCTCGTACCATGATCGGTCCGGACGTGTCATTGTCGGCGGGCATGGTGCCGGGGCAGCGATGTGTCACGAATCCGGTGGTGGAGATCGGCGATCGATGCCTCATCGGCCGCGGCAGCGGCATCGTCGGCCACCTCCACATCGAGATCGGTGACGACGTGTGGACGGGGCACCACGTCTACATCACCGATCAGAATCACGCCTATGACGATCCGACGCGACCGATCTCACACCAGGTCATGCCCGAGCGGGAGGTACGCGTCGGAGCCGGATCGTGGATCGGCCACGGCAGCGTGGTGCTCCCGGGTGCCACCATCGGCGAACACGTCGTGATCGGAGCGAACAGCGTCGTGAGCGGTGACATACCGGCGTTCAGCGTCGCCGTCGGTGCGCCGGCGCGTGTCATTGCGACGATCGACGGCTGAGGAGCGCCCTCTACAGCGACAGGTCGCGAGGCGGCGCGCAGGAATCCATTTCGTTGTCGCCGGCGAACGTTTCCAGCCGTTCGCTCACGGGAACGTCGACATCGGCTTCGTAGAACGGAAGATTCTGGCCGGTTTCGCGGAGTTTGGCGGCGTGGTCGCGGCGGTTCTGGATGTAGATCCGATACTCGGTCTCCCAGTCGGGCACGATGTCGATGCCCTTCGCATCGGTCGGCGCGACTGCAACCACATCGTCGAGCATCGCCTCGACGATGTCGGTCGAGCGGTCCACGATGTCGGCGTGCTCGCGCACCATGTCGGGATTCTCCGAATCGATGACGCGTAAGTCGGACAACTTGCCGCGCTCGAGGTTGGCCTGCTGACAGATGCGTTCGCTTCGCGCCGCCCAGGCGCGGTCGTCGATCTTGTTCACGGCTTCCTTGGACGCGAAGAACAGCGCCCAGGTCCAGAACACGGCCATGACCACGACAGCGAGCGTCACGGCGACGCGACCGACTCGGCTACCGACGGAACGGGTGCCCTCGGGTCGGGCGGGCGCTTCATAGGTGTCGACGGAACTCATTGTGACTCACGTTACGGGCGAGGTGGTACGGACCAAACCCTTGGTAGAACTGGAGCAATGCGATCTGAGGCTTCGGCCGGCACATTTCCGCGCGCCCGGCGTGGTTACCACCTCATCTCGTCGATGGTCCGGCTGCATCCCCGTTTGATCGCGATCGCGATGGGAGGAGCCTTCATCTACGCCGTGTGCACGGTCGGTTCGGGGATCGTGATCGAGTGGGTCGTGGACCATGTCGTGCTCCCACGATTCGAGGACGGCGAGGTGGCGCTCAGCACGCTGGCCATCGGGCTCTCGATGATCGTCGGCGTCGGCTTCGTTCGAGCGGTTGGGGTGGTGATTCGCCGCGCCTTCGCGTCACGCACGCAGTGGCGTGTCGCTCAGACCCTCAGTAGCGAAGTGGTCGACCGGCTGCTCGCGCAGCCGGCGGCGTGGCACCAACGCCGTTCCGATGGCGAGCTCATCGCCCGAGCGGGTGTCGACGCCGATGCGGCTGTCAGTGTTCTCGCACCGTTGCCGTTCGGTTTGAGCACGGTGCTCATGGTGTTCATCGCAGGAGTGTGGTTGCTGTTGACCGATGTCGTTCTGGGCGCCCTCGCGGTCGGCGTGTTCCCGCTCCTGCTGGTGACGAGCGTGCTGTACCAACGACGGGTCGACCGGCACTACGAGGAGGCGCAGCGTGAACTCGGAACGTTCATCGCAGCGGTGAACGAGAGCTTCGACGGTGTACAGCTCGTGAAGGCCTACGGAGCCGAGGCTCGCGAGACCACGCGGCTCGCGGCGATCGCTGCGAAGGTTCGTGACGCCCGGGTTCACGCGATCCGATTGAGGGGCACGTACGAGGCTTCGATCGAGGTGATTCCGGCGATGACCAACGTCGCGATCGTCGTGCTGGGCGCCATGCGGGTCGGTTCGGGTGATGTGACCGTGGGGGAACTCTCGGGCTTCATCTTCATGTTCACCCTGCTCGTCTTCCCATTGCGAATCGTCGGGTACGTGCTGTCGGAGCTCCCTCACTCGCAGGCCGGGTGGGATCGGATTCGCGACGTGCTCGACGACCCGATCGAAGCCGACCCCCGATCGGGAATTGTGCAGATCGACCCGGCCGATCGCTCCGGTGACGCGGTTCGGCTCTCGGCGCTGTCATTCACCTATCCCGGCGACGTCGAGCAGACGATCGCCGAGATCGATCTGACGGTCGCTTCCGGAAGCGTGCTCGCGATCGTGGGGCCGACGGGGAGTGGCAAGAGCACGTTGATCGACCTGATCTCGGGCATCGTGCCGGCTACCGACGGGCGGGTCGGACTTGCTGATCGCCGACCCGTCGTGGTTTTCGAGGAGGCGTTCCTCTTCGGCGGGACGGTACGCGACAATCTGACCGTCGGTGCCGACTTCGACGACGCTGCGCTGTGGACCGCATTGCACCTGGCTGCCGCCGAGTCGTTCGTTCGTGACCTCCCACAAGGTCTCGACACGGTGGTCGGTGAGCGCGGCGTGTCGCTGAGCGGTGGCCAGCGCCAGCGCGTTGCGCTCGCCCGAGCCCTGCTGCGGAAGCCCAACTTGCTCCTGCTCGACGACACCACGTCCGCCCTCGATCCCACGACGGAGGCGGCGGTCTTGAACAATCTTCGGTCGGCATTCGGTGACACGACCGTGATCATGGTCGCGTCCCGGCCATCCACGATCGCGCTCGCCGACCGGGTGGCGTACATCGACGCGGGCGTGCTCGTCGCCCATGGCGAACACGCCGCCCTGGTGACGAGTCAACCCGGTTACCGAGCGCTGGTCGAGGCCTTCGAGAGTGACCGCAGCGGGGCGAGGTCATGACCGAGCCTCTGGGGCGGTTCTCGGCCGTCGATGCGATCGGGCGCGGGCTGTCCGAGGCCCCAGTGCTGCGGCAGGGCCTACTCCTCACGTGGTTCCTGGCTGCCATCGGCGCCGCCGGGCGTGTCGTGGTACCGATCACGATCCAACAGGCCGTCGACCGGGGCATCGTCGGCCACGATTCGGTGCGAGTCGGAGTCGTCGGCTCGCTGGCCGTCGTGGCGGCCACGGCGGTACTCATCGCCGGTATCGCTCAGCGTCAAGCGGTCGTGCGGCTCGGCCGACGGAGTGAGCAGGCACTGTTCGACCTCCGCGTCCGTCTGATCGCGCACATCCATCGTTTGAGCCTGTCTGATCACAACGACGAGCGGCGTGGAGCTCTCGTCGCCCGAGTGACGAGCGACATCGAAACGTTGGCTCAGTTCTTCCAGTGGGGCGGACTGGCATGGCTCATCGACGGAACGCTGATGGTGATCGTGGCGGGCGTGATGCTGGCGTACGACTGGATCCTGGCCCTGATCGCTTTCGCCGTGGCGCTGCCGCTCTTCTTCGTTCTTCGTGCCGTTCAACGCCGGTTGCTGCACGCCTACGACCGGTCGCGCGAGGACAACGCCGAGATGTTGGCTTCGGTGACCGAACTGGTCGCAGGAGCGCCGACCATTCGCGCCTACGACGCCGGTGACCACCTCGGCGGCGTCACCCGACGATCGGTCGAGAAGCGCTCCGATTCCCAGATCCGAGCGAACACATATGGCGCGTTCCTCTTTCCCATCGGTGAGGTGTTCTCGGTCGTCACGGTGTCGGCCGTGATCGCAGTCGGCATCCTGCGCGGTCCGGAAGGTGGGCTGACCGCGGGTTCGATGATCGGTTTCATCTTCCTCACCTATCGGTTCTTGGAGCCGATCGCCGAGTTCACGGAGGTGCTCGACCAGACGCAGACAGCGGTGGCGGGACTTCGCCGGGTCCTCGGCGTGCTCGACATCCCGGTCGGGCCGCCGCCGCCCACGTCGCCGTGCGATCTTCCTGACGGGCCGCTCGGGATCGAGATGTCGGATCTGTCGTTCTCGTACCCGAGTCGCATGGACCGCGTGTTGGCCGACGACACCGTGCTCAGGAACATCGGCTTGTCCATACCTGCCGGCCAACAGGTCGCGCTGGTCGGCGCGACCGGATCCGGCAAGACCACGCTGGGTCGCCTCATCGCCCGATTCGCCGATCCGACGTCGGGCGAGATCCGCCTGGGACACGTGCCCCTCGCACAGATCGAGAACGCACAACTGCGCAGCAGGCTTGTGGTGGTGTCACAGGAACCGTTCCTGTTCGACGACACGATCGCCGCGAACGTCGCATTCTCGAATCCGTCAGCGACCAGGGACGACATCGAACGGGTGGTGGAGCGGCTCGATGTGAGCGACTGGCTCGTCGGACTCCCCGGCGGACTCGATTCGCGGGTGGGTGAGCGAGGTGACAACCTGTCGGCGGGCGAGCGTCAACTCGTGGCGCTGCTCCGTGCCGGGCTCGTCGACCCGTCGGTGTTGGTACTCGACGAGGCGACATCCTCCGTCGATGCGCTCACGGAAGTACGGATCTCGCGGGCGCTCGGCCATCTCGCCGAAGGCCGCACGACGATCGCCATCGCGCATCGACTGTCGACGGCTGCTCGGGCCGACCGTGTGCTCGTGCTCGACGACGGGCGACTGGTCGAAGACGGGCACCACGATCAGCTCGTGCTCGCGGACGGCGCCTACGCCCGTATGTTCGAGGCGTGGATGACGGCCACGGCGAGCACTGGGCAGAGTGAGCCGGGCGCTCGGCCCGGAATCAGTTCTGTGGCACGTCGAACGGTCGAGGACCGGTGACCTCGACCACTCTGCACTTCACGTCGTCGACCTGATCGTCGACCACGAACGACCCGACGAAATCGACGGCCGACCCGGGTTGCACCGTGCCGACATCGAACTGCTCGAAGAGGATGTCGTCGTCGAACGGGCCGGTGCGAACCTCCACTCGGACGAAATAGTCGCTCGCACGATCGCTCTCGTTGACGAGTGATCCCTCGATGCGCGCCGTCCCTTCACTCGCATCGCAGGCGGCGATCACGACATCGTTCGCCGGTGGCTGCTGCCACTGCTTGATCTCGTCGTGGATGAGGAACGTGAGGTAGACGCCGACCACGCAGGTACCTGCGGTTGCGACGCTGGTGATCAAGCCGGTGATGGCGAAGCCTCGCGGACCTCCGATCGACCGGGCCGAACGGAGCGATGAGATCGCGAAGACGATCCCGGCAACGGCCAGGATCGCTCCCAGTACGAACAGATACGGAAACAGGCCGAGCACCAGGGCGACGATTCCGAGCACCATCGCCGTCATTCCGGCGCGCCTCGGCCGGTCAGGTGACGGCGGCCGTGGCTCAGGCGAAATCGCGGTGAGATCGGGATACGGCTGGGCGCCGACCGGGTCGACCAGCCGGCGGCCATCGACCGAGACATCGGCCGTCCAGCCGCGGCCGTTGAAGTACCGGTATTCGTATCGCGACAGCGGGTCGGGATACCAGTTCGGATCCATCAGCCGTGTTCAGTCGTCGAGGAAGCACCCACCAACGGCGAGGCTAACTCGGACCGGCGCCGAACTGTGTCACATGTTCGTCTGTGTTCGCGCGGTCCGAGTCCGTACGATCACTCCGCATGGAGATCGTGTTCGTGCGCCACGGCCAACCGGAATGGGTTCGGCACGGTCTGAGCGTCGTCGACCCACCGCTGACCGAACTCGGACAGACGCAGGCGGAGCGGATGGCCGACTTTCTGGCCGACGAGTCGTTCGACGAGGTCCTGGTCTCCCCGTTGGTCCGAGCACGGCAAACGGCCGCACCGCTGCTCTCGCGAACGGGCCGCCCCGAGATGATTGCATCATGGCTGGAGGAGATCCGCGATCCCGGATGGCACGGCTCGCCCGCAGAGCGAGCCGAGCGGGCTTATCGAGAGATTCGCGATCGCCCGGTGGAACAGCGATGGGACGGGCTCCCGGGCGGCGAATCGGTACGGGATTTCACCGATCGGATCCATGCCGGCGCAGCGACATTCCTGGCCGACCGCGGGATCCGACGGGCCGAGAGCGAGCTGCCCGTCTGGCAGATCGACGAACCGGGATCACGGATTCTGCTCGTCGCACACGCCGGCACCAACTCCGTCACGATCAGCCACCTGCTCGGATTCGCCCCCACCCCTTGGGAATGGGATCGCCTGATCCTGAGGCACGCCTCGGTGAGCAGGGTCGAAGCGATCCCCGTGCACGGCGGGTTTACGTTCACGCTGACGTCGCTGTCGGGCGTGGAACACCTCGGGGTCGAAGAGCGAACTCGCTAGTCACGGCCGGATCTCGTAGAACTCGTTGAGCGCATGGTCGACGTCGAGTCGACGGAACCGGGTGAAACCAGCCGCTCGGGCCATCGACTCGGCACGTGATGCGGAAAGCCCGAGCGTGCCGAGTCCGGCTCCGTCGGGCTCTGAGAGCGCCGACGACATACAAGACAGCACGCTGATGCCGTAGAGCAGTGATGCCATCGGGTTGTTCGCAACGTTGTCGGCGAAGGAGTCGTGCGCCCGGATGTCGACGAGCAGCCACGACCCGTCGTTCTGGAGGGCTGCCCGAATGGCCTCGATGACCGGCTGTGGGTGCGCCATGTCGTGGATGCAATCGAACGTCGTGACGAGGTCGACCGAATGATCGTCGGGCAGCGGTTGCAGCCGGGGGTCGTGGAACTGAGCGTTGTGCAGGCCAGACGCCGCGAGTTTGGCGTTCGCTCGGTCGAGCGCGTGTTGTGAGATGTCGTACCCGACGAAGTGACTGTCGGGAAAGCGCTCGGCCAGGAGGAGGACGGCGCTCCCGGCACCACAGCCGACATCGACGACGTTCGCACCGTCGTCGAGTCGCTGCTCGACGTCGCTCATGGCCGGAAGGACCCGGCGCAGCAGGTTCGCCTGGTTCCACGGTTCGAAGCTCCGTTCGATGCCGACGGCGCCCTCGGCCCCGTGGCTGTCGTAGGCGTGACCGATGCCGGTGCGGAAGCTCTCGGGCATGTGCTCGAGTGCCTGCATGGTCTGGGGAAGTCGATGGAACATGCCCATCCCGAACGCCGGATGACTGGGTGTTGCCAGCACCGCGCGACCTTCGGACGACAGCGAGAACCGCTCGGCGGCAGGCGTGTTCGAATCGTCGATTTCAATGATATTGGCTGCCGCCTGGTTGTACGCCCATTCGCGAACCCATCGCTCGTGCAGCCCGGTCGCTGCAGCGATTTCATCGGTCGTGAGTGGTTGGTCGGAGTCGGCAAGCGCCCGATAGAGGCCGAGCTGATCGCCGAGATGGATCATCCCGGCCGTCACTGCCCCCTCGAGCTTCGAGAACACGTTGAAGGTGAAGAGCTGGAGCCGTTCGTGGTCGCGAGCCATGAACCGACGCTAGCGATCGGGCGAGCGCGGCGGATCGTTGGCCCGTATCCTGGCGTCGTCATGCAGTTGCAGCCGCGCCGGTATTGGCAGATCACGATCGCCGCGCTCGCGTCGCTCAGCATGATCATCGTGACGGGTGCAGCCGTGCGTCTGACCGACAGCGGGCTGGGCTGTGATGACTGGCCGAAGTGCAATGACGAGCGACTGATCGACGTGTCGTCGAAGCACGCTGCGATCGAGCAGATCAACCGTCTGTTCACCGGAGTCGTCGGTATGGCCGTGATCGCAGCCGTGTTGGGATCGTTCCTCCGCCGACCTCGACGACGCGATTTGCTCCAGCTCTCCGGTTGGGTTGCCGCCGGCACGTTGGCCAACGCGATCATCGGCGGAATTTCGGTCCGAGTCGATCTGCATCCGATAGCAATCCAGCTGCACCTTTTGCTCTCGATGGCCCTGATCTCGTGCGCCGTGGTGCTCATGCGCCGGGCCGGTGAGCCCGACGGTGTCGAACGGGTGCCGATGGTTTCCTCGCACACCGCTCGCCTGGTGGGCGTGTTGGCGGGGCTCACCGCGGCGGCGCTGTTCTCGGGCACGATCGTCACGGGGGCAGGACCTCACGCGGGTGACGCCGAGGCGGTGCGACTCGGCATCGCCGTCGACACGGCGGCGCGCGTCCACGGCATCACGGTGATGGCCACACTGGCGATCGCGCTGTCGATCGTCGCGAGAGTCCGTGGTCGTCGCGATGAACGACATGCGATGGTGCCGGTGCTGTCGAGCTGGATGTTCGTCGGCGTGCTCCAGGCCGCAGTGGGATACGTGCAGTATTTCACGGGCGTACCCGAGCTGCTCGTGGGTGTTCACGTCGCCGGGGCAACGGCTTTGACGATCGTGACGACACAGGTCGTACTCGACACGACGCGGACCCCGCGCCTGGCAACCAATTCGGATTCGAACTCGATGATCTTGAATGAGGCGCGCGGTACCACCTAGAGTGACGCCGCAATGTCAACGTCGACTCACCGTCAGGTGGTTTGGTCGTCCGGTCCGGGGGGACATTTCCAACCTCAGGCTCGCGGTCGGGCACCCATGTCCAAGTTCGTGGCTTTCCTGGCGCTCGTCGTCGGGCTGATGGCCTTCGGATCCGCGGCCAACGCACAGGACGACTCCGGGGGCGACGACAGCGCTGCTGAGACGGCCGTCGGCGGCACGCTCAAGACGCGAGACGAGGCCGGCGAGACCGTATTCGTCGAGGGCGTCAACTTCATCGTGACCGATGCGGAGGGAACCGAGGTCGGCATCGGGACCACCGACGCCGAAGGGAACTGGAGTGTGACACTGCCCGCCGGTGGCGAATACTCGACCTTGCTCGACATCTCGACGCTGCCCGAAGGCATCGAACTGCGCAACCCCGACAGCAACCCGATCGACTTCAAGGTGATCGAAGGGAACAGCAAGTCGAATCTCTTCCCGCTGGGCGAGCGCCGAAGTACCGACACCTCGACGATCAAAGCGGTGCAGCTCGCAGTCGATGGAGTGAAGCTCGGCCTCATCATCGGCATGTGTGCCATCGGCCTGTCGCTCATCTATGGCACGACCGGGTTGACGAACTTCTCCCACGGCGAGCTCGTCACGTTCGGAGCCATGATCGCATTCCTGTTCAACGTCACCGGTGTGTTCGGTTGGAGAACGAACCTCGTCTTCGCGGGCATCATCTCGGTGGTGATCTGCGGCATTGCCGGCGGACTCTTCGACCGATTCGTCTGGCGACCGCTCCGCAACCGCGGGGCGAGCCTGATCTCCGCCTTGGTCGTGTCGCTCGGCTTCTCCATTCTGTTCCGATACATGATGCTGTTCCAGTTCGGCGGCAGGGTGCAGCGCTACCGCAGCTATCAGCTGCAGTCCGCCATCGACTTCAAGTTCTTCTCGATGGTTCCCAAAGACATCTTCATCGTCGTGTTCTCGGTACTGGTGCTGGTCGGCGTCGGATTCGGGCTCCAGAAGACCCGAGCCGGCAAGGCCATGCGCGCGGTGGCCGACAACCGAGACCTCGCCGAGTCGTCGGGCATCGACGTCGACCAGGTGATTCGCCTCGTGTGGATCCTCGGTGCCGCCCTCGCCGGTCTGGGTGGAGTCCTGTTCGGTCTCACCGAAACCATCGGTTGGGAGATGGGGTTCCGCCTGCTCCTCCTGATGTTCGCCGGTGTCACGCTCGGCGGCCTCGGCACTGCATACGGCGCTCTGCTGGGCAGCCTGATCGTGGGCATCTTCATCCAGATGTCGACCCTGATCCCGGGAGTCACGCCCGACCTGAAGAACGTGGGTGCTTTGCTCACCCTGATCATCATCCTCCTCGTCAGACCGCAGGGTCTGCTCGGGCGAGCCGAGCGAGTGGGATAGGAGACCGTCATGGATTGGGGATCAATCTTCAGCAACACGATGCGCGGCCTCATCGGCGAACAGTTCATCTACTTCGCTCTGGCCGCCATCGGACTCAACATCCACTTCGGCTACACCGGTCTGCTCAACTTCGGTCAAGCAGTTTTCATGGCCGCGGGTGCGTACGGGCTGTCGATGATGGTCATCACCTGGAGTTCGAGCTTCTGGGTCGGTGTGCTCATGGGCATCGTCGTGTTCCCGTTGCTGCTCGCACTCGTCATGGGTGTCCCGACGCTGCGATTACGAGCCGACTACCTTGCCATCGTCACGATTGCCGCGGCAGAGATCTTCCGTCTCATCGCGCGATCACCGAAATTCGACAAGTGGACGGGGTCGTCCGACGGCCTCAGCGGATTCGCCACCGATTTCTACAAGATGAGTCCGTTCGACCCCGGAAAACGATACATGTTCGGCCTGTTCATCGGGAACCAGATGTGGGTGGTGTTGGTCGGGTGGTTCGTCCTCGCGCTCGGCGTCTTCGTGTGCTGGTTACTCATCAGCAGCCCATGGGGTCGAGTGTTGAAGGCGATCAGAGAAGACGAAGACGCCGCCCGGAGCCTCGGCAAGAACGCATACTCGTACAAGATGCAGTCACTCGTCGTCGGTGGTGTGTTCGGTGCGGTCGGCGGCATGATGCGAGCGATCGGCACCCAGTCGGCCCAGCCCGACAACTTCATCACCGACGTCACGTTCTTCGCCTGGGTCGCCTTGATCCTCGGAGGCGCCGGCAAGGTCTTCGGCCCGGTGGTGGGCGCTGCGATTCTCTGGGCGATCCTCAGCTTCTCCGACATCTTTCTCCGCGAGGGCGTCCGAAGTGGGCTGATCTCCGACAAGATCATGGACGGTACGCAGGTCGGTCAGGTTCGCTTCATGTTGATCGGCCTGGGCCTCGTACTCCTCGCCGCTTTCAGACCGCAGGGCATATTCGGCAACAAGGAAGAGATGGCGCTCGATGACCGCTGAGACGAACACGGCGCTCGAAGCGGCCAACGCCGCACGAGCTGCGCTCGCGGACGTCGCTTGGGAGCCAGGCGCCCCCAAGCCCGACCCGATTCTGGTTGCGCACGACGTTCGCCGATCGTTCGGTGGGCTCAGGGCGGTCGATGTCGACCACGTCGAGGTCCAGCGTGGTGTGATCACGGCGTTGATCGGCCCGAACGGTGCCGGCAAGACGACGTTCTTCAACCTGTTGACCAACTTCGACAAGCCCGATCAGGGCACCCGCACGTTCGACGGCCGCGACATCGGTGACGTGCCGGCGCACAAGATCGCCAACCACGGGATGGTTCGAACGTTCCAGCTCACCAAGGCGTTGTCGAAGATGACCGTGATCGAGAACATGAAGCTCGGATCAACTCATCAAAAGGGTGAGAACATCTTTCGAGCAGTGTTCCCGTTCTTGTGGATGAGTCAGGAGAAGGAGATCGAGGCCGAGGCCGAAGCGCTGCTCGACAGGTTCAAGCTCAGCCACATGCGCGACGAGTTCGCGGGCACCATGTCAGGCGGTCAGCGCAAGCTCCTCGAGATGGCTCGGGCCTTGATGGTGAAACCCAAGATGGTCATGCTCGACGAGCCGATGGCCGGCGTCAACCCAGCACTCACCCAATCGTTGCTGGGCCATGTCACCGGCTTGCGCGACCAGGGCATGACGGTGTTGTTCGTCGAGCACGACATGGACATGGTGCAGGAGATCAGCGACTGGGTCATCGTGATGGCCGAGGGTCGTATCATCGCCGAGGGTCCACCTGCCTCGATCGGGCAGAACAAGGCGGTCGTCGATGCATACCTCGGGTCGTCGCACGATTCAGCGCTCCAACTCGACGAGGACGACGAATGACCGAGCCATTGCTCATTGCCGACAATCTCACGGCCGGGTACATCCCGGGCGTGAACATCCTGAATGAGTGCTCGCTCGAGCTCGCCGAGGGCGAACTCGTTGCGATCATCGGACCCAACGGAGCGGGAAACTCGACGCTGATGAAGGCGATGTTCGGCCTCGTCAACATCCGAGACGGTGCCGTACGTCTGCGCGGCGAGGACATCACGAACAAGAAGGCGCACTCGCTGGTGAGCCTCGGCGTCGGTTACGTGCCGCAGAACAACAACGTGTTCTCGGCCCTCACCATCGGGGAAAACCTCGAGATGGGCGTCTTTCTGCAGCCCAAGACGTTCGCCCAACGGTTCGAGGTCGTCGGTGAGATGTTCCCCCGCCTGGTCGAGCGACGCGATCAGCGCGCCGGCTCACTGTCGGGTGGCGAACGTCAGATGCTGGCCATGGGTCGCGCTCTGATGATGGATCCATCGGTACTACTCCTCGACGAGCCTTCGGCCGGTCTGTCCCCGGCGCTCCAGGACGAGGTGTTCATCCGGTGCCACCGGATCAACAAGGCCGGGGTGTCGATCGTGATGGTCGAGCAGAACGCCAGCCGGTGCTTGCAGATCTGTCATCGTGGCTATGTGCTCGATCAGGGCACCAACGCCTACTCGGGTACCGGCAAGGAACTGCTGACCGACCCGAAGGTGATCGAGCTGTATCTCGGTACGTTGGTCGCCACACACCAAGACTGAGTTGCGCCATCGCGGCGGTGCAGCCGCGTTGCGACTTTCGTGGGCGTCGCTCGCGTCACCGTCGCTCGCCGCCGGTCCGCTCCGCGGCTCGCCGTCACGCAACCGCGGCATCGGGGAGCGCCTGAATCCCGCCGACCTTCGACAGCTGGGACGCGAAACGGCCCGGGGCGAAGATGCCCCGGGCCGTCGTGCGTCAGACGCTGAGAGCGCCTGTCAGGTTGTCGTGTTGATCAGATCGAGCCCTGCACGGAACCCGCAACGACGATGCTGCCGGTCTCGTCGAACTCGAGGATCAGGATGGAAGCCTGTGAGGGCTCACCTGCGTCGACGAACTCGAGCGGGCCAGAGACACCGTCGTAGTCGATGTCGGTTCCGTCGGCCAGCAATGCAGAACAATCGGCGAATGTGGTGCACTTCTCGCCGCCGCGCGTGATGTCGTTGATCTGGGCTCCGATGGCAACACCGTCGTCGCTGCCGGCGGCGATGGCCGCCAGCGAGATGACGATGACGGCGTCGTAGGACTCTGCCGAGTAGGAGTAGTCGATCAGGTCCGGGTTGACACCGAGGAGCTTGTCGCGGAACTCGGAGAGCTCACCCTCGACGTCCACGCCTGGCAACGTGCCCTTCATTCCGGCCAGCACGCTGGGATCTTCGAATGCCGCGGCGAGGGCGTTGCCCATGTTGCCGTCGACGCCGTAGACCATCTTGGCGTCCGGTCCGATGCCGTTCTCGATCATGCCGGTGAGGATCTTCGACGTCTCATCGAAACCGATGATGACGATCGCGTCCGGATCGGCTTCGACGACGCCGGCGATCTCGGAGTCGAAGTTCTCGGCCTTGGGGTCGTAGATGTTCTCGAACACGACTTCGCCGCCATTGGCCACGTATGGGCCCTTCGTGAACTCGAGCAGCCCGGTGCCGTACGAGTCGTTGAGGACGAGGAACGCAACAGTTGCGGCTCCGTCTTCGATGAGCACGTCGGCGAGTGCGGCGCCCTGCACCACGTCCGACGGAGCGGTGCGGAAGTACAGACCGTTGTCGTCGTAGGTGGTGAATGCCGGTGATGTGTTGGCAGGCGAGAAGTGGATCTTGCCGGCCTGGGTGATCTTGTCGATCACGGTGAGGGACACGCCCGAGCTGGCGGCGCCGACGAATGCGTCGGCGTTCTCGGCGAGCAGGCGGTCGACCGTTGCGTTGGCGACGTCACCGTTGTCGCCGGAGTCGCCGGGCAGCCAGACGATGTCGGCACCGTTGACTCCGCCGGCAGCGTTGACGTCTGCGACGCCAGCTTCGACACCGGCGAATTCGGGCGGTCCGAGGAACGCAAGGTTGCCGGTCTCGGGCAGGATGCCTCCGAGGGTCAGGACGCCATCGGAGCCACCCTCGGGTGCCGGAGCTGTGGTGCCTTCGGGTGCCGAAGTCCCTTCGGGTGCCGAGGTCTCTTCAGGTGCGGTGGTGTCTTCGGTGGCCGCATCGTCACTGCCGCAGGCTGCGGCAACGAGCGAAAGACCGACCAGCATGGCACCGACGCGACGTACGCGTGATTTCTGCATGTTGTTGGTTTCTCCCCCTAGGTGAGGCAGGGCGGGTTTGCCCTGTCTGGTTAGGTCGCGACAGCGTACGCGGTAATTCCCCCGTCGAACAAGCACCCTCGGGATTCTTTGGTTTACGGTCGGACCGTGCCACGGGACCCGTTCGACCTCCTCGGCCTGGCGAGTACAGCCACCGCCGCCGATGTTCACGCCGCTCGACGGCGGATGTCGAAGGTGTTGCACCCTGATGCCGGCGGGACCGCGAGTGAGATGCAAGAACTGAACGCGGCGGCCCGCAACGCGCTCGCATCGATCGATCAGCGAGCATCGCCGGCGTGGCGTCGCACGTCACGAACCCTGCGTTCGACTCGATCGGACGATGAACGGTCGACGGTGACGGATCACCCTTCGTTCACCATCGAAGCGCTCCCTGTGGAGGCGTACGAAGGTCTCCTCGTCGTGGCATCGTGGATCGGCGAGGTCGTCGATGACGATCCGCCGTACCGGCTCGAGACGCTTCTCGTCGAGCCGGGTTCATGCTGGTGCACGCTCGAGCTGGTTCCCGAAGCGGGCTCGACGTCGGTGGGTCTCACCGTGGCGGCGCAGGCCGGCCAACACCTTCCCGACACCGACAGTGTGCGGGACACCTGGGTGTCGAATCTCAACCGTCTCGACTGGGACGATCTCGACAGTGCTCCGCAGCGGCCTTCATGAGCCGGTCGCGGATCGCGTGGCCGAGGCCTTCGGCAGGTGGCATCACCGCCACCAACACGTCGACGCCGTCGTCATCCGCTCGACGAAGATCGGTGTAGAGCTCACGAGCGGCGGTGACGAGGTCGTCGGTGCGATCGATCACCGACACGACGGCGCCGTCGTTCCGTGCCTCGTCGGCGAGTTCTTCGGCGTGGCGATCGTCGTCTGCGAGAACGACCAGGCAGTCGGGCGAGTAGTGCGAGCGAAGCATGCCGCTGGCCCGGGCGGGACCAGAGCCCTGATCGAGTCGGCCGTCGAGCAGCTGTTCGATGTCGTCGGTTGGAATGCCGCCGGGACGCAGGATCTGGGGCGGGTCGACCGAACAGTCGATGATCGTGCTCTCGACTCCGACCGGACACGATCCACCGTCGAGGATCAGATCGCGTTTCGGGTCGAGATGATCGGCGAGGTCGGCGGCGACGTGGTGTGCGGTCGTCGGGCTGACCCGTCCGAATCGGTTCGCCGACGGTGCGGCGAGGCCTCCCCCGAGTTCGTCGAGGAGCTCCAACGTGAGGGGATGAGCGGGCACGCGCACGCCCACGATGTCTCGTCCGCCGGTGATGGCGTCGGACACCCGTTTCGACCTCGGCAGCAGCAACGTCAGCGGTCCGGGCCAGCACGTGCCGGCGAGCAGCGCCGCATCGTCGGGGACCGATGCCGCCCACGCTCCGAGCGCGTCGGAGCCTGCGATGTGCACGATCAGGGGATGACTCGTGGGACGACCCTTGACCTCGAAGATGCGGGCGACTGCGTCGAGGTTTTCGGCGTCGGCCGCCAGTCCGTACACGGTCTCGGTGGGAATCGCGACGAGCCCGCCGAGCCGGATGGATCGAGCGGCCCGGTCGACGCGCTCGGTGATCAACATCAGCCGGGTGCCGCGTCGACGAATTCGAGTGCGGCGTCGATGAAGCCGAATGATTCCGGTGTGGCGAAGTGATCGACGTTGCGCAACACGGTCGACGTCGCGTTCGGGAGCGCATCGACGAGCTCGTCGGCAGGATGAACGAAGTCTTGATCGCCGACGACCACGAGCACCGGGCAGGTGATGGTGGCGAGCGCCTCCTTGGTGATGGCGATCGATGCGTCTGCCTTCATGACGGCGGTCAAGGCGATCACGTCGTTGCCGTTGCCGTCGGCGTACTGGCGGAACAACCGCCCGAGATGGTCACCGGGGTCGACGTGCTGACCGTCGAACGTCGAGTTGTCGGCTGCCTCGAGCGCATCGATGATGGCCCGGCGCCGCCGCTCGTCACGTTCGAACACGTTTCGTCCGATGCCGGCGAGCACCAGCCGGTTGAAGCTGGCCGGGCGCACGATTGCCGCTCGGAGGAGCGTCAATGCCCCGAGGGAGAATCCGATCGCGTCGACGGGATGTGGCCCGAGGCGATCGATCAGTGATTTGGTGAGATCCGTGTAGCTGGCCGGGTCGTGTGGCTTCGCAGCGGTGCCGTGACCCAACAGGTCGACACCGATCACCGGACGGCCGGCGTCTTCGAGCAGGGCAGTGAAACCGTTGCGCTCCCACGTGCTCGTGAACGACCCTCCCCAGCCGTGCACCAGCATGACCGGCGTTTCAGAAGCGGTACTCACGACGCTCAGCGTAGGCGGTCGGCGCGTGCCGTTAGCCTGTGGCCGCTGAGTTCGGCTGAAGGGCCGTCTCCGACCGTCTCAGGAGAACCACCGATGCGAATGCTGCAACCCGACCCGGCTCATGAGCTGACGTACAACGACGTATTCATGCTGCCGAGCCTGTCGGCGGTCGGTTCCCGCTTCGGGGTCGATCTGTCGACACCGGACGGAATCGGGACGACCATCCCGATGGTGGTGTCGAACATGACTGCAGTCGCGGGCCGCCGGATGGCCGAGACCGTGGCTCGTCGAGGTGGTCTGGTCGTGCTGCCACAAGACATTCCACTCGATGTCATCGAAGAGGTGGTGCGATTCGTCAAGAGTCGCCATGTGGTGTTCGAGACGCCGATCACACTCACGCCGCACCACACCATCGCCGATGCCCTGAGCCTGATCCACAAGCGAGCGCACGGTGGTGTGGTCGTGGTCGACAGTGACGACCGGCCGGTCGGCGTGTTCACCGAGAACGACGCTGCCGGGTCCGACCGATTCACACAGCTGCAACACGTGATGAGCCGTGATCTGGTGACGCTCGAGGAATCGATCGACCCGGAGCGTGCGTTCGACCGGTTGGCCTATGAGCGGGTGTCGCTGGCCCCGGTGGTGAACGCCGACGGACAGCTGCTCGGCGTGCTCACCCGCAAGGGTGCGTTGCGCAGCACGATGTATCGACCCGCCGTCGACGCCGAGGGTCGGTTGCTGGCGTCGGTGGCTGTCGGCATGAATGCCGATCCGGTCGGGCGCGCGAAAGCACTTGCATCGATGGGCGTCGATGTGCTCGTGGTCGACACGGCGCACGGTCATCAAACGAAGATGCTCGAGGTGATCGAGCAGGTTCGGGCAGCCGTACCGGACAGCCGCATCGTCGCCGGCAATGTCGTCACCGCTGAGGGCACTCGCCACCTGATCGAGGCCGGGGCCGACATCGTCAAGGTCGGTGTCGGGCCGGGGGCGATGTGTACCACGCGGATGATGACCGGAGTGGGTCGTCCACAGTTCAGCGCGGTGCTCGAAACGGCTGCCGAGGCGGAACGCCTGGGCAAACACGTCTGGGCCGACGGCGGTGTCCGGTTCCCAAGAGACGTGGCGCTGGCGCTGGCCGCGGGCGCCGGCAACGTGATGTTCGGTTCGTGGCTCGCAGGCACCTACGAATCGGCGGCCGACACGCTGCGTGACCCCGACGGTCGTCTGTACAAGGAGAGTTTCGGCATGGCCTCGAGCCGGGCCGTGAAGAACCGGAACCGAACCGAAGCCGACATCGCACGGGCCCGCAAGGAGCTGTTCGAGGAAGGCATCAGTACGTCGCGCATGTATCTCGAAGCCGATCGTCCCGGTGTCGAGGACATCATCGACCAGATCGTCGCCGGAGTTCGTTCGTCGTGCGCCTATGCCGGTGCGGCAACCATCGGCGAGTTCCGCGAGCGCGCCGTCGTCGGGGTGCAGAGTCACGCCGGGTATGACGAAGGTCGGCCGTTGGGAACGTCGTGGTGATCGACGACCTCGCGGGCGGCACGCCGGCCGATCGGCTCGTGGTGATCGCCATCGACGGCCCTGCCGGCGCCGGCAAGAGCACCGTCGGTCGCGCCGTTGCTCGCCGGCTCGGTCTCGAATACCTCGACACGGGTGCCATGTACCGCGCCGTCACCTGTGCGGCCTTGCGCCGAGGAGTGAACGTGAACGACACCGCAGCTGTCGCCGAAATGGTGGGTGATGTCCAGATCGACGTCAGTGATGCGGCCGTCGTCGTCGACGGCGTCGACGCGACCGCGGAG
Source organism: Ilumatobacteraceae bacterium (assembly GCA_037969115.1). Lineage (GTDB taxonomy): Bacteria > Actinomycetota > Acidimicrobiia > Acidimicrobiales > Ilumatobacteraceae > JBBKWQ01. Next base: position 24,074 of record JBBKWQ010000180.1, read on the forward strand.
ATCCGGGGCCGCGACGTCACCGAGGCCGTCAGTGCGATCGCGGCGAATCCGGCGGTTCGCCAGACGCTCGTTGCACTCCAGCGTGCGTGGGCTCGCCGGCGCGGCGGTGGCGTCGTGGAAGGTCGCGACATCGGATCGGTCGTGTTCCCCGAAGCCCGACTCAAGCTCTACATCACGGCATCGCCGCGTGTGCGTGCCGAACGACGCGTCATGGAGATCGGCGGCGACGTCGGTGATGTCGAGGCATCGATCATCGAACGTGACCGTCGTGACTCGACCCGTGACGTCAGCCCCCTCCACGAGGCTGACGATGCGATCACGGTCGACACGAGCGACGTTCCCGTCGACGACGTGGTCGCCCACATCCTGGCGTTGTTGTCATGACCAAGACCGACACGATTCTGGCCGGGAACGGTCGCCTCAGCGTGGCGTTCTATCGCGTGGCCCACTTCATCGTGACAGGATTCATCAGGCTGTACACACGAATGACGATCGAAGGGCGGGAGAACATCCCCGCCACCGGTGCCTTCGTCCTCGCGCCGGTGCACCGGTCGTACGTCGACACTCCCATCGCCGGGTCGGTCACGAAGCGGCGCTTGCACTTCATGGGCAAGGACACCATGTGGAAGATCGCGCCGATCGGCAAGATCTTCACTGCACTCGGAGCCTTTCCGGTGAACCGGGGCTCCGCCGACCGGGAGGCACTGAAACGGGCGATCGCCGTCCTCGAGAGCGGAGAGCCCATGGTGCTGTTCCCCGAAGGAGAGCGCAAAGAGGGCCCCATCGTGCAGCCACTGTTCGACGGTGCCGTTTACATCGCAGTGAAGGCCGGAGTGCCGATCGTGCCCGTCGGCATCGGCGGCTCGCAGAAGGTCATGCCCAAGAAGGCGAAGTTCGTCTTCCCGAAGAAGGTGCACGTCATCGTGGGGAAGCCGATCCCGGCACCGACGTCCGAGACCGGCCGACTGCCCCGCACGGCGACCAAGGATCAGTCCGAGCGCCTGCACGCCGAACTGCAGCGGCTGTTCGACGAGGCCATGACCCACGTCGGGTGGAGCTACGACGAGTTGCCAGGCGCCACGCCTGCCGATCAGTCCGAGCCCGAGAAGTAGGCGGTCAGGGCCGACACGAGGTGACCGGGGTCGGCGACGCCACAGACCTCGCGAGCAGAGTGCATCGAGAGTTGTGGCACGCCGACGTCGACGGTGTCGATGCCCAGTCGCGTTGCGGTGAGCGGACCGATGGTCGACCCACACGGCATGCTGTTGTTCGAGCTGAAGACCTGCCACGGCACGCTGGCCGTCTCGCAGGCACGTTGGAAGAGCGCGGCGGTTTTCGACGATGTTGCGTATCGCTGATTGACGTTCACCTTGATGGCGGGTCCGGCATTCACGAGTGGCAGGTGGTCGGCGTCGTGGCGCTCGGGATAGTTGGGATGGATCGCGTGCGCGTTGTCGGCCGAGACGCACGCCGACTCGCCGAACGCCCGGAGCAGGTCGTCGTGGCTGCCGCCGCGAGCCGCAACATGTCGCTGAAGGACCTGTTCGAGAAACGGTCCGCTCGCCCCGGTGGTGCTACTCGACCCGACCTCCTCGTGGTCGTTGAGGACGATCATCGAGACGTGCTCGGTCGGGGTCGACGAGAGGAGAGACGCCACGGCAGCCCAGCACGAGAGCAGGTTGTCGAGCCGGCCGCTCGCCAACAGCGAGTGGTCGACGCCCAAGACGGCGGCACCCTGCACGTCGTAGAGACACAGGTCCCACCACGTGGCCTTCGGTACTCCCGCTTCGTTCGAGATCCACTCCGCGAACTCACCAGCAGTGGGTGTGCCCAGTCCCCACACCGGTCGGAGATGCTTCTGCTTGTCGAGGGTGAGGGCATCGTTCACGCCCCGGTCGAGGTGCACCGCGAGCTGCGGTACCCGGGCCACACCTCGGCGTACGTCGACGAGGGCGCTCGTTCCGTCGCCCAGGGCGAGCCGACCGGCGATGCCGAGGTCTCGGTCGAGCCACGAGTTGTTGAGGATCCCCCCGTACACCTCGACACCGAGCTGGCGCCAACCGAACGATCCGGAGTCGGGTCTCGGCTTGACGCGTAGACACGGCGAATCGGTGTGCGCGCCGGCGATACGAAACGGTGCGTTCGGGCCGACTCCGGGTGCAGTCTTCCAGGCGATGAGCGCTCCGTCGCGTGCGACGAATCCGGACGCCGGCAGGTCACTCCAGTCTGCACCCATCGCCAACTCGGCGAATCCCGCCTCGCTGAGGAGCGCCATCGCGTTGCTCACCGCGTGAAATGGCGACGGCGAGCTGTCGAGGTACCGGACGAGTGCATCCGTGTTCGAAGTCGGTGCGTCCATGGTCAGCCTTTCTGGAACACGCCCATGGGCAGGCCGGTGCCCCGGAGGTGTGATGTTTCGTTGATCGTCACGATCGAGCGCTGCCCGCTGCGGGCGGCTGCGACACGATGGATCGATGTGTAGTTCGGATAGAAGAAGCCCGGGTATGCGTCGCCGAGTCCGAGTAGGTGAGCGAGGTAGGCGTTGATGACGCCACCATGGCACACGGCGACGATGCGATGCCCTGGATGCGCGTCGACCAACGAGTCGACGGCCCGGATCACGGTTGCCGTGAAGACCGCAGGACTGGTGCCGTCCCTGGTCACACCGTTCATGATGTCGTTCCAGCGTGGGTCGCCGGCCGCCTTCAGTTCCTCGACGGGGACGTAGTCGGCAGCATCGCGGTCGAACTCGGCCAACCCATCGACCACCGAGGGCGTGAGGCCCGTCGTGGCGCAGAGTGGAGCCGCGGTTTCGATGGCACGCCGGAGCGGACTGGTATAGATCGCATCGAAGTGTTCGCTGTTCAGATAGTCGGCAAGGTGCTCGGATTGAGCGACGCCGTCGGGGGAGAGGCCGGGGTCGGCAGGTCCGGTCTGCAACTCTTTTCGCACCGGGAGCGCGTGTCTCACGAGCAACAGCTCCATAGATCGACTAGATAAGCATGTATGACACGCCGAACAAAGATCGTGGCGACCCTCGGGCCGGCCACCGACGACCCCGTCGCGCTCGAATCGGTCATCCGCGCCGGCGTCGACGTGGTCCGCCTGAACCTCAGCCACGGTTCGGTCGACGAGCACATCCGCCGATTGCGGACGGTACGTGAGGTCGCGGAATCGATCGGGAAACCGGTGGCCGTGTTGGCCGATCTTCCGGGACCGAAGATTCGTGCCGGACGCTTCCCGGACGGCGGCGTCATGCTCGAGGCGGGCCAGGAGGTTCGGCTGAGGGCCGGAAGCGGGATGTGCAGCGAATCGGTGATCACCATCGATCACGACACGCTGCTCGACGACATGGCCGTCGACGACAAGATCACCCTCGGAGATGGAGCGATCAGCCTGCGCGTCACGAGCGTCGGCGACACCGAGGCGCGTGCGGTGATCCAGACCGGAGCGCACACCCAGGGCTCGCCGGGTGTGCACCTGTCATCCGAACGGATGCACCTCGTCACGCCAACCGAGGAGGATCTCGTGCTTGCTGCGCAGATGCTGGAGGCGGGCGTCGAGTTCATGGCGGTTTCCTTCGTCCGGGAGGCCGTCGACATCGAACGAGTTCGAGCAGTGGTCGGCGATCGGACCAACCTCGTGGCGAAGATCGAGACGAGTGCCGCGCTGGCGAACCTGACCTCGATCATCGCGGCCTCAGACGCGATCATGGTGGCGCGCGGTGATCTCGGCATCGACTGCCCGATCGAGGACGTGCCGCATCTCCAGAAGAAGATCATCCGCGAGTGCGTCGAGTACGGCTGCCCTGTGATCACTGCGACACAGATGCTCGAATCGATGGTGACGGCACCCTCGCCGACTCGTGCCGAGGTGAGCGACGTGGCGAACGCCGTGTTCGACGGCACCGACGCACTGATGCTGTCGGGCGAGACGGCGATCGGGCGGGATCCGACGGCGGTGGTCTCGACGATGGCAGCAATCGCCGAGCGGGCCGAGGTCGAGGCGAGCTATCGCCAGTGGGCGAGCCGGCTCGGTCGCATCCAGCGCGCACGTTGGGACTCCACGGGCGACCGTGTGACTGCGGCGCTCACCCATGCCGCCTCGGAAGCTGCGATCGACTCCGGTGCGACGGCGATCCTGTGTTGCACGCGCAGCGGACGTACAGCGAAGGCGATGGCGCGTTTCCGTCCGGGCGTCCAGCTCATCGGGCTCTCACCCGACCAATCGGTGGTCAACTCGATGTCACTGTCGTGGGGTGTCGACCCGATCATCGTCGATACGTACGACACGACCGACGACATGGTCTGGTTCGCCGTCGAGACGGCCGTGCGGGGCGGGCGCATCGCTGTGGGCGACATCGTGCTGGTCCTGGCCGGGGCGCCGGATCGAACCTCGTCCGCTGCAGCCGACGTGATGCGGATCGTCGAGGTTGCGTGACGTCGATCTGGTCGGCCGAGTCCGGTCCCGAATCGGCTCCGTTGGTCGCTCTCATTCACGGCTCGATGGACCGGTCGGCCGGAATGCTCCGGTTGAGCCGACGCCTCGACGACCGATTTCGGGTGCTGCGGTACGACCGCAGGGGATACGGCCGCTCGGCCGCCCACCCCGGACCGTACGGCATCGACGAACAGGTCGGCGATCTCCACGATCTACTCGGCGGTCGGCGAGCCGTCCTGGTCGGGCACAGCTACGGCGGCAACGTGGCGCTCGCTTTCGCCGCACGCCACCGCCATCTCGTCGACGGGGTGCTCGCGTACGAGTCGCCCCTGTCGTGGATGCCGTGGTGGCCGGCCGGTACAGCCGGTGGAACAGCGATAGCGACCGGTTGTGACCCTGCCGAGGCTGCAGAACGATTCATGAGGCGTTTGATCGGCGACGCCCGGTGGGAACGGCTGCCTCCTTCGACGCGACGCACGCGGCGCTCGGAAGGAGCGGCCATGGTCGGCGAGCTCACCGATCTTCGGATGAAGGCACCCTGGACGTCCGAAGAAGTCACTGTGCCCGTCCTCGCCGTCAGGGGTGCGCTGGGCGCCGATCACCATCGACGCGGTATGCGGTTCGTGAGCGAAGAGATTGCGTCTGCCCGGCTCCACGTCGTCGCCGGTGCGCACCACTACGCGCCCAACACCCATCCCGACGAGATCGCCGGACTGGTCGACGAGCTCCGATCATCCGTCGGGGACACCGATCGCGATCGCTCCGACCATCAGTGAAAAGGCGACGGCGGCGAGGCACGCCGACAGCACGATCGAGCCGTCCATTCCGAATGCCGTGTACAGCAATCCGCTGGTGGCCACCGCAGACGCGCGGGCGAGGGTGCCGACTGCGTTGGACAACGCGATCGCTCGTCCTCGGGTCGCGGGCGCTGCTTCGCTGACGAGCGAGAGCGACGAAACGAATGCGTACTCGAAGCCGGCGAGGAACACGATGAGACCGGCGACCGCACGCGCCGTCGAGTCGGCTGCCGTCGCCTGAACGGCGAGACCGGCGAAAAGGACCACCAACCCGAAGATGACCGATCGACGCTTTCCCAGATGGTCCGACACGAACGCGACTGCCGTCGACGAACACAGCTCGATTCCACCGAAGGCCGTGGCGACGAGTCCGAGCCCGGCCGTGGAGACGCCGTAGCGATCATCGAGCCACGTGCCCGATACGACGAAGATGCTCATCCCGGCTCCCGCAGCCAATGCCGAGGCGAACACGGGCACCCACGCCGACCTGGGAAGCGGAACTCGAGCAGTCGAGCTTCGAGGTGTGCGAGGGGTGACGTCGTCCGGTGGCACGGTACGAATGACGAGGACGAACGCCGCAATCGTCAACATGGCAAGCGCCGCGTACGGGCCGCGCCAGCCGACCCAGCGGATGAGCAGCGCAAGCACCGGAGCGCCGATCAGCAGCGCGAACGCCCACGACATCTCGAAGATTCCGAATGCTCGGCCACGACCTGCGTACGGCACGTGATGGCTGATCCACGCGTGTCCGGCAACCGTGAGGTTCGAGACGCCGACGACGAGCACCGTCATACTGATCCCGAACGACCACGTACTCCCCGCGAGCGCCACGAGCGACGACAAGGTGACGGCCGCCAGACCGGCGAGGAACACAAAGCGATGCCGCCCGCGATCGAGCACCCCACCTGCTGCCGTGGTGCTCAGACCACCCAGCTCGGAGGCGCCGATGATCGACGTCAGCTGCGCCGTGGACGTGCCGAATGCGCGCTCGAGGGTCGGCAGGAATGGCCCGATCCAGCGAAGCGCTGTGTTGGTGACCGTCTTGGCTGCCGTGAGAACCGGCAGGGTGGTTCGAGAGATCGGGGGGATCGGTTCGCGGGACATGGGGAATGGCTTCGTCGGAGCGAGGCTAGCGACCAGCCGGCAAGCGGCCTAGCCTGAGTGAGCCGGTTTCCGGAACGATCTGCATGGCCACCACCTCGACATCGCGCCCCAACCTCGTCCTGACGGGATTCATGGGGACCGGCAAGACAACCGTCGGACAGATCGTCGCCGACCGATTGGGTTTCGACTTCGTCGACACGGACGACATGATCGCGGTCCGACACGGTGCCATCTCCGACATCTTCTCCTCGCTCGGTGAGGAAGCCTTTCGGAGTTTCGAGCGCGATGTCGCCGCCGAACTCGGCGCGATGCAGGGCTTGGTCATCTCCACCGGCGGTCACCTGATGCTCGACGAGGCGAACGTCGCCGCATTGTCGCAAGCGCGAACGTTCTGCCTCACCGCCGCGCCGGCGCTCATCATCGAGCGTGTGCTCGCAGACTCGTCGAGTCGGCCGCTGCTCGCCGGCAACGACCCGGTACAGCGGATCAAAGAATTGCTGGCGGCGCGACGAGCCGGATACGCGCGATTCGTGCAGATCCCCACCGATCACTGCGATCCGGACGGTGTCGCCGAGATGGTGGTGCAGTTGTACGAGCGTCCGAGTCGCGGTTGACCACGCGCGTGCCTATTCGGCGCTGGTGCTGATGGTGACGTCCTGTCCGAGGAACGAGCAGGCGGTGTCGATGCGCGTCGACCGGTTCTCTGCGACAGAGGCTCGAACCTGGTCCTGACAATCGACGAGCGACTGTCGTTGGGTCCAGATGAGGAGCGTGAGGAGGGCGAAGACCGCGGCCATGCCCGCCTTGAGTGCGACGTTCTTGAACAGCCATGCCGACACGATGGTGCCGAGTGCGAAGAGGACGACCGCGGCGACCGCGATCGCCTTCGCGGTTCCGAGCGTCATGGCGAAAGACATGGCGAGGGAGACCGGCATGTGAGCCACGTTAGGCCGTCGGATCGGCTGACGCGGGCGTATCGTGTCGAACGATGACCGATCAACCCATCAACTTCTCCGAGGGTATGCCCACCACCGTGTTGCCAGAGATCGCTCCGGCACTGCGTCATCAGCTCACACAGGCACTGGCGGCGCCTGAATCCGAGCGGCGTGAGCTCGTGACGGCGTTCGTCGCTGCCAACCCCCGCGTGCTCGACGGATGGGCGACGCTGGGCGATCTCGGACGCGACACCATGGAGCGGTATGCCGCGTATCGCATCGGGTATCACCGGGGCCTGGATGCACTGCGCGCAAACGGTTGGCGCGGCTCCGGCTACGTGCGATGGGCCGCTCCGTCGAATCATGGATTCCTCCGCTCGCTGGCGGGCCTGCAGCACATGGCAGACACGATCGGCGAAGTCGACGAAGCCGAACGCTGCAACCTCTTCCTGCTGCAACTCGATCCGTCAGGTGTGCCCGACGACGCCGTCCCCGTCTGAAGCTTCGTGTCGATGGATCCGATCGCGGCTGCCGTGCTGGCAGGCGGCACGAGCCGTCGGATGGGCACCGACAAGGCGCTCGTCGCCGTCGACGGTGTGCTGTTGGGTCGGCGGGTCATCGACGCGCTGACCGGCGCTGGTTGTCATCCGGTCCACGTCCAGGGCGGTGACGCCCGATCACTTGCCGTTCTCGGTGTCGAGGTCGTACCCGACCGGTGGGCTGGTGAGGGCCCGCTGTCTGGCGTGATCTCGGCCCTCGAGCACCGCGCCGGCGACATCGTGGTGGCGGCCTGCGACCTGCCCGATCTCGACCACGCGTCGGTGGCCGCGGTAGCCCTGCACCAGGACCGCGACGTCGTCGACGCAGTGGTGGCCACGACCGACCGTCGGCAGCCGGTGCTCGTTCGGTGGAACTTCAGGTCCTTGCCCAGGCTGGTGAGCGGTTTCGAGAGTGGCGAACGGTCGCTGATGGCGATGCTCGATCTGCTCGTGGTCGCGGAGGTCGCGGTCGATGCAGTGCGGCTCCTGAACGCCAATTCCCCCGACGATCTGGCGGGCCGATGACGATGAGTACGAGCCGCGGTTTCGTCACTAACCTGCGCACATGGCGATCAGCGAGATCAGCGTGGATGAATTGGCGGACCTCTTGCCGACGGGCGTGCGTCTCATCGACGTCCGTGAGCCGTCGGAATACGACGAGCAACGCGTACCCGGAACCACGCTGATTCCCCTCGCCACCGTCCCCGAACGGCTGGATGTGTTCGAAGGGGATGGTCCGACCTACGTGATCTGCCGCTCCGGTGGGCGCAGCATGCAGGCTTGTCAGTTCGTCGACCAGCAAGGATTCGACGCAGTGAACATCGCCGGCGGAACGATGGCCTGGGTCATGTCGGGCCGCGCCGTCGAATCCGGCGCCTCGTGAGCACGTTGCACACGCATCGCTGGCTCGACACTGCGGGCGAACTCGATTCGCTGATCGACACGCTGCTCGCGGAGCCTCGCTACGCCATGGACACCGAGTTCCACCGCGAGCGCACGTACTACCCGGCTCTCGCTCTGATCCAGGTGAGTTGGCCGGGCAACATCGTGCTGGTCGACCCGCTCGCGATCGACGTCACGCCACTACAACGCCTGTTCGACTCCGACGTCGTCGCGGTCTTTCACGCTGCCCAGCAGGACATCGACGTGCTCACGCACGCCGTCGGTTCTTTCCCGCGCATCCTCTTCGACACACAGGTAGCCGGTGGGTTCACCGGCTACGGCACACCCTCGCTCGTGTCACTGCTGAACGGCGAGTTGGGAGTCAGACCCGCGAAAGGCGACCGCCTGACCGACTGGTTGCGACGTCCGCTCACCGACGCCCAGCGTGACTACGCGGCTGCCGACGTCGCATACCTGCTCGAAGTGCACGACCGTCAACTGGCGGAGCTCGGCGCATCCGGCCGGATCGACTGGGTGTCCGACGCCTGCAACGAGATGTTGCTGAAGCCCATCACCGGGAAGAATCCGGAAGATGCCTGGATGCGGTTGAAAGACACCCGGACGCTCCGGCCGCGAGCGCGGGCGGTCGCACAATCGGTCGCAGCCTGGCGCGAGCGGCGCGCCATGGAGAAGAACGTTCCAGTGCGCCAGGTGCTACCCGACCTCGCAGTGCTGGGCATTTCGCAGCGCGCCCCCACGACCGAACGCGAGTTGAGCCAAGGGCGCGGCGTCGACGACCGCTTCAGTCGGGGTGCGATCGCGAAAGAGATCCTGGCGGCGGTCGAAGCCGGCAGCAACGCGGAGCCACCCGAGGTGAGCCGCGGCACCGACGACCTGGAGCGCGAGCTCCGACCTGCTGTGACCCTGGTGTCGGCCTGGGTGAGCCAACTCGCTCGCACGGAGAAGATCGACACGTCGCTGCTGGCAACCCGCGCCGACCTGGTGGCCCTGCTGTCGAACGATCCCGACGCGCGTCTTGCTCACGGCTGGCGCGCGGACCTTCTCGGAACCGGTATCCGTCGTCTGGTGGCGGGGGAGGCGGCGCTCACGTTCGACCGAGGACGCGGCCTGCGCCTCGTCGACGTCGCCCCCACCTCGACCGGTTGAGCGGTCCGCTCAGGCGTCGCGGAGGGTCTGTCGGAGGCGGCGCCAGAGGCGGTCGAACGCGTCGATCGGTTCTCGGGCGCGGCTGCCGTACGAATGGATCGGGCGACGTTCGCCGATCGCCTGATTGAACACGACGCGCTGCGGCACTGGCGGATTCCAGATCGCGTGGCTGCCGACGATCAGCGCCAGTTCGGCGATACGGCGATCGGCTTCGGACGACACGGCCGGAACGCGATTGAGGATCACTCCCGACAGCTCGAGCGCGGGATTGGTGGTGTCCCACACCTCGTCGATCATGTCGGCGACGCCGCCGATGCCGCGCAGACCGAGTGCAGACGGCTCGACCACGACCAAAGCGTGCCGGGCCGCAGTGAGGGCGCTGCGGGTGAGACCACCCAGCGACGGCGGGCAATCGATCAAGATGACCTCGTACTCGTCGTGGACCTGGGCGAGGGTGTTTCGGAGTCTGTTGGCGTCGCCGGTCATGTGTTCTTGATGCAGCACGTTGGCGGGCAACACGTCGATGAGATCGCTCCAGTCGGAGGCGCATATCTGTTCCGGCGATGTATTCGCAGTTCGTATCTGTGAACTCGATGGCAGTGGGCGTTCCGGATCGATGCCGAGTACCCAGGTGCTCGAGGCCTGCGGATCGAGATCGACCACGAGCACACGGCGCCCGGCCGCGGCAGCGGCCGATGCGAGTCCGAGCGTGACGGTGGTCTTGCCGACGCCACCCTTCTGATTCAGCACGGCAACGGTGCGCAACATGTGTTCATGGTGCCACTCGGGCAACGGAAATCCGAATACCCTCGAACCGATTGTCCGGAACGATCGATGAAAATCGTGGGCAAGCAGGGACGACCCGGTAGCATCGGGTGCAATGTTCAGTCTCTAGTCTCAGTAGGAGCCCTGTCGTGAAGAAGGGTCGTCATCGTCGCTTCGAAGAAGCGCGAAAGTTGAAGCAGTCGGGTCCTGGTGCCTTCGATCTCGGTTTTGGCGATCGCACGCAGACCCAGGCCGAGGAGGAAGACGAGTACGCGGCCCTTGCCGAGAAGTATGGCGTCTCCTTCGACGACGACGACGACGATTCCGACGACGACTGATCATCGCCCCGGCATGCCGGTGAGCGAGGCAAAGCCGCCGCCGTTCAGCGGCGCAGCGTGGGATGCGCGATGGGCGTCCATTCGGCGCGGCCGAGTTGCTCTGCCATGAGTGCGTAGATTTTGTCACCGACGAGCTCGACGATCTCGTCTCGCGCTGTGATGTACAACGCATCCTCGCCCACGAACGCCTCGGGTGCCTCGGTGCACCACCAGTGGAAGTCGTTGCCACCTTCGCCCCAGTCGCGTCGTTTCCACTCCCGGACGCGTGACGTGACGTGCCCGTTTTCGTCGGTCGAATGCTCGAGTCGAATGGGCACCTGCCAGCACACGTTCGGCTTCCAGTCGAGCGGGCGCTCGCCGACTTCGAGTGCGGCAATGTGCAACGCGCATCCGACGCCACCTTCGAAGCCGGGGCGGTTGAGGAAGATGCAGGCATCGTCGACCAAGCGAGTCACGGTGACCGGGTTGCCGTCGCTGTCGTCGTCGCCCCGATCGAGAAAGCCCTTCTTCACGGCCTTGTCGTGGAACTGCATCTGTTCGGGCCGCACTCGGACGAACGCGCTCACCACGGTCTGCACGTCGTCGTCGTCGACGAAGTGGGCGCCGTAGCTGCAGCAGCCTTGTTCCATCTCGGCCGCCGGTGCATCGAGCACGCCCTGGCATCCCTTGCCGTAGATGCACGTGTAGTTCGAACGGAGGTACGTGGCGTCGAACACCCAGGTCCGCTGCTCATCCGGGTCTTCGAACGAGATCCAATCGTGGACGTCGGTCGCCTGCTCCGTCGTCGTCGAGCCGTATATCGCCACACGGGCGAGGGTACCGGTGTCGGTAGGCTCACCATCGCTATGAGCAACCCCAATCAGGGCATGACCGCCGATCAACTCCGATCGTCCTTCCAGGATTTCTTCGCCGCGAAGGATCACACGGTGGTTCCCTCTGCGAGCCTGATCCCCCACGATCCGACCGTCCTGTTCACGGTTGCGGGGATGGTGCCGTTCAAGTCGTTCTTCGTCGGCGACGAAGTGCCGCCGTACCGACGCGCCGTCAGCTCGCAGAAGTGTGCGCGCGCCGGTGGCAAGCACAACGACCTCGACGACGTGGGTCGCACCAAGCGGCACCTCGTGTTCTTCGAGATGATGGGCAACTTCAGTTTCGGCGACTACTTCAAGGAAGCGATCATTCCGTGGAGCTGGGACCTGGTCACCGAACACTGGGGGCTCGACGGCGATCGTCTCTGGATCACGGTGCACGAGACCGACGACGACGCCGAGCAGATCTGGCACGAGCAGGTCGGTGTGCCCATGAACCGCATCCAGCGGCTGGGCGACAAGGACAATTTCTGGCAGATGGGCGACACCGGACCGTGTGGGCCGTGTAGCGAGATCCACATCGATCGCGGACCCGACTTCGGACCCGACGGCGGCCCGCTCGGTGACCCGGCCGGCGATCGGTTCATGGAGTTCTGGAATCTCGTGTTCATGGAGTTCAACCAGTCGGCCGACGGCAGCCGGATCCTGTTGCCGAAACCATCGGTCGATACTGGTGCCGGGCTGGAACGGATCGTGGCCCTCATGCAGGGTGTCGACTCGGTCTGGGAGACCGATCTGATGTCGCCGCTCGTCGACAAGGCCTGCTCACTCACCGGGAAGTCGTACCAGGTCGGCAACTACGACGATCGCGACAGCTTCGCGATGCGAGTGCTGGCCGAGCATGCGCGCTCGTCGGCGATGCTGGTCAGCGACGGCGTGTTCCCCTCGAACGAGGGTCGTGGGTACGTGCTGCGACGGATTCTGCGGCGCGCCGTTCGCTACGCCTACCTGCTCGGCACCGACCGGCTCGTGATGCCTTCGCTCAGCGAAACGGCGATCGATGTCATGGCCGGCGCGTACCCCGAGGTCCGGAAGAACCAGGACTTCATCCTGAGCGTGATCAGCAAGGAGGAAGAGCGGTTCCGGCACACCTTGAAGACCGGCCTCGCCATCCTCGACGACGAACTCGAAGGCGAGGAAGGCACCCTGTCGGGCGCGACCGCGTTCGCGTTGCACGATACGTACGGCTTCCCGCTCGAGCTCACGCAGGAGATTGCCGGCGAACGAGGTGTTCCCGTCGACCTCGACGGTTTCAGCACGGAGATGGCGGCTCAGCGAGATCGTGCCAAGGCGGCCCGGAAGGGACCGGCGGGCGACGTCGCCCAGACCGAGCGGTACCGCGAGGTCGTCGAGCAGTTCGGTGTCACCGAGTTTCTCGGCTATTCCAGCGACAGCAGCGAGGGCCGAGTCCTGGCTGTGATCCCGATCACCGGTTCAGACGCCGACAGTTCGGATGCCGAAGAAACTGGCGCCGACGCCGATGAACTGCTCGTCGAGATCTTTCTCGACCGCACTCCGTTCTACGCCGAGAGCGGTGGCCAGGTGGGCGACACCGGAACCATCGTCACCGACACCGGCACGGCCGAGGTGCTCGACACGACGTTTGCGTTGCCAAATCTGCGTCGCCACACTGCGCGAATCGTCGACGGGTCCGTCACCGACGGGCAGCCTGCGACTGCGTCCATCGATGTCGAACGCCGGAACGCCATTCGCCGCAACCACACCGGAACACATGTGCTCCACTGGGCGTTGCGAAAGGTGCTCGGTGAGCACGTCAAACAAGCCGGTTCGGCAGTCGGGCCCGATCGCTTGCGCTTCGACTTCTCGCATTACGACGCGGTCACCGACGCCGAGATCGCCGAAATCGAACGCCTCGCCAATCGCGAGACGCTGGCGAACTCTCCGGTCCGCGCCTACGAAACCACCAAGGACGAAGCCGAGTCCCTGGGAGCGATCGCGTTCTTCGGTGACAAGTACGGCGACATCGTTCGGGTGCTCGAAGCCGGGAGCTCGATCGAGTTGTGCGGTGGCACGCACGTCGGTTCCACTGGCGACATCGGCACTCTGAAGATCGTGAGCGAGAGTTCGATCGGGTCGAACCTTCGGCGCATCGAGGCCGTCTCGGGCTTCGCCAGCGTCGAGATGCTGCAACGCGACGAGCGGGCCGTGTCCGACGTTGCTCGGCTGGTCGGGTCGACATCCGACGATGTGGTCGGTGGCGTGCAGCGCAAGCTCGACGAGATCAAATCGCTCCAGGACGAGGTGAAGTCGATGAGGGCCCAGCTGGCGATCGGCCGGGCCGGCGAGCTCGCCGCACGGGCGACCGACGGCCTGCTCGTCGAGCGCGTCGACGACATGGCCCCCGGTGACCTGCGCGATCTGGTCGTTGCGGTTCGCCAGCACGGGGGCATTCGCCGAGTCGTGCTCATCGGTGCGACCCCGACCGGGGGAGTTGCACTCGTGGCGGCGGTAGATCCGGCCGAGGGCATCGCTGCCGCAACGCTCATCAAAGACGCTGCGAAGGCCGTCGGAGGAGGTGGCGGCGGTAAAGGCGACATCGCCACGGCCGGCGGCAAGAACGTCGGCGCCATCGACGAGGCGCTCACCATCGCCAACGGGGCCGTCACAGCGTGAGCGGGGCGGGTGTTCGCGCCCTCGGTATCGATCCGGGTACGAAGCGGATCGGCATTGCTCTCAGTGATTCGGGCGGCGTGGTCGCATCGCCGTTCGCTGTTCTTGAACGCAGTCGATCGCGCCGACACGATCTCGACGAGATCGCGAAGCTCGTGAGTCGTGAGGAGGCCGATGTCGTCGTGGTCGGCCTGCCGCTCTCGATGAGCGGGGAGGTCGGTCGAGCAGCGAAGGCTGCCATCGAACTGGCCGACCAGCTGGCTACGTTGGTGAACGTGCCGGTGGAGCTCCATGACGAACGTCTCACGACTGTGGCGGCCGATCGCAGCATGCTCGAGGCCGGTCTGAAGGCGCCTGAACGCCGCAAGGTGGTCGACAAGGTGGCTGCGGCGCTCATGCTGCAATCCTGGCTCGATGCGGCACCGGCGCGAGCTGCCGGCGAGCACACTGCTCCCGACCGTCCGGAGACGAGCGGGCGATGATGCGTCCTCGCGAACGAGTCGCCACCGAGTGGAGTGTCGACGACTGGGACGATCCGGTCGGCGTGGCTGCCGTCGAGCCGACCCGTCGGCAGGGCCGCATCGTCAAGTGGGTGGTCTGGATCGGACTGGCCGTCGTGTTGTCGCTCGTCTTGGCTGCTGGTGCGACCGGCTGGTGGTACATCGATCGGCTCACGGCAGGTGACGAGATCGGCCCGCCCCTCCAGGTCACGATTTCCAGTACCGACGACGTCGAGACGTTGAGCGTGCGCCTTCAAGAGATGGGAATCGTCTCCGATGCCGAGGTCTTCGTTCGGTACGTCGACTGGAAGGGTGGGCTCGAACTGACGCCCGGCTACTACGAGATCCCGCCGGGTGACCACATGGGCAACGTGCTGGCGCGCCTGCGCACGCCGCCCGGTCAGACCTACGCCAAGCTGACGTTTCCCGAGGGCCTCACGCTCGAGCAGATGGCGGTTCGGGTCGAAGACGAGATCCCGAGGCTCTCGGCCGATGCGTTTCTCGCGGCGGCTCGGTCGCCGGAAACCGTGTCGAGTCTTCGACCGCCCGGTGCGAACTCCTTGGAAGGGCTGCTCTTCCCCGACACGTATCGAGTGTCGAACGCCGAGAACGAGGCGCAGATCGTCGAGCGCATGATCGCCCTGATGGAGCGCGTGAGCGGCCAGGAGGACCTGGTCGAGCGGGCGGGGCAGATCGGGCGAACGCCCTACGAAGTCCTCATCGTGGCGTCGATGATCGAGCGCGAGGCGAAGCTCGACAAAGACCGCCCGCTCATCGCTTCGGTCATCTACAACCGACTGTTCATCAACATGAACCTCCAGATCGACGCAACGGTGTTGTACGGCCAGCAGACCCGTGATGCGAACGGCGACCCCATCCCGTTCTCGCAGCTTCGGCAGAATGACACGCCCTACAACACGTACCTGCACACCGGGCTGCCGCCGACGCCCATCGCAAATCCCGGCCGTGCTTCGATCCGGGCAGCGCTGAACCCGTCGCCGCCGCCGCCCGCCGGTGATCCGGTCTGTCAGGAGTTGGCCGATCCGACGAACTGCTCCTTGTTCTTCTACGTGCTGGCCGATGAGGACGGCGGGCACGCGTTCGCCTCGACGGCTGAGCAACATCAACGCAACGTCGATGCGGCGGCCGCCGCCGGTCTGCTCGACGGATGATGTCGAGGTCGGTGATTTCGGGAACCACGAAGCTTGCAGCGGTGATCGGTTCGCCCGTCGGCCACAGCTTGTCTCCGGCGTTACAGAACGCGGCGTTCGACGCAGCAGGGCTCGACTGGCGATTCGTCGCCTTCGACGTCGATGTCGGCGGTGGAGCCTCGGCCGTGACGGCAATGCGTTCCTTGGGCATCGTCGGCTTCGCCGTGACGATGCCGCTCAAGGTCGAGGTCTCCGAGGCTGTCGACGAGGTCGACAGCCGTGTGGCTGCATTGCGATCGGTGAACACCGTGGTGCTCCGTGACGACGGCACCACTTACGGCACGAGCACGGACGGCGCAGGTTTCGTCGCCTCTCTCCACGCGTCACACGTCGAGGTCTCTGGCATCTCGGTCGGCGTGATCGGGGCGGGGGCGGCCGCTCGGTCGATCATCCACGCGCTCGGCCGGGCCGGTGCGGCGGACATCGTGGTGGTCAACCGCACCGCTGCGAACGCTCACACGGCGTGCGAGCTGGCACCGTGCGCTCGGGTGGGCGACGCTGGCGAGCTGTACTCGGCCGATCTCATCGTGAACACCACGTCGGTCGGCATGGGCACAGCAGCATCTGATGCAATCAGTTCTGCGGCCGTTCCTCTCGACGCCTCGAAGCTACGGAGCGCGACCGTTGTCGCCGACATCGTCTATCACCCGCTCGACACTCCGCTGCTCGTTGCTGCTCGTTCGGTGGGGTGCCGCATCGTCGACGGTCTCGGCATGTTGGTGCACCAGGCCGCGCTCCAACACGAACTGTGGACGGGCCATCGACCTGATCCGGCGGTGATGCGCTCGGCGGCCGAAGCCGAACTCTCCGCCCAGCGATAACCTCGCCAACGATGTTGCGCTACCTCACCGCCGGCGAATCGCACGGCCAAGCCCTCGTGGTCATCATCGAGGGGTTGCCGGCTGGGCTCGAGATCACGGTCGACGAAATCCAGTCCGAGATGGCCCGTCGCCGGCTGGGTTACGGGCGGGGCCCGCGTCAGCGATTCGAGGCCGACGAACTCACACTGATCGGCGGCGTCCGACACGGTCGTACGATCGGATCGCCTGTCGCCATCGAGATCAAGAACAGCGAGTGGTTCCGGAGCGACAAGTGGCATGCCGAGATGTCGCCCGAACCGGGTGTGACCCGCGAACCGCTCACCCAGGTCCGTCCCGGCCACGCCGACCTCGCGGGCATGCAGAAGTACGGCTTCACCGATGCGCGCGATGTGCTCGAACGAGCGAGTGCGCGTGAGACCGCTGCTCGTGTCGCTGCGGGTGCCCTGGCCAAGAAGCTGCTCTCGCATCTGGGTGTCGAGATCATCTCGCACGTGATCCAGATGGGAGCTGCCCGAGTTCCGCCGGCTGCGTCACGGCCGACCCCCGCAGATCTCGACCGTGTCGACGAGTCCGCGGTTCGCTGCTTCGACGCCGTCGCCACCGACGCGATGGTGGCAGAGATCAAGGCTGCGGCCAAGGACGGCGATTCGCTCGGCGGCGTCGTCGAGGTCCTCGGTTTCGGCGTGCCCGTCGGGTTGGGGAGCCATGTGCACTGGGATCGCAAGATCGATGCCCTGCTCACACAGGCGCTGATGAGCATTCAGGCGATCAAGGGTGTCGAGATCGGGGACGGGTTCGACGTTGCCGGTCGACGAGGCAGCGTCGCCCACGATCCGATTCGTTGGGACGTCGACGCACAGGACTACCGTCGGCTGAGCACACTCGCCGGCGGCACCGAGGGTGGCATCACGACCGGTGAGCTGTTGGTCGCGCGTGCTGCGATGAAGCCACTGGCGACGCTCAACGTGCCGACGCTCGAGACCGTCGACACCGCGACGAAGGAGTCGGCCGTGTCGTTCAAGGAGCGCACCGATGTCACCGCGGTCCCGGCAATGGGAGTGGTGGCCGAGACGATGGTGGCGCTCGTGTTGGCGGCTGAAGCACAACGAAAATTCGGCGGCGACTCGGTCAAGGAATTCGTGCGCAACGCCGAGTCGTTCCGCGACCATCTGGCCTCGGTCACGCGGGCATGAACGACATCCGCACCATTCCGGTCGACCTCGGCACCCGGTCATACAACGTTCTCGTGGGTCACGGCGCGGCGGCACGACTCGGCGAACTCCTGCCGACGACCGCCAAACGCGTCGCGGTGGTCACACAGGCGGGCCTCCCGCACGCGATCGACGCGAGCGTGTCGCACGAGTTGATCGAGATCGGTATCGGCGAGGACTTCAAGACCCTCGACACGGTGCAAGAGCTCTGCCGCCGCTTCGCCCGGATGGGTATGACCCGTCACGACGTCGTGTTGGGGATCGGCGGCGGCATGGTCACCGACATCGCTGGTTTCGCGGCTGCGTCGTACCACCGCGGGGTACCTGTCGTCCACGTCGCCACGACGCTGCTCGGTATGGTCGATGCGGCAATCGGCGGCAAGACCGGTGTCAACCTGCCCGAGGGCAAGAACCTCGTCGGTGCGTTCTGGCAGCCGTCCGGGGTGGTGTGCGATCTCGACGCGCTCGTCACGTTGCCCGATCGCGAGATGCGCTGTGGCTACGGCGAGATGGCCAAGTACCACTTCTTGACCGGCGACGACTTGCTGGCGATGTCGCTCACCGACCGAGTGGCGCGTTGTGTCGAGATCAAAGCCGACGTCGTGGCCACCGACGAACGCGAGGGCGGCCGACGAGCGATCCTCAACTACGGTCACACACTCGCCCACGCGCTGGAGGTTGCGACCGGCTACGACCTGGCTCACGGCGAAGCGGTCGCGGTCGGACTCGTGTTCGCGGCGAGGCTCGCCAATCGCCTCGGTCGTATCGCCGACGAGCGCGTCAGCCAGCACATCGACGTGGTCGAAGGGGAATACCATCTCGACACCTCGATCCCGACCGGGCTCGATCCGGCCGAGCTGATCGGCCTGATGCAACGGGACAAGAAGGCGCTCGACGGCCTGACCTTCGTCCTCGACGGCCCGAGGGGTGTCGAGGTCGTGTCCGGCGTCGACGAAACGTCCGTTGCCGACACGCTGTCCGAGTGCGGGGTGTCGCCGTGACCGCCGACGTCCAGATCCAGACCGAACGGCTCGTGTTGCGCCGATGGACCGACGACGACCGTCATGCATTTCGCGCGCTGAACAGCGATCCTGCGGTGATGGCGACGATCGGACCCGTCATGAATCGGGAGCAGTCGGACGCCTTCATGGACCGGATCGACGGCCACTTCCGCGAGCACGGCTTCGGCCTGTGGTGCGTGGATCGCGACCGAGAAGTGCTCGGTTTCGCCGGATTGTCGCGTCCGTGGTTCCGAGACGGCGTCGAGATCGGTTGGCGAATGCGGTCGCGGTACTGGGGACACGGATACGCCACCGAGGCGGCCCGAGCGGCGTTGTCTGTCGGATTCGACCAGGTCGGGCTCGACGAGGTCGTCTCCTTCACAGCGATGATCAATCGTCGTTCCGAACGCGTGATGGAGAAAATCGGAATGATCCGAGATCATCAGGGCGACTTCGATCACCCATCGATACCAGCGGGGTCGGAACTGAGCGCACATGTGCTCTATCGGCTCAGCGCAGCACGGTACCGTGCACAGCTGTGACCGGCGACGACGCGACGACGCAACGCAACGTGCTGCTCCTGCACGGGCCGAATCTGAACCTTCTCGGTGACCGCGAGCCCGAGATCTACGGCACGGCGACTCTCGCGGACTACGTCGCCCGCGCAACCGCGTCGGCAGCGGCGTTCGACCTGACGATCGAATCGTTCCAGAGCAACCACGACGGTGAACTGGTCGACAAGATCCATTGGGCTCGTGGGCGCTGCGCCGCGATCATCATCAACCCGGGGGCGTTCACCCACTACGCGTGGTCGTTGCACGATGCGCTCGCGGCGTTCGACGGGCCGGTCGTCGAGCTGCACATCTCGAACCCGAACTCACGTGAACCCTGGCGACACACGAGCGTGATCGCTCCGGTCGCGACCGGATCAATCGTCGGGTTCGGCATGACCGGCTACGAACTCGCCGTCCGTGCCGTCGCCGACCGGTTGGGCTGAGATGTCAGGTCAGCCCGCGACTCCTGCGCCGGCCTTTCCCGATCACGCGATCACAGCACGTGTCGACCGCGTGCGCGAACTCATGACGGTCGACGCGATGCTCGTCACCGACATCACGAACATCCGCTGGCTCACCGGGTTCAGTGGCTCGAACGCTTGGGTGATCATTGACGCGAACCGCTTGATCTTCGGCACCGACGGACGGTATCGCGAACGAGCCGAGGCTGAACTGCGAACGGTCGGTGTCGACGCGGACATCGTCGTGGGTTTCTCCCAGCCGCAACAACTCGAACAGCTCGTGGTGGCGGCGCGTTCGGTGCAGGGGTCGCTCGGTGCCGAGTCCAGGCACCTGACCCACGCGAAATGGCAGGAACTCAGCCGTGACCTTGCCCTCGTCGCTGCGGATGGTCACGTCGAGCGGGCACGTCGCGTGAAGGACGCCGGCGAGATCGCACGGATCGCGTGGGCAGCCGAGCTCGCTTCGGCGGCGCTGCACGACGTCGCGCCCCTGCTCGCGGCCGAACCGACCGAGACCGATGTTCGTCGCGAGCTGGAGTACCGCATGCGCCTGCACGGAGCCGACGGTCCGAGCTACGACACGATCGTGGCAAGTGGACCCGACCATGCGGCACGTCCGCACCATGGGGCAACGGCCCGCCGAATCGTCGAGGGCGACCTGGTCGTGATCGACGTGGGCGCGCTCGTCGATGGTTACCACTCCGACATGACACGGACGTTCGTGGTCGGCGACCCGACAGATGAACAACTCGACACGTACGACCTCGTCAGGCGATCGCAGCTCGAGGGCCTCAGCGTGATCGGCCCCGACGTGTCAGCCCGCGACGTCGACGCGGCGTGTCGGGGCGTGTTCGTCGACGCCGGACGGGCCGAGATGTTCCTCCACGGCACCGGTCACGGAGTGGGGCTCCTGATCCACGAAGACCCCTTCATGGCGACAACGAGCACCGCCACGCTCGTGGCCGGCGACGTGGTAACGGTCGAACCGGGCCTCTATCGTGTCGGCTTCGGAGGCGTTCGCATCGAAGACCTCGTCGTGGTGACCGAAGACGGGCACCGCAACCTCACTGACTTCCGCAAGGACACCCCATGCCCATCACCACCAACGACCTGAAGACCGGGATCACACTCGAACTCGACAACGGTCTCTTCCAGGTCATCGAGTTCCAACACGTCAAGCCCGGCAAGGGCAGCGCCTTCGTGCGAACGAAACTCCGCAACGTCAAGACCGGCAACGTCTTCGATCGCACGTTCAACGCAGGCGTCAAGGTGGAACAAGCGATCATCAGCCGCGACGACATGCAGTTCTTGTACCGCGACGCCGACGACTACGTGTTCATGAACAACTCCACCTACGAGCAGATGAATGTGACGCCCGAGGCCCTCGGCGAGACCGCCGACTACCTGATCGAGGGGATGTCCGCGCAGGTTGCCTTCTTCGACGGCGAGATCATCGGTGTCGAGATCGCGGCGTCGGTCGAACTCGAGATCACCGAAACGGAGCCGGGCGTCCAGGGTGACCGCGTCTCCGGCGGCCGCAAGCCGGCCACGCTCGAGACCGGAAGAGTCGTGCAGGTTCCGCTGTTCATCGAGCAAGGCGACCGCATCAAGGTCGACACGCGCTCGGGCGACTACATCACGCGGGTCTGACATGGATCGCCCCGACGAGCGCTCGGATGCCCGTGAACGCGCGCTCTACCTGCTGTACGAGGCGCACAGCAAGGCGATCGCTCCGGCTGCCACGATCGAACTGCAGGTGATCGAGCCTGACGAGTTGACGACGGAGCTCGTCGAGGGGGTGGGTCGACGTTGCGCCGAACTCGACGCGCTCATCGCCGGGCGAGCAAAGGGCTGGACCCTGAAGCGTATGCCGGTGCTCGACCTGAACGTGATGCGGTTGGCCGCCTACGAGCTGGTCGCCCGCCCCGATGTGCCGGTGGCCGTGGTGCTGAACGAAGCGGTCGAGCTGGCGAAACGGTTCTCCACCGACGACAGCGGGCGATTCGTCAACGGCGTACTCGCTGCGATCGCAGTCGACGTGCGCGGGTCGTCGCAAGCCGACGACGACTAACCTCCGCCCGTGCGATTTCGGCAGACGATGCGTCGGTGGGACGTGCCGCGCACCGTTGTGGTGCTGCTTTCCGGCCTGTGGTTGGTTCGTCTGCTCGGGGCGCCATGGTCGACGCGCTTCGCTCCGACGTTCCCGGACTCGGCGTCATACCTGCGGGTGAGCTCCCTGGGCCCACTCTCCCGCCACTTCTGGTTCGGTGAGCGACCGCCCACCTACCCGCTGGTGCTGTGGCTACTGGGCAACGAGAGCAGACTCGTCGTCCTGACGCAGGGCGTGGCGTACGTGGCGGCGTTCGTTTGGCTGGGAGCGGTGATGTCGCAGCGCATCACCAACCGGGTTGTTGCGGGCGTGGCGATCACGTTCCTCGTGCTGATCGCTCTCGAGGCTCGATGGTCGCTGTGGAACACGCTGTTGCTCACCGAATCGCTGTCCATCAGCCTCGCCGTCGCCGGCGTTGCGGCGTGGTGGCAGTTCGTCGCCGAACCCTCGAGGTTCCGGATTTCTGCTGCTGCGGTCATCACCATGGCGTGGGTACTGTTGCGCGACTCCAACGCGGTGACGCTCGGCGTGGTTGCTGTGCCGGCACTCGTGGTGGCAGTCGTGCTGAACCGGCGCTCGCCGAACGACATTCGGTTGTGGTCGATTTTCGGGCTGTCTGGCGTGGTCGTGGCAGTGGTGCTGTCCGGCGTGGGACAACTGGTCTCGGATCGGGGGGAGACATCGTTCCACAACAACGTCGGGCTTCGATGGCTCGTCGACGACGAGATGACAACGTATTTCGCGGCGCACGGCATGCCCGTCGACGACGCACTGTTCGCGCGTCGTGGCGGTGATGCATGGCGCGATGGCGAGGCGTTTCTTCGTGATCCCGAGTTGAGCGACTACCGGGCGTGGGCCGACGGACGAGGGCGCATCGTTCTCGCCCGCTCGCTCGTCGAGCGCGCCGACTGGTGGGCCGACGTGTTGACCGACGACCTGCGGCGTGCCGTGCTCACCGACTACTCGTCGTACGACATGTTCGGCGTCGAGGGACGGCTGCCCGATCGACTGCTCGGTCCATTCGACCCCGTTGCAACACCCGCGATCATGCTGTTCATGGCGATCGCCACGTCCACTTCGGTCGTTTCGGCATGGCGACGGCGCCACGCGCTCGGCTGGCTCGTCGCGTTCCTCGTCGTCGCTGCGTGGTCCGATGTGTATCTGTCGCTCGTCGGCGACGCCGTCGAGGTCGTACGACACCTCATGGCACCCCTGCACCGGGTCGCGGTCGTCACCGTGGTTGCCCTGGCGATCGGTGTCGACTCGCTCCTCGAACCGGAACGGGAACGAGCAGAATGAATTCAGAGCCGTTCGTCGACCGGGCGCTCGACTGGTTCGATCGTTGGTTCAATCCGATCGCGGTGGCGACGCTGGGCGTCATCGCTGCGATCGCCCTGTTCTACATGGAGACCAGCGCAGCCAACTACGACCCCCAGTACATGCGTGTGCTCGTCGAGCGAACGATGCGATTCGGTGGCACGTATTACGAGAACGGTATCCACAACAAAGGTCCACTCGAACCCGTCATCTACGAGCTCGCCGGTCGCATCGGTGGTCGGGACGGCTTCTGGTTCGTGATCGCCGGTTTCACGATGATCGCCAGCGTCTTGATCGGCGCGACGAGCGCGGCCATCGCGATGAAGTGTGGAGCGCCGCGTGTCGTGGCCTGGTCGGTTGCGGCCGCGGTGGTCGCGCACTTCACGTTGTCCGACGCCGATTACGCAGGGGTGTTGTATTCGAGAAACATCACCGTGACGTTGCTCTGCGTTGCGGTGCTCGTCGTCCTGAGCGACTCGCTGTGGGTCTCAGAACGACGAGTCGCACTCGCCGTGGCTGTCACGGCGATCGCGTTCGGCCTGGCGGTACAGACGCTTCTGACGACGGCGTTTCCGGTGGTCTCCGTCGGTGGCTGGGCGATCTGGCTGCGTCGTGGAGAACGGGTCCGCGGCCGTCCGGTCTGGTTGGCCCTGCCGGCGGTCTCGCTCGTCGTGTTGCTGTGTGCGCCGCTGTGGTATCTCGTCCGCGGGGCATGGACACCGTTCATCGATGGCTGGTGGACCTATGCCCGCTTCATGAGCACGGCCACCGGCCGCGGGTTGGGTGAGCAGCTCAGCCTGGGGTGGGATTCGTTCGGGGAGTACTACGGCGAACGTCCCGAGGTCGCTGCGCCGGTTGTGCTCTTTCTCGTCGTGTTGATGTTCGGCTTGCGCCGATTCGACTGGCAACAGCGGGCACTGCGGATGATGCTGATCGGTTGGTGGCTCGGGGCGTGGGTCGAACTGATCCTGAGCCAACGGTATTCGTCGCACTACTACTCGATCCTTGCGGTGCCCACCGCGCTCATGATTGCAGTGCTCGTCGGCGATGTTTCGACGGCACTCGGCCTCGCTCGACGGGATCTGCGTGCCTTCGTGGTGTTACCGCTCGTCGCCACCTTCCTGGCGATCCAGATCGGTGGCACGTCAGGGTTTCGGTCGGGTCTCACCCTCGCCAGCCAGGTCGATCGTCCCAGTGACTTCACGGAACGTCGAGACATCGGCCTCGACGGTCGGCATCGGGCGGTGCGGGCGATGATGCAGCTGGTCTCGGAACCGGCCGACCCGGTGCTCATGTGGACGAGCTTTCCCTGGCCGTACCTGAACTACGACCGGGTTCCGGCCTCCCGGTACATCTGGAAGAACTTCCTGCTCGGCGAGATCTACCTGGCCGAATCAGGGCCTCAGTACGTCCTGCCCGGAACCTGGAAGACCTTCGCCGCCGACGTCGAGCGGACCGACCCGACATCCTTCGTCGTGGAGGCGGCGAACCCGGTGGTTGCCGACACTCCCTTCGCGGAGCTGGTCGACCGGAAGTTCACCACCGCATTC
This sequence comes from Ilumatobacteraceae bacterium, assembly GCA_037969115.1. GTDB lineage: Bacteria > Actinomycetota > Acidimicrobiia > Acidimicrobiales > Ilumatobacteraceae > JBBKWQ01. The sequence goes on from JBBKWQ010000180.1 coordinate 49,277, forward strand.
AACGACGACTCGATCACCCTCGGATTTCGTCGCGACCTTGCCGAGTGGTTGTTCGGCGACCCCGTCGGCGCTCGGTCGTCCGACCTGGGACGCGAGATCCTGGTCGATGTCGGCGAACCGGTTGCGCTGGCGCGGGGCACATGCACTCGTCTCGACGCTGTCGCTCGTTTCACTGACCCCGGCGAGGGTGGTTCCATCTCGTTTTCCGTCGGGGGCTCACCCACCGCCGACACACCGGCCAGGATCGAGATGAACAGCGACACCCTGGGCAACGCCACGGTGACATCGCGACCTCAGGGTCGGACCGACCTGAACCACCAGATCGAGATCACCGGTTCTGTCGACTTCACGGTCGTCGCCGGCGCACGCTCCGTGGTGTTGGTGATCGGTGGGGCAATCGTCGGTGCCGTCGAGATCGACGAGTCGCAGCCCATCACGATCATGAGCAACGCAGGCCGAGTCTCGGTCGACGACCTCCAGATCTCCGACCCGATCGCCGGGTCCGGCTGCGGGCGCTGACCACTGACGACGCGAGCGGCGCCTGGACAGCGATCAGCGTGGCCCGCGGAGCAGCCGCCCGGGCAGCTCGCCGGTGAATTCGTCGTCGACGACCGTCTCGACACCACCCACGATCGTGTGGCGGTATCCATCCGCCTTCTGGACGAGACGCCGAGCACCCGCAGGCAGGTCGTACGCCATGCGCGGCTTCCCGAACGAGTGGGTGTCGTAGTCGATGACGTTGATGTCGGCGCGCAGTCCCGGAGCCAGTACGCCACGGTCGGTCAGCCCGTACAAGCTGGCGGTGTCGTGGGTCTGTCGGCGGACCACGTGTTCGAGCGGGAGTTTCGGTCCGCGCGAGCGATCACGCGTCCAGTGGGTGAGCATGAACGTCGGCGTTCCGCCATCGCAGATGACTCGACAGTGAGCCCCGGCATCGGCGAGACCCATACGGGTCGACGGGTGCTGCTGAACCTCGTAGATGAACGACAGGTCGCCGTAGGCATAGTTGAAGAACGGCGCGTACAACATGCCGTGGCCGTCGTGAGCGAGGAGCTGGTCGACGATCAAGTCGATGGGGGAGAGGTTCTCGCGTTCGGCGACCGCTCCGATCGACTCCTCGACACAGGGCTCGTAGTCGATGTCGCCGTCGGCGACGGCCCAGGTCTTCCACAGCGTGGCGAGCACGAGTTTGGCGAAGGTGCCGTCGTCGTCCGGGAGCTGCACGATCCGTCTGCGGAAGGCCGGGTCACGCAGCGCGTTGCACTGTTCGGCGTGGTCGAGATGGGCGATCTCTGCGTAGACGGGATGGAACATCAGCGGGTGGTAGCTGCCCTCGAGACACATGAGCAATCCGACCGTTCGGCCCGGCACCTGCGCGACGATCGGAACCCCGGCCGCCCGCGCATCGTCGAGCTTGCCGAGCACCGTTCGCCAGACTTCGGGATGCTGGTCGGGCTGGTTGAGGTTCACGCTGACCGTTCGCCCCGTGCGGCGCGCCAGCTCGTACATCCACGTCCACTCGGGACCGGGCACGTCGGCGTGATCGGGGGCGAACTGGAACACGCCGTGACCCATGGCCTCGGCGATGCCGAGGAGCTCGTCGGCGTGGGCATGTGTACCCGGCACGAGTGCACCGGACTTCGATCGGTGCAACGGTGTTCTCGATGTGGAGAACCCCAACGCGCCATGACGGAGTCCCTCGGCGACGATGGCTGCCATGGCTGCGATGTCGTCGGCAGTGGCCGGATCGTCGGCGGTGCCGCGATCGCCCATGACGTATCCGCGCACAGCGCCATGTGGCACCTGGGCGCCGATGTCGATGGCGTACCGTCGCGCGTCGAGCGCGTCGAGGTATTCCGGAAACGTCTCCCACTCCCACTGGATGCCTTCGGTCATGGCCGCGCCCGGAATGTCTTCGACGCCTTCCATCATGTCGATGAGCCAGTCGTGGCGATCGCGCTCAGCCGGCGCGAATCCGACACCGCAGTTACCCATGACCGCCGTGGTCACGCCGTGCCATGACGACGGTGTGAGGAACGGGTCCCACGACGCCTGGGCGTCGTAGTGGGTGTGCACATCGACGAAACCAGGCGTCACGAGCAGATCGGTGGCGTCGATCACACGTCTGGCTGTTCCGACGTCGCGACCGACCTCGGTGATGATGCCCTGATCGACGGCGAGGTCGGCGCGTGTGCGCTGGCCTCCGGAACCATCGACGACGAGACCTCCGAACACCACGAGATCGTGCATGGGCCGGATCCTAATCGTGGCCGAGTCGACCCTCGGCTGCCCAGTCGGGTCCGCTCTATGCTCATCGGATGGAGAGTGAACATCTGCCGTCGTTTTCGCTGCGCGGTCAAGTGGCGCTCGTCACGGGGGCGAGTCGGGGTATCGGCCGCGGCCAGAGCGACGGTCGCTGTGACAGCGCGTTCGTCGGCCGATGCGGCCGCGGTCGCCGACGGGGTGAACGCGGTGGGTGGTTCGGCGACGGCACACCAGCTCGACGTCGCCGACGTCGGGTCGATCGGGCGCGCCATCTCCGATGTCGTGGCCCGACACGGTCGACTCGACGTGCTCGTCGCCAACGCCGGGCTCGGCGCGAATCACGCCGCTCTCGACGTCACCGAAGCGGACTGGGACGAGATGATGGACGTGAACGCCAAGGGTCTGTTTTTCACGGCACAGGCGGCGGCACGCGAGATGGTGCCGCGACGATCTGGCCGGATCATCGCGATCAGTTCGCAGGCCTCGTTGGTCGGCATCCCCGATCACGCGGTCTACTGCGCCTCGAAGGGGGCGGTCAATCAGTTCGTGCGAGTCCTCGCGCTCGAGTGGGGAGCGCTCGGCGTGACGGTCAACGCCGTTGCGCCGACCTTCATCTACACGCCCGGAACCGCCGAGCGACTCGATGACCCCGACTACCTGCGGAGTGTGGTCGACCGGATTCCGATCGGTCGAGTCGGCGCGATCGCCGACGTTGCGGGCGCCGTGGTGTACCTCGCGTCCGAGGCCGGCTCGATGGTGAACGGAGCGATCCTTCCCGTCGACGGGGGCTGGACCGCGCAGTAGCAACGGGGATTTCGGCTGGTTCTGCTGAGAGGTCGTACGCGCCGTCGGAGCGCTGCTATGTTGCCTGGCGACCGTGAAGTGAGTTCTGTGAGGCTCACACGGACAGGAGCAACATGACCACGACGAAGCAGGTCCTCGGGCCTGACGACGTGCGCCGGGCCGTGACCCGTATGGCGCACGAGATCATCGAACGCAACCGTGGTGTTTCCGGCGTTGCGCTCGTCGGGTTGCAGCGAGGCGGTGTCTGGCTCGCCCAACACCTGGCCGACGAGATCGCGCGTATCGATCAGCCGGTGCCCGTCGGATCGGTCGACGTGTCGCTGTACCGCGACGACATCGCAATCCGGCCTGTGAGTCCCGGATCGGTGAGCGAAATGCCGTTCGAGATCGACGGTGCCGTCGTCGTGCTCGCCGATGACGTGCTGTTCACCGGGCGTACCGTGCGTGCCGCACTCGACGCGATCAACGACTACGGGCGGCCGCGGGTCGTGCAGCTCGCGGTGCTGGTCGACCGAGGGCACCGTGAGCTCCCGATCCGCCCCGACTTCGTCGGTAAGAACCTGCCGACGGGCACCGACGAGCAGGTGTCGGCCACGGCGCAGGGCGTGTCGATCACCGGAGTTTCGTCGTGAAGCACTTCCGATCGATCGACGAGGTCGGACTCGACCGGGTGCTTCGTCTGCTCGACCTCACCGATCACATGGCCGAGGTCAATCGTCGGCCCAATCCGAAGGTCCCGGCTCTGCGCGGTCGCACGATCTGCAACGTGTTCTTCGAGGACTCGACCCGGACCCGCCTGAGCTTCGAGACTGCCGCCAAGCGCCTGTCGGCCGACACGATGACGTTCTCCGTCGGCACGTCGAGCGTGAACAAGGGTGAGAGTCTGCGCGACACCATCGAGACCATCGCGGCGATGGGGGTCGACGCGTTCGTGGTGCGTCACGGCTCCAGCGGCGCTCCGTGGCAGATCAGCAACTGGACCGATGCGAGCGTGGTGAATGCCGGCGACGGATGGCATGCGCACCCCACACAGGCATTGCTCGACTGCTACACCATCCGCACGGCGCTGAACCGACCGGCCACGTTCGAAGGTCTGCGAATCGCGATCGTCGGCGACGTCAAACACAGTCGGGTTGCGAGAAGCAACATCAGAGCCTTCACGATGTTGGGTGCCCACGTGACTCTGGTGTCGCCGCCGACATTGCTGCCTCCGTCGGTCGAGGTCGAAGTTGTTTCGAACCTCGACGCCGTGATCGACGACATCGACGTGCTCTACCTGCTGCGCATGCAGCGAGAGCGAATGACCGAGTCGCTCGTGCCGTCGATGCGTGAGTACACCGCCCGATTCGGTCTCACGCCAGACCGTGCGGTGCGCCTGCAGAAGCACGCGCTGGTCATGCACCCGGGCCCGATGAACCGGGGTGTCGAGATGGCCGTCGACCCTGCCGACCTGCCCGGATCGGTGATCACCCAGCAGGTCACGAACGGCATCGCCGTTCGCATGGCCGTGCTCTTCGACGTGCTCGGCAGCGGCAACGACCTGGAGGAAACGCCATGACCGCCACCGACACGACACCCACCAACACCGTCGACCACGACGGTGACGTATTGATCGCTGGTGGAACTCTCCTCGACGTGACAGGCGAGCGACGTGCCGATGTGCGGCTCTCGGACGGACTGATCGCCGAAGTGGGCGACCTGGCACCGGTCGACGGTGAAACCGTCATCGATGCGACGGGTTGCGTCGTGAGTCCTGGGTTCGTCGATCTCCACGTGCACCTGCGCGA
>JBBKWQ010000181.1:0-12876 GCA_037969115.1 Ilumatobacteraceae bacterium
ACCGCAGTTGGCGTTCTGAACGGTTCGACCGTCGCAGCAACCACCCCCACATCGATCCAGGCAGCCCGGGCACGACGCATCAGTACGATGGCGGGCGTGACGACCGACGGCCACGGATCGACGATTGCTGCGTAAGTTCACCCGACCCGGCCGCTCAGCTTCCAGGACGAAGCCTGCTGCGAAAGGACCTGAAAGAAGCCGCCCCGGCTCCGCCCCCGATCCCGACCTCGAGGCCTCCCAGAAAGTGGGGCAGCTCTTGGGGGAAGGCGTGCTGGTCCAGGACGAGAACGGCATCGTCATCTGGTTCAACGCCGCCGCGTGCCGCCTGCTGAACGCCACGCCTGAAGATCTGCTGAATCGGACACCGGACGATGACATGTGGGACCTCGTCGATGTCGACGGGAATGCGATCTCGCCCGAAGATCTGCCCGGTCCACTGGCGCTCCGCACCGGCGAGGCGGTCGAGAACGAAGTTGTCGGGCTGCGACGCTCAGGCGCCGAACTGATCTGGATGAGCGTCACGTCGGCGCTCTCCACCAACGCCGGCCGACCGGCGGCGATCTCCGTTTTCCGAGACATCACCGTCGAGCAACAGTCTCAGCGCGAGCTCGACCGCACGGTCGTCGAGATCAACCGCACACTCGTGCAAAAGGAACTACCCACCAACGAGCGAGTGCGCTTCGACATACGGTCCCAGACGGTCAGGAGTGCCCATACGATCAACGGCGGCCTCTGTGGTGCCTATGAGTTCGACCCGACCCGGTTCGGTTTCTTCATCGGCAACGTCCGCGGTCGCGACCTGCGCGCTTCCGGAATCAGCGCCGCTGCGAGGCACACCCTGCGCTCGTCGGGCGTACTGCTCGACGATCCCAGCCGCGTGCTCGCCCACGTTCACCAGACGATCTCGAACGATTGGCCCGACATCGAGATCAGCGCTCTCTACGGGTACCTCGACATGACGGATGAGGGCGCATCCGTGCGAATTGCATCCGGCGGTCACCCGAGTCCGCTCCTCATCCGTGAAGGAACGGCGTCACTGGTGGCCGCGATCGGACCACCCATCGGCTCGGCCGACTACCAAGCAGGTGAGACGACATCCTTCGACGTGCAGAGAGGCGACCGCCTCGTGCTGTGTACGACCGACCTCGCCGGCGCGGTCGAGGGCGAGTCAGTCGTCCCGAATGCCATTTCGGCGATCGACGCAAACTGCTCGACCGACGAGATCGCCGAAATCGCGAGCGGCCTGGCCATGCGGGCCGGCACCGAGAACGGGATCGACGACGATGTCACCGTGCTCACCATCGAGTTCACCTGACACCGAGGACTGCTCGGATCCGCGCTGACGGTCCGACGCCCGTCTGCACCATCGGGTGGTCAGTGGAAACCGACCACCATCACCGAGGCATCGTCGTCGTCGGATCTCGGTCCGGACGTCTCCGCCAAGCCGAGCGCTACATCGGCAAGCACGTCGGTCATGAGCGTCTTCGGCAACGACGCGAACAAATCGATTGCCTCGACCTCGCGGTGACGCGTCGAGATCAGACCGTCGGTGTAGAGCAACAGTTGATCGCGCGGCTCGACATCGAACTCGACGACAGGACGGTCCTGGTTCTGCACCATGCCGACGATCGCGCCGGGCTCACCGACCGAGCGATCCGCGCCTCGATGAATCAACAGCGGGAGCGGATGGCCGCCGATCGCGAGCCGAACGGTGGCCGCACCCGGTCGGGTGTCGACGTACCCGTAGATCGCCGTCAGGTAGGTGTCCGGCCGCTCCGAGAGGAGTGTGTTGTGGAGGTGGCGGAGGACCTTGCTGGGATCGTTGAGCAGCGGTCCGGCGGTGCGCAGGGTATTCCGAGCGAGCAGGCTCAAACCGGTGGCCTGCGGACCGTGCCCGCACACGTCGCCGATGAAGAACCCGTAGCGGTTCGCGTCGAACTGGCTCGCGCCGAAGAAGTCGCCTCCCATGAAACGTGCCGTACCGGCAGACTTGTAGCGAGCGGCGAAATGGACGCGACTGGTCGAAGGAACGTCGGGCTGGATGAGCGTCCGTCGCATCGAGGTGAGCGTGCGATCGAGCGTTTGCCTCTGCTCGAACTCCCTGGTGATCTCGGTGAAGACAGAGATCGCCACGGCGTGGCCGTTGAGCGTGGTCGGTGTTGCGTTCACCGACAACCACACCACGGCGTCCCCGTTTCGAATGCCCATCACGGAATCGATCACCGGCTCGCCCAGCGCGAGGGCCCGCGGCGCCGGATGCTCGTGACGTGGCACGGGTGAGCCGTCGAGGCGCACGGCCTGCCATGCGTCTGCGAGCGGTGATCGTCCTGCCAACTGATCGACGGTGAGTCCCAACATGCGCCGAGCGTTCTCGTTCGACCAGACGACCTTGCCGGTTGGCTGGACAATCATGACGCCTTCGCCGAGCATGGCCGGCACCTGGGCGATGACGTCCAGTGATTCGGTGCCGATCGCGGGGATCAAGGCTTCGATCTTCGACTGCAGGCTGCCCTGGGGTGAAGACGGTTTTGATCGCTCGGCGACCAAAGACGAACTCCCAGACCTGCGCATACAGACCCATCGTCATGTCCGGCCCAATTCTTGAGTCCGGACCTTTGACGAAAAAGTCCAGAATTGCACGACAGGAACGGTCAAGACCACTGCTTGTGACCTTCGTCCCACTCGACGCGCAGAAGTCGGTGATTGCTACGATGCAGTACCCATGACCAGCTCCGCCGCCTCCGAACTCGCGATCGTCGACACGCCGACTGGCTGGAAGCTCAGCGGCGAGCTCGACGCGCACACGGCACCGCAGATCCTCGACCGCCTCACCACCTTGCCCGGCGGCGAGGCGACGCTCGACATGTCCGAGCTGGCGTTCGTCGACTCGAGCGGGCTTCGAGCGCTGCTCCAGCTGCTCAAGTACACGCGTGACGCCGGGGGCGACGCCGTGCTCATCCGACCGACCACGTCGGTTCGGCGTCTCATCGCCATCAGCGGGCTCAACGACCACGTCAAAATTCGCAGCCAGTAGGCGGTCACCCCGACTTCCGGTTTGAAGCCGTGGGTTTTCGGGTAACCCTGACTCTGTGACCGTCGGAACCACCCTCATCGAGCAGCGCATCAAGCGCACGTTCGCCGCAGACACCGCGGAGGTCCGTTCGGTGCGACGATTCGTACGGGAGCGTGCCGCCACGGCCCTCAACGTCGACAAGCTCGCCGACCTCGACCTCGCCGTCAGCGAACTCGCCTCGAACGCGGTGCAGCACGGCTGTGGGAGCACCTTCGACGTGTCGCTCGCGATCGGCGCTCACTCGGTGGGCGTCGAGGTCAGGTCGCGTCACATCGGTCACACCGTGTGTGCTCCATCGACGTGGGCCCCTCAGCAGCCCTCGGCCCTGAGCGGACGGGGTCTGCATCTCGTGCGTACTGTCTGCGACGCCGTCTACGTGTCGACCGACGACAACGACATCACCGTGGGTTGCCTGCTCGATTTCGAATCAGACTGCGAGTAGGTCGCGCGCCCCGGTGTCGCTCGACGGGTGCCGCAACTTGCTCATGGCCCTCGCCTCGATCTGACGGATGCGTTCACGCGTCAGGTTGAAGTGCTCACCGACCTCTTCGAGCGTGCGGGGCTCGCCGCGATCGAGGCCGAAGCGCAGCTTCAGGATCTCGCGTTCGCGCTCGTCGAGCGGAGCCAGCAGGCGGGCGATCTCGTCGGGCAGCAATGCTGTCGCCGCGACTTCGAACGGCGACTCGGCCGACCGATCCTCGACCACGTCACCGAGTTCGGCGTCGCCGTCCTCGCGCAACGGCTCGGAGAGCGACAGCGGCTCGGCAGCGAAGCGGAGTGCCTCGGTGACCTTGTCCTCCGGCATCTCGACCTCTTTGGCGAGCTCGGACAAGGTGGCAGGACGGCCGTACTTCAGCTCGAGGCGCGAACGCGCCTTCTGCAAGCGCGCCAGCGTGTCGCCGGCGTGTACTGGCAGCCGGATTGTGCGGCCAGTGTTGGCGATGCCGCGGGTGATGGCCTGGCGAATCCACCACGTCGCGTACGTGGAGAACTTGAAACCCTTGCGCCAGTCGAACTTCTCGACGGCGTGCATCAGCCCGAGGTTTCCCTCTTGGATGAGATCGAGCAGCGGCAGGCCTGACGCCTGGTACTTCTTCGCGATCGAAACGACCAGTCGCAGGTTCGACTGCACGAACTGGCGCTCGGCCTCCTCGCCCTTGCGGGCAAGTCGACGGAACTCTCGCTTCTTGGCAGCGGTGAGAGCCTTGCCGCCGGCATCGAGACCTTCGATCGCTTCCTTGCCACCTTCGATCGCTTTGGCCAGACGGACCTCGTCGTCTTTGGTGAGCAGCGCATATTGACCGATGTCGGTCAGATAGAGGCGGACGAGGTCTTCATCATCTCGGTCGACGCGATCTTTGGCCACGTTTGCTCCCTACATTGGTGAGTCTGGTCACGCCGAAGCGATCTTCAACACTTCCTCGATGCCCGCCCGGACCTCTCCCGAACGAACGTTGTCACCGCACGACACTCTGGTGACATACGCCGGCACGGGACTTCATCCACCGACAACTGAGAAACTTGTGCTAACGATACCGACGCGTCGATCCGGGTCAACCCCCAGGGACCGTTTCCGCCATTGCCAACACTGTTGAAGATGCTTGAGCACCAACTATCTGTTTTTCAGATAGGCGCAATCGTCGCCAGACAAGGCCCCGATCGGGCCGCGATCTGGCCGATGCGCAGGTCATCGAACCGGTGATCGAACTCTTGTTGATGTGGCGGTCGATGTGGTGTCGATGTGGTGTCGATGTGGCGGTCGATGTGGTGTCGACGTGGCGGTCGACGTGGTGGTCGACGTGGTGTCGATGAGCCGGTCGGTCGACCCCGATCATCTGCTCGAACGATATCCTGACACGCAGACTGCGTGCCCCAGGCACCGCCGTTGTTCCACAGAAGGAGGAGCAATGTCCAACCCGATGCTCAACGAATCGACGATGCACAAGGCATCCACCACGTGGGCACCACCCCAGCGCCACGGCGGCCAACTCCCGCCGCCCGGCACCCAACGAACGACCCCCATCGACGACGGCCCACGCAGCGCCTGGACACCCGACGTCATGACCGTCAACGGCACGATCACGGCAACCGCCGCGCTGTTCGTCCTCCTGCTCGCCAGTGCCGCTGTCGGATGGATCAGAACAGGCGCTCCGGAGCTGGTCGAAACGGTCAACGGCTCGCAGTACAACTACTCCATTCCCATGCTCGCCTGGGTTGGTGTGGGTGTCGGTTTCGCCTGCGTGATCGGTCTGTACTTCAAGCCGCAACTGGCCAAGTTCGTCGCACCGGTCTACGCCATTGCCGAAGGATTCTTCGTCGGAGCGATCTCGCGGATGTACGAAACGTTCTACGACGGCATCGTGGTGCAGGCCGCCGGTGCCACCATCGCGGTGTTCGGTGTGATGCTCGTGTTGTATCGCACCCGAGTGATCAAGGTGACCGAGAAGTTCCGGCGCACCGTCATCGCTGCAACGTTGGGCATCATGGTGTTCTATGGGGTGACGTTCCTGATCCGACTGTTCGCAGGCGCCGACTCGGTCAGCTTCCTGAGCAGCCCGAGCCTGCTCGGCATCGGATTCAGCGTGCTCGTCGCCGGCATCGCGGCGATGAACCTCGCGCTCGACTTCGACTTCATCGAGCGCGGCTCGAAGATGGGGCTCGACAAGAACTTCGAGTGGTACGCAGCATTCGGGCTGCTCGTCACCATCGTCTGGCTCTACCTCGAGATCCTGCGGCTGCTCTCGAAGCTCCGCGAACGGTGACACCGGCGGCCGCAACGGCCGACACCAGGAGTGTGGCTACCCGAAGTGCCGAGGCGGCCACTGCTGCCTTGGTCGGCGCTGCGCTCGGCGCAACGGCCGGCGCCGTCATCGGGGTCGCTGCACCTGTGGCGTCGGTTGCCGGTCTCAACGGTCTGATCGCCGGATGGCGCGGCACGTATCGATGGACCTCTGCCGATGGCGTGACCGCATTCGTCCTCGACTCGACCTGGACGACCACGATGACGGCGGCAGGAATCGCGTCGCAAGTCATCGGCGTCGTCCGTAGTCGGCCGGGCTACGTCCACGAGCTCAGCCATCGGCAGAACCGACACGTGTACCGGCGCGGGTTCCAGCCGCGTCAGGGTTTCGCCGTCACGCTCGGCAATGTGATCTCGGGCGCAGGCGATGTCTCGCGTGCACGCCGAGCCAAGCTCATCACCGACCACGAAAACGTCCACATCTGGCAGGCACGCTGGTTCGGCCCGGCGTATCCGGTGCTCTACATCGGGTGGATGATCGGTGGCGCCGTCGCGGGCGGAGCGGTGTGGCTCGCCTCGAAGCGCGACGAGTCGTTTCGACGGGTCGTCGAGTCGTACGCGTACTACCTCAACCCGATGGAACGATGGGCGTACAGCCGCGATGCGCATTGGCCCCCGACCGGCATGGTGGCCAGCCTCGGCAACGTGAAACCGGTCGCGAGGCCGTTCGAAACCACACCCTCAGCCCCCCACTGAAGCGCTCAGAAGCGACCGTCGAGCAACCCGGTCAGGTCGGTCCGAACGAGGTCGATCACGCGCCTCGTCGCTGGATCGAGGTCGGCGTCGATGCCGCCGGCGATGTCGTCGAGTTCGGTCACGATCGTGCGGAGACGCAGAAAGTAGACGAGTCTGCGGCTCACGGAATCACCACCCTTCAAGTCGTCGGTGTTGATCTGGGCACGAGCCGTTGCCGTGCGGTCCAGCACGTCGACGCCCGGGATCAACGGCATCCGCGCCGCCCACAGTTCGGCATGCCAGGCATGACGATGAGCGGCCGACGCGAAGCGTCGCCGCACGGCGCTGGCAATCGGGTCGCCTCGTGAGAACGGGTCATCGGGTGACGTGAGTGCCACGTACGAATCGTCGGACCGAGTCCAACCACCGAGCGTTTCGAACAACACGAGCGACTCGGCACGCCGCCGAGCACAGAGGTCGACGACGGCCAACAGGTCGAGATGTTCGCGGTGCGAAGGACCTGCCAGCCGCGTCTGAGCGGTCACGAACTTCGTTCCCGGGCGAGGCGCCACGCCGCCTCCGCCGCGCCGAGTTCGGTTGCGGGCTCGGCTCCGTCGAGGTATTCCATCAACATCGCACGCCACGGGCCGCGCGCTTCGAGTTTGCCCAGAATCGCGTTGATCCCCCAGACCACTCGGTCGAGAATCACGAACGTCGGGGGCATGTTGAGTTGCTCGATCACCGCCGCGTGTGGGCCCTGAATGTCGAACATCCGGCTCAACGTGTCCCGCATCCACTCCCGGCTGAAGGTGAATTCGTCGGTGAGATATGGCACGTACGGTCCGCTCACATAACTGAACACCAACTCGGGGTCGAGGCCGTGACCCGACCGCAGGAACCCGCTCGACTCCATGGCCTGCACCAGGCGTTCGGGGTCGCGATGGACGATGATTGCCTGCAACGTCGGGTCGAGCGACTCGAAATCGCCGGGAGCCCACCGCTTGACGAGCCCGAAGTCGAGGAACGTCACGCTGCCGTCGTGATGGAACTTGTAGTTGCCGGGGTGCGGGTCGCCGTTGAATGTTCGATGATGCAAGATGGCGAACTGGGCGAATCGCCACACCACTTCGGCTGCGTGCTGCTTGGTCTCGACGGACGCCGTTCGTCGGAACTCGTCGAACGACAGACCGTCGACCCATTCCGTGGTCAGGACGCGTTCGGTCGACAGGTCGGGCACGAGCTGGGGCACACGGACCCAGGGATGTCCGGCGAAGATGTCGGCGAACTGATCGAGATTCGCCGCCTCGAGCCGGTAATCGAGCTCCTCGCGCATACGCGATCGCAGCTCGTCGACGAAGCCCTTCACGTCGAGCCCTTTCAGCATCATTGCCGAGAACACGCCGTACATGACCTGCGTCGCTTCCAGGTCGGCCTCGATCGCTTCGCTGACGCCCGGGTACTGCACCTTCACCGCGACGTCACGGCCCTCGTGTGTGACTGCACGGTGCACTTGACCGATGCTCGCCGCTGCAACGGGAAGATCGCTCCAGTCGAGAAATGCTCGTTCCGGCGGCCTGCCGAGCTCCGACTCGACCACCCCGGCCGCCAGCGTCGGCGCCATCGGTGCTGCGTCGGCCTGGAGCGCCGCCAGGGCATCCTGCGCTTCGTCGGGGAGCCCCTCGAAAATGAAGCTGACGAGCTGACCGGCTTTCATCAGCACACCCTTCATCTCTCCGAGTTCTTTCGCCACGTCCTCGGCCGTACGAATCGCGAATTGTGTGTCGAGTGCGGCGCGCCGTTCGGCCGGAGTGGCCAGACGTCGCACCTTCGTGACAGCAAAGCGAGCACTGTTCCTCGCCGACAGCTTCCAGACTCGGGCCGAGCGGCTGAAACGGCTGGTGAGCGGCGAAGCGCCGCTGGCCTCTTTCACTTTGGCCGTGGCAGCAGCCAGGCCGGCAGCGAGAGCGGCGAGCATCGCCAGTGAGGTGGCTTGATTCCGCCGCACGGAATCAGTGTTCCCGACGCGCGGTCGGGTTCGTGCTCAACGCAGCGTCGGGTATCGGCTCGCCGGTGACCTCGTCGGTCCAGTACGTGCCGTCGTCGAGCCGTTGCAGTGCCGCTTCGACGCCGTCGAGTTCACGTTCGATCGCATCCAGATCGAGCTCGTCGTCGACCAGATGGTCGATCGGGTCTGAAACAGACTCGACGGGGTCGTCGCGCCCATCGTGGATATTCGACCCCGGCTCGGGATCCGTCGGAGGGGGCTCGTTCACGACACCGACGCTACCTCCGAACGAAGCGCCGCCGGAAGTGCTGGGAAGCGACGAGCTGATCTCGGTGTTCCGCACCGAACGGATCGAGGCAAGGCGCGTAGGGTTCCGGCGATGAGGGCACCGTGGAGACGTAGCCGCTGGCGCGACCTGCCGACCGCGCTGGCCATGCTCGGCCCGTCGCTGTTCCTGCTCGTCGCATTCGTGCTCTACCCGCTCGGCAAGGCAATCGTGCTGGGCCAGCAGCGATGCAATTCGCTCGGCCGGAACTGCGTCTCGAACGGATGGGATCAATACTCTGAAGCGTTCCTCTCGTCGGAATTCCAGAACGCCCTCCTGGTCACCGCCAAGTTCGCCCTGATCTCGGTGCCACTCGGACTCGTGCTCGGCATCGGTTTGGCCGTGCTCGCCGACAAACACCTCCACGGCATCGGCATGTTCAGGGCCGTGTTCTCCTCCACCGTCGCCACCTCGGTGGCTGTTTCCAGCCTGATGTGGTTGTTCCTGCTCCAGCCGTCGGTCGGCGTGCTGACGAACATCGGCTGGCTCACCGACCTCTTCCCCGTGATCAAGAGTCCCGGTCTCCTGAACGACCCCGGTACGGCCCTGATCTCCGTCGCACTCTCGAGCGTGTGGAGCGGCCTCGGATTCACGTTCATCCTCATCACAGCCGGACTGCAGAGCATCCCCCGCGACCTCCACGAGGCAGCCGCGATCGACGGGGCGGGGAGCGTCAGGCGGTTCTGGTCGGTCACCATGCCGATGCTCGGACCGACGCTCCTGTTCGTCATCATCGTGCTCACGACCCGGGCATTCCAGGCGTATGGCGAGATCGATCTGCTCACCAGCGGAGGGCCACGCCCGTACGACTCGACCACCACGATCACGTACCTCACGTACGGCAGCGACTCGATCATCCGGAACAACGAGGGCCTGCGTGCGGCGTCTGCTGTGCTGCTGTTCCTCGTGATGCTCGTGCTGTCGTTGTTGCAGCTACGCGGCATCGGGAAGCGGGTGCACTATGGCAACGACTGACACGGCACGACCCACGAAAGGCATCGTGCGTGCCGAGCCGAGCCTGGTGTTCGCCACGCCCAGCGGAGCACGCAGGGTGGGGCGGTACGCGATGCTCGGCATCATCACCTTCGTGGTGCTCTTTCCCGTGTACACCACGGTCGTCGCGTCCTTGAAGCCGAGCGATCAGGTGCTCAAGAACCCACTCGTTCCCGGGCCGTTCACGCTCGCCCTGTTCCAGGACGCCTGGACCGAGGGACGGCTCGGTCGATATCTGCTCAACTCGTTCGTGGTCGCCGTCATCGTCACCGCCGCCCAGGTCACGACCTCATTGACCTCGGGGTATGCGTTCGCCTACCTCGAGTTCCCGGGCAAGAACGCCCTCTTCATCGTGTTCTTGGCGACCCTGCTGGTGCCGCTCGAGGCGACGTTGGTCGTGAATCGGCGAACGGTCGACAGCCTGGGTTGGCTGAACTCCTACCAGGGCCTCGCCGTGCCCTTTCTCGCGAGCGCCTTCGGTACGTTCCTCGTTCGTCAGACACTGCTCGGATTACCCTCCGAGCTCCGTGATGCCGCGCGGGTCGACGGGGTGACGCACCTGGGATTTCTCAGGCACGTGGCCGCGCCGCTGATCAGGCCGACGCTCGGGGCGCTCGCGCTGTTCGGCTTCCTGTCGAGCTGGAACCAATATCTCTGGCCCAACCTGATCACCACAGAGGCCGAGTGGAATACCGTGCAGTCAGGACTTCGGCTCCTGCGCAGTAGCTCGCTCGACCGCCCCAATCTGGTGATGGCGGGTACCGTCATCGCTGCCATTCCGATCTTCACCGCCCTACTCATCTTCCAACGCCAACTCGTTCGTGGCCTCACTGCAGGAGCCGTCAAAGGATGACCAAGCCATCGTCACTCAGATCTCATCGCCGAGATCAGCACCGCCGTCGGTCGATCGTGGTGCTGCTCGCCGGGCTGTCGATGGTCGCGGCGGCGTGTAGCGGCGGCGATTCGCTGCTCGACGCCGGCAACGAGTCCGCCACGACTGCCACTGAGGTGACCGAGCCCGACGACAGCACGGCACCCGAAGGATCCACGCCGGCCACGACCGGCGACGACGAGACCGTCGGCGACACGGTGCCCGACACCACCGAACCTCCTCCCACGACCACGACCACGCCGCTGTCGGACCTGCCGAGCTGTCCGGTCGACGCACTCGAAGGTGCCGACGCTGTCGTCGAAGTCGAGTTCTGGCACGGCCTGAACAACGAGAACGAGGTCGAGATGAATCGCCTCACCGAGGCGTACAACGCCAGTCAGGATCGCGTCGTGGTGACCGCGCGGAACCAGGGCGGCTACGGCGCGACCATCGACAAGTACGTGCAGTCGAGCCAAGGCAGCCGCCCGGATCTCGTGATGTTTCCCGAGTACGTCGTACAACAGATCGCCGACAGCAGCACGGCGATCCCGGCCGGCGCGTGCCTCCAGGCATCGGGATTCGATACCAGCACGTTTCAGCCGTCGACCTTGTCGGCCTACACGACCGGCGGCGTGCAGTGGTCGATGCCGTTCAACGTGAGCAATCCCGTGCTCTACTACAACCGCGCGATGTTCCGTGACGCCGGGCTCGACCCCGATGCGCCGCCGCAGTCGCTCGAAGAACTCCGCCAGTACAGCCAGCAGCTGATCGACTCGGGCGCGTCCACCTATGGGCTGGCCATCGACAGCGGAACGGATTCCGGTGGCGGTTGGTTCCTCGAGCAGTGGTTCGCCAACGACGGCGAACTGTACGCGAACAACGGCAATGGTCGCCTCGCGCCGGCGACCGAAGTGGTGTACGACGGACCCGCCGGCGTCGAGATGCTCACGTTCGTGCAGGCACTCGTCCAGGACGGCCTCGCCGCCTACGTGGGTGACAACCCCGGCGGCCTGGAGACGTTCCTGAAACTGGCCGACGAAGACCAGCCCGCGGCCATGACGATCGGCACGTCGGCCGGACTCGGAACCTTGTTCAATGCGGTCGACGGCGGATTGGTGCCCGGCATCACGAGCGACGACGTCGGGATCGGACCCCTGCCCGGACCGTCGGGAACACCCACAGCACTCGTCGGGGGCGCCTCGCTCTGGGTCGTCGACGAGAAGGGTGACGAAACCACCAGTGCTGTGTGGAACTTCGTCGAGTACCTGGTGAGCGCCCAGATCCAGTCAGAGTTCGCGGTTGCCACGGGTTACGTACCGGTGCGCTCGGACGCACTCGAGCTCGAGCCGGCGGCGACGAAGTACTCCGACGATCCCCGCTTCCGTGTTGCCTACGATCAGCTCATCACCTCGCCCGACACCCCGGCGTTGCAGGGCGTGATCCTCGGCCCGCAGCGCGAGGTCCGCGTGGTCACCGCCAGGGCCGTCGCCGCGATCTTCGGCGGCGCCGATGTGCAGACATCATTGACCGACGCCGCATCGCAAGCCGACGCACTCATCGCCGACTACGCGGCCAGGAACTAGCCCGCGTGAACCTCGACGAGCTCCAGGACGTCATCGACCGCACGTATGGTGACCGCGACAGCGACCGAGGCGTTGCGCCGACGGTGGCGTGGCTCTGCGAAGAGCTCGGCGAACTGGCTCAGGCCGTGCGCAAGGGCACGCGCAGCGAGATCGAGCATGAATTCAGCGATGTCCTGGCGTGGGTTGCCACGCTCGCCAACCAGCTCGACGTGAACCTCACTACCGTCGTCGACCGGTTCCGGCTCGGTTGCCCGAAGTGCGAAGCATTGCCCTGCTCGTGTGAATAGCGGCGGGGTCCGGTCGGGACGATCGGCCCTGGGGCC
Source organism: Ilumatobacteraceae bacterium (assembly GCA_037969115.1). Lineage (GTDB taxonomy): Bacteria > Actinomycetota > Acidimicrobiia > Acidimicrobiales > Ilumatobacteraceae > JBBKWQ01. The sequence goes on from JBBKWQ010000181.1 coordinate 12,649, forward strand.
GTGCCGCGGAACGCCATAACGTGGAATCAACTCAACCAGGGAGGTACGACATGACCGTTCACACGATCGATGCGTCGACATCGACGGTTCTCGACAACCTGCGCGGCACACGGGACGCGCTGTCGGTCCAACGCGTCTTCGGCGACCCGTACGAAGTCGACGGGGTGACGTTGATCCCGGTCGCGCGAGTTGCCGGCGGCGGCGGTGGCGGCGGCGGCGAGGGCACCG